>CAJTZL010000023.1 GCA_910583695.1 uncultured Oscillibacter sp.
GTGCCGGATGAGCGGCGACGCTCCGCTGGCCGCCATCTTTTGGAGGCTTTCCCCCCTGCTCCAGGGGAGCGGCAGCGAAAAGGGGAGCTGGTCCATTCGTTGAGGGACAAACCCCCGCTCAATTTCATTGCGCGAGGGAAGTCATTCCGGCTCCGCCGATCATTCAGCCGCGGTCCCCCGTCCCCCGCGGGCCGTTACTTCTTTTTCTCTTTTGGACCGTGCACGGCCCGTTTTCTCGTTTTCTTCTGGAAGAAAAAGAGAAAATGGGGGGTGCAAAGCACCAGCCATCATCATGGCTGAAATCCCTCCCTCCGACGCTGGAAGCGCGTCAACCCTTTATGGAAAGGCGGATACTATGAGCCGGTTTTTATCCCTTGAGGCCCAGCGGCTGGCCCCCTACACCCCCGGCGAACAGCCCCGGGACCAGCAATACATTAAATTAAATACCAACGAGAGCCCCTTCCCGCCCTCGCCGAAGGTTCTGGACGCCCTCAGCCGGGCGGAGGCGGAGAAGCTCTGCCTCTACTCCGACCCCGCCTGCGGGGCGCTGAACGCCGCCATTGCCGGGCGTTACGGTCTGTCCGAGGAGAACGTGATCTCTGGCAACGGCTCCGATGAGATTCTGGCGTTCGCCTTCCGAGCCTTCTGCGGAGAGGGGCGGGGCGCGGCCTTTGCCGACATTACCTACGGCTTCTATGAGGCGCAGGCGGCCCTGTTTGGCCTGGAGGCCCGGCGGGTCCCCCTGCGGGAAGACTTCTCCCTGAACGTGGAGGATTACCTGGACTTCCCCGGCACGGTGGTTCTTGCCAACCCCAACGCCCCCACGGGCATGACGGTCCCCACAGCCGCCATCCGGCGGCTGCTGGAGCGGGACCCGGGACGGGTGGTCATCGTGGACGAGGCCTATGTGGACTTCGGTGGAGAAAGCTGCGTCCCCCTGGTTCGGGAGTACGGGAACCTGCTGGTGACGCAGACCATGTCCAAAAGCCGTTCCCTGGCCGGGGGGCGGATCGGCTTCGCCCTGGGCGCCCCGGAGCTCATTGAGGACCTGAACCGGGTGAAGTACAGCTTCAACCCCTACAACGTCAACCGCCTCTCCCTGCTGGCGGGGGCCGCCGCCATGGAGGATGAGGACTACTTCCGGACCTGCTGCCGGGCCGTTCGGGACAACCGGGCCTGGACGGCGGCGGAGCTGGAGGCCCGGGGCTTCGCCGTCCTGCCCTCCTCCGCCAACTTCCTGTTTGCCAAATCGGACCGCCTCCCCGGCGGGGAGCTGTACCGGAGCTTGAAGGAGCGCGGCATCCTGGTCCGCTGGTTTGACAAGGACCGCATTCGAGATTTCGTCCGCATCACCATCGGCTCCCGGGAGCAGATGGAGGCGCTGATGGAGCAAATTGACCGGCTGTCGGCCGGAACATAAGGAGGGACTGCGCCATGCGAACCGCAAGCATTCAACGGGACACCCGGGAGACCCGGATCAGGCTCTCCCTGAATCTGGACGGGACCGGGAAGGTGGAGATTGACACCGGCTGCGGCTTTCTGGACCACATGCTGGAGCTCTTTGCCCGGCATGGGGACTTCGACCTCTCCGTGACCTGTCACGGGGATACCCGGGTGGATGACCACCACTCTGTGGAGGACGTGGGCATCTGCCTGGGCAGGGCCTTTCAGGAGGCCCTGGGAGACAAGCGGGGCATCGTCCGCTACGGGCAGTTCCTCCTGCCTATGGACGAGACCCTGGTCCTCTGCGCCGTGGACCTCAGTGGCCGGGACTGGCTGGGCTGGGCGGTGGACCTGCCCGCCGCCAAGGTGGGGAGCTTCGACACGGAGCTGGCCAGGGAGTTCTGGCTGGGCTTTGTGCGGAACTGCCCCGGCTCCCTCCACATCCGGCAGCTTGCGGGGGAGAATACCCACCACATTCTGGAGGCCGTCTTCAAGGGCATGGGCCGGGCGCTGAAAGGGGCCGCGGCTCTGGACCCCAGGCACCTGGGTGAGATTCCCAGCACAAAGGGGGCGCTGTAAATGACCGTCATTGTGGACTACGGCGTGGGAAACCTATTCTCCCTGCAGTCCAGCCTTCGCGCCCTGGGCGTGGAGGCGGAGATCACCTGCCGGGCGGAACGGCTCCGGGAGGCGGAGCGGATCATCCTCCCCGGCGTGGGGGCCTTTGGGGACGCCCGGGCCAAGCTGGACGCCACGGGGCTGGTTCCCGTCCTCCTGGAGGAGGCGGAGCAAAAGCCCCTGCTTGGCATCTGCCTGGGGATGCAGCTGCTCTTTGACCGGAGCTTTGAGTACGGTGAGCACCCCGGCCTGGGCCTGATTCCCGGCGAGGTGGCCTTCCTGGGGGAGGAGGACGAGGCCCGGAAGGTGCCCCACATGGGCTGGAACAGCCTGGAGATTTTAAAGGACGATCCGCTGTTCAAGTATTTCCGGAACGGCGAATATGTTTACTATGTCCACAGCTTCTGCGCCCGGAACTGCCGGGACAGCACCCTGGGAGTTTCCCAATACGGGAACGCCGCCGTCACCGGCGTGGTGCGCCGGGGAAACGTCTGGGGAACCCAGTTCCATCCGGAGAAGTCCGGGGACGCGGGACTGCGGCTGCTGCGGGCTTTTGCGGAGCTGTAAGAGAGGAGGGGCCATGAGAAGGAAAGACCGGGAGGTTACGGACCCTGTAAAAATCCGGGAAATCATAACCGCCTGTAATTGCTGCCGCCTGGGGCTCTGCGACGGGGAGCGGGCCTATGTGGTGCCGCTGGACTTCGGCTTCACGGAAGCCAGGGGCCGCTACACCTTCTATTTCCACAGCGCGCCGGAGGGACGGAAGGTGGACCTGATCCGCAGAACCGGCTGGGCCGCCTTCGAGATGGACTGCGGCCACGAGCTGGTGGAGGGCCCCCGGGCCTGCCATTACACCGCCCGCTACCGGTGTGTCATGGGCGGCGGTCCGGTGACGACGGCTGAGACGGCGGAGGAGAAACGGGCGGGCCTCATCGCCATTATGACCCGCCTCACGGGGCGGGAGCAGTGGGATTTTGACGAGGCCGTTCTGGAGAAGACCCTGGTGTTCCGCCTGGAGGCGGAGGAACTGACCTGCAAGGTCCACGAATGAGAAGAGGAGCGATACCATGCAGATTTTCCCAGCCATTGACCTGCGGGGCGGGCAGGTGGTCCGCCTTTACCAGGGGGACTACGATCAGGAGACCGTCTACGGCGCGGACCCCTGCGCTCAGGCCCGGGCCTTTCTGGACGCCGGGGCCCAATACCTCCATGTGGTGGACCTGGACGGAGCCCGGGACGGCTCCCCGGCGAATTTCGACAGCATCGCCGCCATCGCCCGGCAGGGGGGGCTCTACATAGAGGCGGGCGGCGGCATCCGGACGGAGGAGCGCATCCGCCAGTACCTGGATTTAGGAGTGGGGCGGTGTATTCTGGGGACCGTTGCTGTGAAGGATTTTACCTTTACCGCCCGGATGGCCCGGACCTATGGGGACCGGATTGCCGTGGGCGTGGACGCCCGGGACGGGTATGTGGCCGTCAACGGCTGGAAGGAGCTCTCCCGGGAAAGGGGCGTGGACTTCTGCCGCCGCCTCCGGGACGCGGGCGTGCAGACCGTCATCTACACCGACATCAGCCGGGACGGCGCGGGCCGGGGGACCAACCTGGAGCTCTACGAGGAGCTGGTCCAAATAGAGGGACTGGACGTCACCGCCTCCGGCGGCGTGAGCACGCTGGAGGAGCTGCGGCGGCTGGAGCGCATGGGCGTCCGGGCTGCCATTCTGGGGAAGGCCCTGTACACCGGGCGGCTGGACCTCCGGACCGTTCTGGAGGAGGTGGGGACGTGTTAGCAAAGCGCATCATCCCCTGTCTGGACGTGCGGGACGGCCGGGTGGTGAAGGGGACCAACTTCGAGGGGCTCCGGGACATGGCGGACCCGGTGGAGCTGGCCCGGTTCTACAACGACTCCGGGGCCGACGAGCTGGTGTTTTACGACATCACCGCCTCCGCCGAGGGCCGGGGGCTGTTCACGGACATCCTCCGCCGGGTGGCCTCCGAGATTTTCATTCCTCTCACCGTGGGAGGCGGCATCCGGACCCTGGAGGACTTTGACCGGGTGCTGAAGTGCGGCGCGGACAAAGTCAGCGTCAACTCCGGGGCCATTGTGGACCCCGCTGTCATCGCCGCGGCGGCCAAGCGCTACGGGGACCAGTGCGTGGTCCTCAGCATGGACGTGAAGCGGGTGGAGGGCCGGTTCCGCCTCTTTGCCAAGGGCGGCCGGGAGGATACCGGCATTGACGCCATGGAGTGGGCGGCCCGGGGTGTGGAGAACGGCGCGGGAGAAATCGTGCTGAACTCCATCGACACCGACGGGGTGAGGCAGGGCTTCGACCTGGAGATGCTGGACGTCCTGGCGGCCAGAGTGAAGGTGCCCATTGTCGCCAGCGGCGGGGCGGGGAATATGGAGCACTTCGCGGAGCTATTCACCCACCCGGGCGTGGATGCGGGGCTGGCGGCTTCGATTTTCCACACGAAGCAGGTGGAGATCAAACATTTGAAACGCTTTCTCCGCGGCAAGGGCGTGGAGATGCGGCTGTGACAAGGCGCTTGCAACATTGGAAAGGAGTATCGAACATGGACAATGAGATTCGCTGGTGGTTCACGGGATTTGAAGAGGGCCTGGGCGCCCTGCCGGAGGAGGAGCGGGGGACCCTGCTCCGCAGCTGCGCGGAAAACTGCCTCCAGATGGGAATGCTGGATTTCTACCGGTGCGTGCAGGAGCGTTCCGGCGGGGATATCGACGGCTTCTTCCAGTCGCTGGGGGAGATGGGAGGACTGGAGACGGAGATTGTGCGGCCGGGGAAGGAGTTCTGGCTGATTTTCCATCAGTGCACCTGCTCCCTTCACACCCAGGGGTACATCAACTCCAGCCTGCTGTGCGAGTGCTCCCGGCAGAGCGTGCTGTACATTCTTCGGGAGCTGTGGCCGGAGCGGAGCTTTGTGGTGGACCCGGAGGGCACCATTCTGAACGGCGCACAGGACTGCCGGTTCCACATCGTGGAGCAGGAGGAGGGCCGCGATGGAGCTGAAGTTTGACGAGAGGGGCCTGATTCCCGCCATCGTTCAGGACCACTACACCAAGGAGGTCCTGACCCTGGCCTATATGAACGCCGAGAGTCTGGCCATCACCATTGACGAGGGCCGGACCTGCTTCTGGAGCCGGAGCCGCCAGGAGCTCTGGCGGAAGGGGGAGACCAGCGGCAATCGCCAGCATGTGGTGTCCATCACCGCCGACTGCGACAAGGACGCCCTGGTGGTGGAGGTGGTGAAGGACGGTCCCGCCTGCCACACCGGGGCGGAGAGCTGCTTTTTCCACCCGGTTCATCTCTCGGAGGAGCTGAAGCCCTTCAGCTACGAGGGACTGTACCGGCTCATTGCCGGGCGGAAGACCAGCCCCAGGGAGGGCAGCTACACCACCTACCTCTTTGAGAAGGGCCTGGACAAGATTCTCAAAAAGGTGGGGGAGGAGTGTACGGAGGTCATCATCGCCGGGCGGAAGGAGGACCGGGAGGAGACGGTCTATGAAATCGCCGACCTGTGCTATCACGTGATGGTGCTGATGGTTCAGATGGGCATTTCCGTGGAGGACGTTACTCGGGAGCTGGAAAAGCGTCATGTGGTGGACCACAAGATCAAGCAGGAGCGGATGCAGTGAAAAACATCTGCTCCGTCCACACCCACTCCCGCCTCTGCGACGGGACGGATTCCCTGTCGGAGATGGCCTGGGCAGCTTATGAGGCCGGGGCCGTCTCCTTCGGCGCGTCGGGCCACAGCCACACCCCTATCCCGGAGGACGAGGGCTGCGTTCTCCCGGCGGATATGACGGTCTATCGGGAAGAGGTCCTGCGCCTGCGGGGGGAGTTCGCCGGGCGGATGGATGTGCTGCTGGGCATTGAGCTGGACAGCTGTGCCGACGTGACGGCGGAGGGCTTCGATTACTGGATCGGCAGCGTCCACTACCTGTTGGGGCCGGAGGGGGACCGGCACGCCGTGGATTGGGATTTGAAGACCCTGGAGCGGTGCCTCCGGGAAAATTTTTCGGGTGATTTCCAGAGCATGGCAAGGCAGTATTACGACGAGGTGCGCCAAGTGGCGGAGCAGAAGCCCACCATCCTGGGACATTTTGATCTGATTGCCAAGTACAACGAGGGCGGGCGCTTTTTTGACGAAGCGGATTTCCGCTATCAGGCCGCCGCCCTGGAGGCCCTCCACGGAGCGGACCCGGCGGAGACGCTGCTGGAGATCAACACCGGGGCCATGTTTCGAGGCTGCCGGAGCGTCCCCTATCCGTCCCTGTTCCTTCTGAAGGCGTGGCGGGACATGGGCGGGAAGATCATCCTCACCGCCGATGCCCACAGCACAGAGGCCGTTGTGTACGGATACGACCGGGCGGCGGAGCTGGCCCGGGCGGCGGGCTTCCGGCGCTCCACACTGCTGACGCTGGCGGGCCGGGAGGAGCGGACCTTGGACATTTGAACGCAAAAAACGCGGGAACTGCCGGTGCCGGCGGTTTCCGCGCTGTTTTTTGGGACTGAACCGGGACTCCCCCCCGCCGTCTTCCACCACGGCGGGGAGAAAGTCCCTGTTGTGTTAAGATGCGCCTAATTGAGGGGTTCCCCCCCTGACGCATACCTGAATAAGATCCTCCAAAGTACAAGACTCCGGTTATATTCCGCTTTAAAGGGCGACGCCTCAGGAGGCGTTCACATGGGACAGCTCCTTCATACATTTAGGACACACGCTCTTTCCCTTGAAGAGAGTGATGTCTTTGGTAGCGTCGCAAAAAATACAGCTGGGTTTGTACTTTTTGAGTATAACGGATGAACCTTCCACATAGATTTCCAATGCGTCGCGCTCTGCAATGTCCAAAGTGCGCCGCATCTCGATGGGAAGCACGATCCTGCCCAACTCATCCACCTTTCTTACGATTCCAGTCGATTTCATAGCTCTCCTCCTTTCCCTTTTCTACCGCGGGGGGTCTTCCAACAGGTGGTGTAACCTTATCATACAAGGTCGGAGTTTGTCAATTCTTCCCTGGAAAAATTTAAGAAGATGTTCACAATTTGGAGGAAAAAGTAAATAATTGGAGGGAAAATATGGAAATGACATGGGTCTGGACGGGAATGGTAACGCTGTCGCTGGCCTTCGGTCTTCTTTCGGGGAACCTGGATGCAGTGGCGGCGGCGGCGCTGGAGGGGGCACGGTCCGCCGTGGAGCTGAGCCTCTCCATGGCGGGGGTGCTGTGCCTCTGGAGCGGAGTCATGGAAATTATGAACGTCTGCGGCCTCTCGGCGGGGCTGGCGAGGCTGTTCCGGCCCCTCTTGCGGCGGCTGCTGCCCAATGCCAGCAGGGACCCGGAGACTCTGGCGGCGGTGTCCGCCAACGTCTCCGCCAACCTTCTGGGGCTGGGCAATGCCGCCACGCCTCTGGGCATCCGGGCCGCCCGGAGAATGGCCAGGGGCTGCGGCGGCACGGCCAGCGATGAGCTGTGCCGTCTGGTGGTGCTGAACACGGCGTCCATCCAGCTGATTCCGGCCACAATCGCCTCGGTCCGCTCTGCCGCCGGATGCAAAACGCCCTTTGACATCCTCCCGGCGGTGTGGCTGGCCTCGGCCCTGTCGGTGACGGTGGGACTGCTGGCGGCGTGGCTGCTGTCCCAGGGGAGGGAACGGGCATGAACCTCAGCTCGCTGGTGATTCCCGTACTGCTGTCGGCGGTGGCGATGTACGGTCTGGGGAAGCGGGTGGACGTATACGCCGCCCTGACCCATGGGGCGGAGGAGGGGCTGACGGTGCTGCTGCGCATCGTCCCGGCCCTGGTGGGGCTGCTGACGGCGGTGAGCATGTTCCGGGCCTCCGGAGCCATGGAGTGGCTGTCCGGCCTCTTCGCCCCGGCGCTGGACCTGCTGGGCATCCCGCCGGAGACTGCGCCGCTGATGCTGGTCCGCCCGGTGTCCGGCAACGGGGCCCTGGCGGTGGCCAGCGATCTGATGACCTCCCACGGGCCGGACAGCTACGTGGGCCGGGTGGCGGCGGTGATGCTGGGCAGTACGGAGACTACCTTCTATACCATCGCCGTGTACTTTAGCTCCGCTGGGATCACGAAAACGCGGCATACGGTGCCCGCCGCCCTGGCGGCGGACCTGACGGGCTTTGCGGCGGCGGCCCTGGCGGTGCGGCTGTTCTTTGGGAGCTGAGGTACTTGGAAGGCCGCTTTGCTCCGCGCTGCTCCCGGTCTGCTATTACATATATACATAGAGCAGCCCCCAAAAATAATGAGAAACGTTCAGCGGTCCCGGGATCGCAGGGCTGCGTTGTCGTCCTAGACGGGCGTCAGCCCGCCTGCGTCCTCTGCTTTGCCCTGTGCTTCCTGCCCTCGCTTCTTTTTTCTCATGATTTCTGGGAACTGCTCTATATAAGGAGAGCCGGGCGGCCGCTTTTGAAAAGGAAACGGGCAGACGGTGAAACGGCGGAGGGACCAGCCCTCCGCCGTTTTTGCGCTTATGCCAGGATATCCAGCTCTTTGTACCGAGCGGCCCGCTCCACCACGTCCTCCCAGGAGGGGCCGGAGCAGACAAATTCGTAATCGCTCCAGATTCGCTCCAGCTCGGCTTTGATCTGTGGGACCTCCTCCAGCCGCTCCGCGCCGGTGCGAACGTAATAGTCTGGAAGCAGGGATTGAGCGATAATTCCCGTCTCCGGCGCAGGGGGCTCTTCCCCCTGGCTGAGGGCAAGAATCATATCCAGATGGCTGCTGAGATAGGCGTCGGTTTCCTGGTGGACCCCCATGAGCCCGTTGAGGTCGAAAAGCTGGAAGGGTGCGCCGCCGGGGACCTCCACCTCGCCTTCCGCGCCCCAGAAGACCGTGTTGTCCCCCAGCTCGTAAAGGGCTCCACAGAGGGACTTGAGGCCGTTGAAGGCTTCCTCCGAGGGGGGAGCCTGGAAGGCGGCCAGCACCGTGTCCACGGCCCAGCCCAGATCCCCCAGGACCCCGCAGCCGGGAAGGGCGGACAGGCGGTCGCCCAGCTTCACCAGCCGGGCCAGGGAGAGCAGCCCCCAGACCCGAACCCGGCTGTCTCCCAGCCCCGCCGCTTTCTCCTCTACCTGGGCGGGGACATCGTTGTAGAGGATGTGCGCCTCCTCCAGCCGCCCGATGCGGTGGGAGCAGTCATCCATCAGCGGCTCGCCGACTTTATCATAAATCTCATCTCGGGCGCTGTAAATTGTATCTGCCCGGTGGAGCCAGAGCTGGGCATGGTTCAGGTCTCCCTGGTCCATGGCGGCGGCGCCCAGGTCGTAATACGCCCGGCACAGGCCCGCCCAGTCCCGCTTCTTCCGGCATTCCGACAGCCGCTCCTCCGGGGAGGCGGACGTCTTTTTCCCAAACAGCTTGAACATGCAAACCGCATCCTTTCGTATTGGTTAGTTATCACAAATATACTGCCGTCCCAGTTAAAAGTCAAGGCTGGTTTCTCAGGAAAATAACCTGCCGGGGACTGGACAAAGCCCTACCGAACTGGTAGAATCTGAAATAGTATATGTCCCTGTTTTCCAGGGGGCGCAAGGAGGCACAGAGGGGTATGGAAAAGAAGAAGGGCGGTTTTTTACGCTGGCCGTGGAACGTGGTGGTCTATATCGCGCTGGCGGCGGCGCTCCGGCTGTTCGCCGTTCCCATCATTCTGATTTTGATGGCCATTCAGCGGAAGAACAACCCCCACGGTGTGGAGGAGGGGTATTGCCTCAGCCGGACCCGGAGGCGGATCAGCTGGGTGCTGTGGGGCCTTTTGTGGCTGGTCCTTGCCGCCGGGCTGTTCGCCGTTTGTTATATGGGCTTCCAGCAGGACCGGACCTATTGGGAGACCTCGGATTACATGACCCTGGCGGTCAGCGGGGGCGGCGGCGCGATACTGCTGCTGCTGGGGATTTACATGGGCTGTACCGGCGCCCGAGATACCTTCTTTCCCGGGAAAAGCGCCCTGGCAAATTCCATTCGAGGCCAGCTCCCCTACCCGGAGGAGGCCCCGCCGGTGGAGGAGCTCTTTGCCATGGTGGACAAGGACCTGGAGGCCAACGGCAAATGGTTCGACTCCATGGGCATCGGGCAGGAGTGGGTTCTGGGAGAGCTGGTCAGCCGGATCGACCGCATCCGGGGCATCTTCGTGGTGGACGAGACCAGGACCCGTCACAGAGGGGGCCGCACCATCACCAGCCGGGTCTTGCAGCTGGTGCTGGTGGATGACCGCTGGCAGAAGCACATTACGGATTTCAAGAAGCCCCAGGAACTGCGGGCGGCGGCGGACTGTCTGGCCCTCCGGGTTCCGGAGGCCCGGCGGGGAACCAACGGCCAGTGGAGCGCCTTCTGGAGTATGGACGAAAGCGAACGGGAGGCCTTCCGGCAGGACTTTCGCCAAAAGCAGAGCCTCCGGGCCTCGGAGGCCGCCCGGCGGGAAATTCTCAGCGATGGCCCGCAGGACATGATTTTGAAGCGCCGGGGCGGGGAAGTGACCTCCCGGGTCAGCGCCGCCCTGGTGGAGGACGTGCTGAAGCGCTGCCTCAGCGGGGAGGAATCCGGCTTCGAGCTGATTCCCACCCGCCCGGTGGAGAGCGGCGGCCGTGTCTTCCGGTCCCTGGACTGTCTGGTCCGGCAGGAGGCGGCGGAGAAGGTTTTGCTGCTGCTGGAGCTTTCGCCCTCGGAGGGGGAGAATCTGGCCCTGGCCCTGACGGCAGACGCCCGGCGGGCGGAGGAGGTCCTGAAGGGCTGGCTCCGCCGGGAGGTTCCGGATCTGACGGAGTGGGATCTGCGGCGGGTCTATGACGCCCCCGAGACCGGCGGGGCTCAAAACCAGCGGAAATCCCAGGCGAAGCTGTCCCTGGTATATGCCAGCGGGGCGGCGGAAACCCACACGACCTTTACGGAGGAGGATGTGCGGCTGGCGGCGGAGGGCATCGTGGACGGGACCTATCAGATTGCGGACCTGACCCACGCCTCGGGCTATCTTTGGATTCGCATCACCGCCGGAGACAGGCTGGACGGCCGCTGTACCGTAGAGGCCACCAGACCCGAGGGGGAGGAGCTGGGGTTTTACATAGCAAAAATGCCGCCCAGAGAAGCGGCAGAGTGGCTGACGGGATATCCCCGCGGAGCGTTCCTGCCGGGAGGCCGGGATTGGAAGCGGGTTAAAAAACCAAATTGACAAAGGAGAGATTTCATCATGGCAGCAGTTTTGAGCGCTGAAGTGAAGCAGGCCCTCCAGGACATCTATTACAACGTCCGCACGGGCCGGGGTAAGGAGGCGTTTGCCCTTTTGGAGAGGGCTTCCGCCGCTGGGGACGGCGACGCCAGCTGTGTGCTGGCCCGGTGCCTCTGCGGATACCAGTACGTTTGGAGCGGCCACGGCTTCCCGGAGGACGACGAGAGGGCTACGGAGCTCCTTCACAAGTCCGTGGAGCAAGGCAGCGCCCTGGGGGTGCTGGTGGCCCTGCGGAGCGGGGAGCTGACCCCCTCCGTTCAGAAGAAGATGCCCTTTGAGAGCCTCCGGCAGGCCTTTGAGCAGGTGGAGGCCCTGGCCAGGGAGGGGGACGCCTTCTGCCAGTATGTCGTCGGCAACAGCTATTTCTGGTGGGACTTCCTCCGCATTCAGGGCAAGGGCAAGGACTCCTTCCCCAGTCACGCGGAGTTTAAGGCATACTTAAAAGGCGAGATTTCCAAGTGCGAGGACTGGTTCTGGAAGGCCTTCCGGGGCGGTGTCCACTATGCCGCCAACAACCTAAACCGCTATTACACCCAGGGGGACGAGGACATCATCGCCCCCCAGCCGGAAAAGGCGAAGGACCTCTGGAAGATCGGCGCGGAGCTGGGCTACCCCACCCACCAGTTCATCTACGCCGAGGAGCTGAAAAAGGCGGAGCGGTTTCAGGAGGCCCTTCACTGGTATCAGGAATCCGCCGCAGCCAATAATCACGACAGCTGGTTCTACGTGGGCTGGCTCTATTCCACCGGAAAAGGCGTGGAAAAGGATTCGGCCCGCGCCGTCTCCTGCTTCCAGAAGGAGCTGGCCCTGGACCCCGACCACATGGGGGGCAACAACCATATGGGAAAGGCTTACTTCCTGGGGGAGGGCGTGCCCCAGGATTACGCGAAGGCCGTTTACCACCTCACCATCGCCCACGACAAGCTGGGCAGCAGCTGGGGCGCTTTCTACCTGGCTAAGTGCCATTTTAACGGCTGGGGCACGCCCCAGGACTACGGAAAGGCTCTTCAGTGCCTGAACGACGTGGACTGGCAGAACCAGGAGGCGGACTACATGCGGGGCTTTATCCACGCCCGGGGCCTGGGGGGCGTGCGAGAGGACATCCCCAAGGGCGTGTCCTACCTCCAGAAGGCGGGGAACTTCGATAAGGCCAAGGAGGAGCTGCTGAACTACAAAAAGACCCTCTTCGGCAAGTGGGTCCGGCGGAAATAAGCGCGCAAAACGGCGGCGGAAGCGTATCGCTTCCGCCGCCGTTTTGTCCTGCCGCCGTCAGGGGAGAGGCGGGGTCCACCAGCTCTGCTGGTAGAGGTCCGTGAACCGGTAGGTGGCCCGGACCTCGCCCTCCAGGGGCACGTCGGAGATGGTCAGGCCCTCTCCGGAAACCGTCAGGGGGTCCCCCAGGAGGTAGCTGTCCTGGTATGTACCGTCGTAGCCGTAGTAATCGCAGAGAAATTCCAGGGTATCCCCCTCCTGGAGGGCGGAATCGCTCTTGGCGACGGTCCCGGTCTCCTCCTCGCCGTAGACGGCCCGGACGCCGGTGACATAGCCGTAGGGAGCTTCGTCGTCAAAGGCCAGCAGCAGTTCCGCCCGATGGCCGTTGTGGAGCAGGGGCACATAGCCGGTGATGGTATAGTGCTCCCCGTCGTCCACGGTGCTCTCGTGGTAGTAGGCCACCGGCTGGCCGTTTACCGCCAGCCAGGTGCTTTCCACATTCCCAAGGAGATTCCCCACCTCGTCAAAGTCAAACACGTTGTCCAGTCCCAGGTCGATGTAGCCCTCGCCGTCGTCGTAGAAGAGGTTCAGGTCCAGGGAGTGGACCAGCTTCCACTGGTCCTCGGAGAGACGGAGGACGGGGGTTCCGTCTTCTCCGGCGGTCCAGGTCAGCTCCTCCCCGGCGAAGCGGTGGTCCGCCACGTATTCGGAGACGCTGTTCAGGTCCAGGGAGCGGTCGGAAAAGAAGCCGTTGTCCAGGGCGGCCTGAAGCAGGGAGGCCACGGTGTCCGCGCTGCCGGAGGAGGCGCTGCCGGAGAGACCCATCAGCGCCCCCAGGGGGGAACCGCTGCCACCGGAGCCCGCCTGACCCGCCTGCTGGATGGAGGCGAAGTCCCGGATGCACTTGCTGTAGCTGTCGTCCAGGCCGATGGCCCGGTAGGTGGACACGGCCTGATTCACGGTGGCGGACTTCCGGTAGGGGAAGTAGATGGACACGCCGTAGGCGTTGGTCATGTTGGAGGAGGTCCGGTTGTATTTCACGGCCCCCAGCAGGGCCTCCGCCAGGGCCTCGCCCTCCTTGGTTCCCAGATTCTTCGCCAGATGGACCAGATCCACCTGATCGATCTTGCTGGACTGGGCAAACTCTCGGGCCCCGTTCCGGGCGTTGGAGACGGTCTGGTACTCCTTTGCCTCAATCAGGCGGGAGGTGGAGCGGGAGAAGTCCGCCAAGGCCTGGGGCAGGGTGGCCTCCAGCTCGGCCAAGTCGATGACGGAGAGGGTGGTCAGCTGGCCCCGGCACTTCTGGGCGCAGGTCTCCACGAAGCTGTCCACGATTTGCTGTCCCAGCTCGATGGTGGGCATGGAGGGATTTTTCCCCAGAGCGGTGAGCCAGTCCGTGTAGTACCAGCCCACGCCGGGCTCCGTCTCCTCGGAGGCGATGAGGTAGTCGGCGTGCTCCGCCGCCATCAGGGCGGTCTCCGCCGTGGCCATGAGGCAGGCGTCGAAGCCCACGAAGTCGAACTTCACCCCGGCGTCCTTCAGGGCCTGATCCACGCCGAAGAGGCTCATGGACCCGGAGGAGGCGAATTTCTCGTCATAGCCGTAGCCGCTGACGGACCCTCCGCCGTGGTCCCAGAGGATGAGGCCGTACCGGCTGGCGGGGAACTTCTTCTCGCACCAGCGGATGTAGCCGTACAGGGTGGAGGGGTCCGTCATGGACACGGCGCCCAGGTCCTTTTCCAGGCACGCCAGCTTTCCATTTTTCACCTGCCAGATCTGGTTGGTTTTGCTGCTGACCTGATTGTTCCGCCAGCCGGAGCAGCCGCCGGTGTAGACCAGCAGGTTCACGTTTTTCCCCAGGTCCGCCGCCAGCATCTCCTGGAGGTCCGCGGTGCCCATTCCGCTGCGGGACTCCAGGTCCGTGCCGCACATGTAGACCATGAGGGTGACGGTGTCCCGCCCTCCGCCCAGCAGCTGGGTGTACTTCGCCCGGGCCCCCGGGGCCACGGTCTCGTCCAGCCGCCCGGTGTTGGCGGGGGTTTCCCAGCCGCCGGAGATGCTTCCACCCCCCAGGCTGCCGAAGAGGGCGCTGAGGTCCGCACCGCCGGTCTGGCCGGAGGAGGTGCTTTGACTGACGGGGGCGGGGAGCCCTTCTCCCACGCCGCCCAGGAGAGCGCCCAGCCCTCCGCCGCCGCCCAGCAGCAGCACCGCCAGCAGGAGGATAATCTTCATCAGCCCGCCGCCGGACCTGCCACCTCCGCCGCTGCGGGAGCCGCCGGAGCTTTGGCCGCCCCGTCCTGCGCCCACTGGGCCGCTTCCGAGGCCGGAGCCCCGCTTTTCCACGTTCTTCGCCGGGCCGGTGACATGTTTTTCCCGGCCTCTGGGTCTGTCCATAAAAATCCACTTCCTTCGTGTCGGTCTTTCCGGCCTGCGCTGTGTTTTGCCTCCCTATTATACAGAGGAATCTGCGGAAAAACAATCCTGAAATTTTGCCGTTTGTCTTGGCTTTTCGGGAAAACTGTGATACAATCCAGTCCAAATCATTCCAGCGGCAAGAAAGGATGTGGACTTCGGTGGAGGAATACTCCTTTTCCGTCTTCCCCAACGAGAACTTTCTGGATCTGCGGCTGTATCAGTACGGCTGGGAACAGTGTGCGCCCCTGCACTCCTTCGGTCCCTACGTCCGCAACCACTACCTGTTTCACTACGTCGTTTCCGGCCGCGGCCACCTGGATGCCACCGACGCTTCCGGCATGCGCCGGGACTACGACCTGGGACCGGACCAGGGCTTTTTGATCTGTCCCGGCCAGATCAGCACCTACGTGGCGGACCGGAACCAGCCCTGGAAGTACGTCTGGCTGGAGTTTGACGGCCTCCGGGTCTCGGAGTTCGTGGAGAGCGCCGGGCTGGACCTCTCTCAGCCGGTCTACCGGCCGCAGAGCTCCGCCCAGGGGCAGAGGGTCCGGGACATCATGCTCTATATGGCGGACCACTCCGACGCATCTCCCCTCTACCTGACGGGGCTGCTGTTTTTGTTCCTGGACCTGCTGATTCAAACCTCCTCCACCCGGCGGGCTCTCCATGGCGTTCAGCTCAAGGACTTCTATATCCAGGAGGCCATCAATTACATGGAGCGGAACTACCAGCGGGAGCTCAGCGTGGAGGAGCTGGCGGACGTGTGCAAGCTGAACCGGAGCTATTTCAGCAAGCTCTTCAAGGACAGCATGGGCTGCCCGCCTCAGGAGTTCCTGATCCGCCTGCGGCTGGCCCATGCCGCTGATCTGATGAAGGGAACCCGGAAGTCCATCGGAGACATCGCCGCCCGCTGCGGTTATCCGAATCAGCTCCATTTCTCCCGGGCCTTCAAGAAGCGGTACGGCATCTCCCCCCGGGAGTGGAGGCTGGAGAATCAGATCCGGCAGACAAAGGAGATTCGAAAATGACCACATGGGCGGCCTCGCCCGCCAAAAGCCTGGATTCCCGGACAGGGAACCCGGGCTTTTTTGCATGAAATGCGGGTTGATGAAATCCTTATGATTTGTGGTGCACAAGGGGGCCGGTTTGTGGTATACTAGGGAAAACAGTCGAAGGATGGAGGAGACGACAATGAACGACAGCGTATCCGGCATGGATGTAAGAGAGCGGGAACCGGGGAACCGCCAACTGAACGAGGAGCGTCCGTCCGGCAGCCGGCGGCCGGCCCCCTCCCGTCCCCGGGAAGGGGCGAACGGGCTGAGCGTTCTGTCCCTGGTACTTTCCATTGCCGCGCTGGTTCTGGCCGGAGGGGCGCTGTTCCTGGTTCTGCGGGGAACCGGGGAGGCGGAAATTCCGCTGGAGCCGGAGGCGGAAGAGCCGGTCACTTTCCGGTTTGGAGACATGGTTCTGACGCCGCTGGAGGGAATGCCACTCAATCCCTATGACAAGGACGGATTTTCCGTGGACGAAAGGGGCCGGGTCGTCTATGAGCGGAACGGCCGCCGGGCCAGGGCGGGCATCGACGTGTCCACCCACCAGAAGGACATTGACTGGCCGGCTGTGGCGGCGGATGGCGTGGACTTCGCCATGCTTCGGCTGGGCCACCGGGGCTATTCCGAGGGCGGGCTGTTCCTGGACAAGACCTTTGAGCAGAATCTCCGGGGGGCCCTGGACGCGGGACTGGACGTGGGCATCTACTTCTTCTCCCAGGCCATAACGCCGGAGGAGGCGGAGGAGGAAGCGGACTATATCCTGGAGGTCCTGGATGGGCAGGAGCTGGCCTTTCCCGTGGCCTTCGACTGGGAGTCCATTCCCGGGGACGAGGCCCGCACCGACGGATTGGACGGAGAGACCCTGACCCGCTGTGCCGCTGCCTTCTGCGAGCGGATTCGGGACGCGGGGTACTGCCCGGCGGTCTACTTCAACCGGACCCAGGGGTATCTCCGCTACGACCTGCGGGATCTGACGGAGTACGAGCTATGGCTGGCGGAATATGACGCCGTGCCGGACTTTTACTACCACTTTGACCTGTGGCAGTACTCCCATACCGGAAGAGTGAACGGCATCCAGGGGGATGTGGACTTGGATCTGGCCTTTTGAAAGGCGGCAAAAAAAGCAGGGGCGGGGGATATTTTATCCCCCGCCCCTGCCGGTTACGCAGGGAAGGCAGTTGAGGAAGCGCGCCGTCAGGCCGCCCCGTCCCGGTTCGGAATCTGGAGAAAGGGAAGGGAGGCGTCGTCTCTGCGCATGAACAGCAGTCCGAAGGACCCCGGGCCGCAGTTACTGGCGATGGCGGAAGAGGCTTTTTGCAGGTAGACCCGTTCAAACGGGCAATACTGCTGCACCAGACTCTGGATATACTGGAGCCTTTTCTCGTCCATGCCGGAGTAGGTGATGAACAGGATGCGCCGGTCGATGTTTCCGGTGTCCTGGAGGGTTTTCCGGACGTACTTTTTTGCCACGTGGGAAAAGCTCCCGATCTCCATGCGGCCCACCACCATCCGGCTTTTCCGCAGCTCCAGGACCGGATGCAGCAAAAGTGCGTCGCAGAGAATCTGGATGCGCTTGGAGAGCAGCCCGGACTGGCACATCATATGGGTGCTGTTTATGATGAAAGCGGAAGAGATGAAATGCTCCATCCGCCTCACCATTTCGAGGATGTCCTCCTTTGAGCCGTGATGCTCCGCCATATAGGCCGCGCACAGCACCGACAGGCCCAGGCTGCTGGAGAGATGCCCGGAGTCCACCACCGTGACGTTCTCAAAGGACTTCGCCGCTTCCAGGGCGTTCTGGTAGCCCTTGCTGACATGCTGGGCCATGGTGATATGGATGACGTTCTGGGCCTCCGTCAGCTTCTCCGCGAAGAACCGTTCGTAGTCCTCCACCTCGGGAGGCTGGGAGACGCCCTTTCGTCCCGCGGCAATATGGAGGAGCAGCTCGTCCGGCTGCATCTCCTGTTCGTCCAGGAAGCGGCCCTCGTCCGTGGAGACGTAGTAGGGGCATATGGAAATGCCGAACTCCTTCCGGAGGGACTCCGGCAGGTCGCACACGCTGTCCGTCGTCACCAGAATGGAGCGCCGCTGGGCCTGCTCAAAGATCAGGATGTCCTTCTCCACATCCGACTGCCGGGCCGCCTCGTTCAGCTGCACCAGACCCTTGGGGAGGATGCTCAGCACGGCGGCCTCCAGCAGTGCGCCGCTGACGGGCTTGGCAAGATAGCCGCTGAAGCCCTCCTTCCGGTAGAGAAGCTGGTTGTCGCTGCCGGCATTGGCGGTCAGGGCCACCACGGGTACGTCCTGGCACAGGCCCGCCGGCTGGACGCGGAGCGCGTGGAGGCACTGGATTCCGTCCATTTCCGGCATCAGGTGGTCCATGAGGATGCAGTCGTAATGGTGGTTCTGGGTCAGCCGCAGGCACTCGGCGCCGCTGGACGCCGTGTCGATCTGGATTTTCGTCTCCGCCAGCAGCTTGGTGACGACCATCAGGTTCATGTCGTTGTCGTCCACCACGAGAATGTGGGCGTCCGGCGCCTCGAAGCTCTGCTGGTAAGGCTCCCCGTCGTGGACCCGCGCCCGGGAGGCCAGGGTGAAGGTGCCCAGCTCTTTTTCGTCCACGATGTCCTGGTCCAGCCGGACAATGAAGGTGGAGCCCCGGGTGTAGACGCTGTTGACGCTGATTTCTCCGCCCATCAGCTCCACCAGCTGCTGGACGATGCTCAGCCCCAGCCCGGTTCCTTCAATGTAGCGGTTCCGCTCCTCGTCCACCCGCCGGAAGGCGTTGAAAATGTAGGGAATGTTTTCCTTCTTCACGCCCTGGCCGGTGTCTTCCACGGAGTACCAGACCCGCACCCGGTTGAGCCCCTGGCGCTCGCACCGGACGGAGAGAGTGATGGAGCCTTCACTGGTGTATTTCACCGCGTTGTTCAGCAGGTTGATCAGGACCTGCTTGATGCGCACCTCGTCTCCGCAGAGCATGCTGGGAATGGAGGAGTCCACGTGGAGCTTGAACTCCAGCCCCTTCTCCTTGGCCTTGATCCAGATCATATTGACGATCTCCGAGAACAGGGCGCCCGTCTCATAGGAGACGTTGGTGATTTCCATTTTGCCGGATTTGATCTTGGAGATGTCCAGAATGTCGTTAATCAGAGAGAGGAGCATCTTGCTGGCTCCCTGGATGTTTCTTGCGTTTTCCGCCACCTCGTCCGAAATGTCCTCCCGCAGGATGATTTCGTTTAAGCCGATGATGGTATTGATGGGGGTGCGGATCTCGTGGCTCATGCTGGAGAAGAAGTGGTTCTCCGCCTGGTTCAGCTCCTCGATTTCCTTTTTCTGCCGCTGGGAGAGGGCGTTTTCCTCTTCGTACATCCTGTTCAGGAACATCAGCAGCACGCTGGTGAGCAGACCGACCATGATCATGGACAGCGCGGAGTCGAACAGGGCGTTGTGGTTGGCGTTGGACGTGGCCACTTCCGGGAAGTAAAAGGCTGTGCTGTAGCAAAGCATGGTTTCCGCCGTGCAGAGCCCGAAGAACACGGCCCTGCGCCGTCCCTGCAGGGTGATGCAGACGTAAATGAAGCAGAGCACAAACCACTCCGGCACGCCGCTGTAAAATCCGCCTGCGGAAAAGAAGGTGACGGGGAACAGCGTAAGCAGCAGCACCGCAATGGCTGTGGCTCCCATCTGGATTCTTTTTTTCCGGATGCTGAATTTGACGATGACCGCTATGGCGATGAGGCTTGCCACCATGATCAGGATGTTCCAGATGCTCCTGCCCATGGGCAGGGTGAACGCAATGGCGATCATGCAGATGCCCGTCACGATGCGGAACATGCGCTCCCGCAGGCTGATCCTGTGGTCCGTGATGATATCAAACCATTTTTTAATCACGCAGTCTGCCCTCCTTAGAACATGGAGCTTTCAGGCAGAAGACCCTGAATCTCGGAAATGTGCGCGCAGAGCTCGTCATAGGCGCGCAGCAGGCCGTCGTGGTGCTCCTGAATGTAGTCCGCATCGCCGCGTTTCCCTGCCAGCTCCAGCCCCTTTGCCTGGGCGGAGAGCGCCTCCGCTCCGATGGTCAGGGATGTGCTTTTCAGCGCGTGGACCTTGATGGCATAGTCCGTCCAATTGGCGCTTTCATACAAGGAGACGATCTCCTCCCGTTTCTCGGCGCTCTGTACGCAGAACAGCCGCAACATTTCCCGGTAGAAGTCCTCGTCTCCGGCGCAGTAGTCCAGCCCCAGATCTCCGTTGATGCCGATTCGGGTAAGCCGGTCATAGGGGATCACGGGCTCTTCGACGGCGGTTTCCGGCGAAGTGGCCGTTTCCAGATCCGACATGGCCGCCGCCGGAGCCACCGGAGCCGCCGCGGCGGTCGGAGCTGCCGGAACGACCTGGATGGCGCCGGTGAAATCCTCGGAGGCGGACCGTGGGCTGTAGCGGATGCAGTTCTTGGGCAGCACCCTCCGCAGCACCCGCTCCAGGACGGTGCGCTCGATGGGCTTGGGAACAAATTCCGTAAAGCCCTCGCTGCGGAACATCTCCCTTGCGCCGCTGACCGTGTTTGCCGTCAGCGCGATGACCGGCAGATCCTGATAGGCGCCGTTTTTGAGCTCCCGAATCTTTTTCAGAGTCTCCACGCCGTCAAAGCCCGGCATCATGTGGTCCAAGAAGATGATGTCGTAAGAGACGCTGCCGCACTGCGTCACCGCCTCTCTTCCGCTCAGGCAGGTATCCACTTCGATTCCATAGCTGCCCAGAACGCCCTTGGCCACCACCAGGTTCATCTCCTCGTCGTCCACCGCCAGCGCCCGGACGCCCACGCAGGTAAAGGGCTTCCGCCCTGCGGCCTGGTCCTCCGCAAAGCCGCGCTCCCCGACCTCCCCGTTCAGCAGGTTTGCGACCGAGAGGGCGGAGAAGGGCTTATGTATGATGAGCAGCTTGCTCTCGCTGGACAGGGCAAACTCCTTTTCCGCAATCAGAATGACGCGGAGAGAGTCCGCCAGCTCTTCGTAGTATTCCCGGTTTTCATCATATTCCGACTGGGCGATGAAGACGTGGGTCAGCTTCTGGCTGCGCTGCAGCTTGAGCAGGCCCTCAAAGTTGTGGGTCTGGTACCCCCGGACGCTCAGACCCTCCACCAGACTCAGGATCAGCCCGTCATAATATTCCCGGACCTCGTCGCAGGCGTACTTTTCCGGCCGGAAATAGCACGCGATGCAGAGCTGCTCCGGGTGGTTGAGCACGATGCAAGGCCGATCGTCCGCAACGCCCTGGGGAAGCACAATGTGGGCGGACAGGCCCTGCTGTCCGCTGCTTTTAAAATGAATAAAGCCGCCCATGGCGGTCAGAAGCCCCTGGGCGATGGGGAGTCCAAGCCCAAGCCCTCCCGCGAGGCGGCTGCTTCCGGAATCCGCCTGATAAAAGACATGATACATCTGCGACAGCTGGGAGTCGGTCATGCCGATGCCGGTGTCGCGGATGTCTACAATCAGATTGATGCCGTAGCTTTCCCGGCGGCTGGAGATGCGGACATTGATGCCGCCCTCCTCCGTGAATTTGAGGGAATTTTCCACCAGGATTTTCAGCACGTGGGAGATTTTCTCCGCGTCGCCCACCAGAATCGCCGGTACCTTGGGATCAATGTCAAACACCAGCTCCAGGTGCTGGCGGTTGCTTTGCAGCGCAGTCGTGGTGATCACGTCGTTCAGCACCGAGGTGATCATATATTCCTTCCTGGCGGGGGACAGTGTACCCTCCACAATTTCCGTGTAGTCCAGCATGTTGTTGATCTGGTTGGAAAGGCGCTTTCCCGCCAGCTTGATGGAGGTCATGTCGGACCGGATATCCGGGGAGAGGTCCTTTCCAAGAGCCACCTCGCTGATTCCGATGACCATGTTGATGGGCGTGCGGAGCTCGTGGGACACGTTGGACAAAAAGAGGGCGTTCTGCTTTCCGGCCGTCTCCAGCTCGGAAAAAATGTGCTGGTAGCGCTTCTGCTGGGCGTTCCGGCAGTTGATCCAGTATCTGGCAAGCGCCGACCCGCAAAAGAAGACAACAGCCCCCAGAATCAGGCGGAAAGTGTCTTGAAGCCCCATCTGCCGGGAGATGGTCCGGAGGATCAGGCCGTGATACAGAAGGGCCAGCAGGTACAGGGCTTCGATTGTGTGCATAATCCATTTTTTGTTCAACATGAACAGCGCCAGAATCAGGACGCAGGCCACGGCGGGGATGTCGAAAAGACTGCTTTTATGCACGCTGAAGAAAAAGAATTCAATCATCATCAGGCCGGTGCACAGGTTTTCGTAAAGCGTGTCCGACCCGAGCCGGGCAATGTGCAGAAGCCAGATGCTGAAACAGCCCGCCGTCATCAGCGGAAGCATCCAAAATTCCCAAGACAGGGCCATTGCAGCCAAGCCCAGTATGCCGCTGAATACCGTGGCAATAATGGCCAGCAGCAGATGCCTGGTTGTCTGTTCTTCGGGTCTCATGCCTTCTCAAGCTCCGGGGTGACGCGCTTGAGCAGCTCCTGAGGCCGGTAGGGCTTTTTGAGGTAATTCGCCGCGCCCAGCCGGATGGCGGTCTGGACGTCCTCTTCCAGTCCCGACGCCGTCAAAAAGATCACGGGGATGTCTGCGGCAAATTCCTTCATGCGCTCGAAGGTTTCGATGCCGTTCATCTCAGGCATATCAATGTCCAGGAGAACCAGATCCACGTCCTCGCTCTTGAGCTTGACCAGAGCTTCAATTCCGGAATTTGCTAAGAGCACGTCGTAGTCTTTTCCGAGGATGATCTTGGTCCGCGTCAGGTTCATGCCGTCGTCGTCTACCACTAAAATCCGTTTTTTCATGTGATTGCCTCCCTGTCTTGTTGCTAGAGCAGTTCCCAGAAATCATGAGAAAACAGGAAGCGAGGGCAGGGAGGGCAAGGCGGAGGACGCAGGCGGGCTGACGCCCGTCCAGGACGACAACGCGGCCCTGCGATTCCTGGACCGCTGAACGTTTCTCATTATTTTTGGGGGCTGCTCTAGGTGGTTCAAACGCCCACGCGGTCCATTTTAAATGAAAGCTCCGGGAAAATCAAGCCTATATTTCCAGTCTGCGCAGCTGTTTTCCCCGGGAGGTTCCATATTGGATTTATCTGGATATTTGTGCCGGATTTTTCCAGGACATCTGCCGCTCCGGCGCTTTTCTGCCACGGCTTTACATGAAAAATGACACCTTCATGATGGAAGGTGTCATTGCTGAGCTGCGCCGTAATTCCCCGGGATCGGCCGCAGAGGCGGGAGCAGACGGACGCCGCTGCCCGCATGTTTCCGCCCGGCTTTTGTTTGCGCCGGAAATGTGCTGAAACGGCGCTGCTTTTCCAAAAAGCGTAAGATATTTGTACATCCTTCCAGGCAAAATTTCGTTTGGTAAAAAATTGAAAAAAACAACATTCTCCTGCAAAGGAATGCAGGAAAAAACGCAGTTAAATCTGTTAAAACGTGTACATTTTTACAAGTACGACTCCGATTATATCCAGCAGTACTATACCAAAAAAAATCAGCATTTTCAAGACCCTTTTTGGAAAATTTTATTGAAATAATTCATTTGCAAAAAAGTACACCTTTTTGTAAATGAACCAAACCGCCCAAAGGCGGGCGGTCCCCAATTATAAAACATTTCAACGGTCATGGAATGATGCGGGGGTGTTGAAAAACATGGCGGCAAAGGGTTTGAACAGGGCTTTGGAGACGGAGGCCGAAGAGGCCCGGCCTGTCGGCGGGATTTCGACAGAGCGGCGAAAACGCATGTATCTGCGGGTGAAGCGGGTACAGGATGTGGTGCTGTCCGCACTGGCGCTGGTGGTGCTCTTTCCTGTCCTGCTGCTGATTGTTCTGGCGGTGGTGATTGACGATCCCAGAGGCGGGCCCTTCTTTTCTCAGGTCCGGTGCGGGAAGAACGGAGAGGCGTTCCGGCTCTATAAATTCCGCTCCATGTGCGTGGGGGCGGAGGAGCGGCTGGCAGCGCTGCTTCCTTACAATGAGATGGAGGGACCGGTATTCAAAATCCGGGACGATCCCCGGATCACCCGGGTGGGGCGGTTTCTGCGCTCCACGGGGCTGGATGAGCTGCCCCAGTTGGTGAACATCCTGAAAGGGGATATGTCCATTGTGGGGCCCCGCCCGCCTCTGTTCCGGGAGGTGCGGGAGTACACCCCCTACCAGCGTCAGCGGCTGTCGGTCACGCCCGGGCTCACCTGTTTCTGGCAGGTGAGTCCCGACCGCAACGGCCTGGACTTCGACACCTGGGTGGAGATGGACCTGCGCTACATACGCGAACAGAGCTGGCTCCTGGACTGGAAGCTGATTTTCCGGACGGGCAGGGCGGTCCTCCGGAGAGAGGGCCAGTGAAACGCACCTGAACATGAACTTGACAAGGAGACTGGGTATGCGAGTGCCGGTAAAAGAGAAAGCCCGCAGGCTGAAAAGTGCCGTCTGGAAGCGGCCCGGGCGGCGTCAGCGGAGGATTTTGTACGCCGTTCTGGCGGCCGCCCTGCTGCTCTGCGGCTGGTGGCTGGCCTCCGAGGAGCTGGAGGTGACGTTCCACCATCTGTACTCCCCCAAAATCGCAGGCGGGGAGCATATCCGCATCGCCGTGCTGTCGGACCTGCACGACCGGGAGTTCGGCCCGGACAATGAGGAGCTGGTCCGGCAGATTGCGGCGCTGGAACCGGATCTCATCGCCGTGGCGGGAGACATGGTGAACGCCGAAAACGGAAACCCGAACGTGATTCTGAGCCTCTGCGGCAGGCTGGTGGAAACCGCCCCCGTCTATTACTGCCCGGGCAACCACGAGAGCAACCTGATGTACGAACAGGGGAGCCCGATTGAAAGCCAGCTTCTGGACCTGGGGGTCCATGTGCTGGTCAACCGGGCGGAGGAGGCGGTGATCAACCGGACGCCCCTGCTGATCGGCGGGATTCCCACGTCTCCGGAGGATTACGCCGCCTACGGGGCGGAGTTCTTTCAGGAGTATGAAAAGAGCGGCGCCTTCAAGCTGCTGATCGCCCACTATCCCGGCCTCTACGAAGGGGCCCTGGCGGAGGGGGCGGTGGATTTGGGCATCTGCGGGCACTACCACGGCGGTCAGGTCCGGCTGCCCCTGCTGGGGGGGCTGTACCACGGAGACACGGGGCTGTTCCCCCGGTACAGCGGCGGGCTGTATCGCCTGACCAACGGGACCATTTTCGTCTCCCGGGGCATGGGCGGGCACAACGGCCTTCCCAGAATCAACAACCGGCCTGAGCTGGCCGTCATCGACATCAACGGCCGGCAGGAGGCCGTTTCGCCGTGAGACAGGTAAAGGAGTAGCTGTGCTATGCTTTTGATTCATGCAATCATGCCGCTTCTGGCGCTGTATCTGGCCGTGCTGTGCCTCACGCTGGTCTTCCGCCTGTTTATTTTGAAGGCGAAGCTGCCGGCGCTGGGTCTTCGGGGCGGACTGGGACGCCTGTCGGAAAAGCGGCGGCGGCTGGCGGCCCTGGGGGCGCTGTTCTTCCTGGTGTGCATTGCCGCCCAAATGACTGAGGGCCTTTACGCCCCCGACATGCTGATGGTGTTCAACTATGAGGAGGCGGCCCGGGGGCAGAACCCCAACGTCACTCGGTTTAATGAGTCCGACATTCTCTCCGACCACATTCTGGAGCAGGTGATTCAGCGGGGCGATTTAAAGCTCAGCACGGAACAGCTGTCGGAGTGCCTGACCCTGTCCACCCCTTTGGACGAGGAGAAGCTGGACGTGACCCAGGCGTCGGCCCTGAAAATTTCCACGGAGTACCGGGTCCGCTGCTCCGAGCGGGTTTCCCTCTACCGCACGACGCCCCGGCGGGTGCTGAACCTTCTGGCGGATGTGTACTGGGAGAGCTTTGTCCGGAATTATGCGGAGAACGACAGCGTGCTGGATCTGTCCTTCCAGGAGCTGGAGGGGATGGAGTACCTGGACGTGCGGGATTTCCTGGAAATGCAGGCCCGAAAGCTGCAAAATTATCTCCCTGCCTACAACAGCGAAAGCGGCAGCTTCCGGGCGGCGGAGAGCGGGGAGACCTTCGCCTCGTTGTCCCGGAAGATCGACAACTTTATCAACATCGAACTGGAGCGTTATGAAGCCTTTGCCCTGGAAAACGGCCTCTCCAGGAACAAAACCACCTATCAGTCCCGGATGCAATACGCCAACCGCCTCCTGGAGACCGACCAGAGGAAGAATCTGGCGGCCCATGATGTGCGGATTGAGGCCATCCAGATGTACGACGCCTTCATGACTAGCTTCGTGCTGATTCCCACCTACGACGTGGAGGACGAATTTTACATGTCCAGAACCAAAGTGGGCGTGGACTACTTCGCGGACGAGGCGAAAGAGCAGCTGGCCGCCGCCACCAGACTGGGGGAGGAGATGGAGCACAACGCCTATGCCTCCACGCAGGTGGGGGGAGCCGCAGGAGGCGCCTCCCCCAGGGATCTGGCGGACCAGCGCATCGCAGAGCTGACGGCGGAGCTGACCCGCCTTTCGGCCCAGTGCCGGGAGCTGTGCGGCAGCTATGTCAAGGAGAAGCGGGACGGGTATATTCAGATGAGCTTTCTTACACCTTCCCTTTCGGGGGAGGCGCTGCGGGCCCTGGTGCTGACGGGGCTGTTTGCCGCCGCCTGGGGCGGAAACGCCGTTCTGGAGCCCTTTTACCGGGAGTACCGGGACAGCCTCTCCGTTCCGGAAAAGAAGGGCCGCAAAGAAAAGGCTCGGAAAGGAGATGGCGCATGAAAGAGCTGGATGTATTCCGGTATCTGAAAAAATACCGGGCTGTGATTGCCGGGTTCTCCATTCTGGCGGGGGTGGTCTTTTTCCTGGCCGCCCAATTCCGCGTTCAACAGTACACTGCCGCCACGGTGATCGAGTATACCGGGTCTCGGGCGGCGGAGGGCCTTTCGCCGGACGGAAGCGCCATCGACCCCTCCGAGATCTATTCCACCAATCTGGTGTCCCAGGCCATGAAAACCCTGGACATTGCCTATACGGAGGCGACCATCGACGATATCCGTATGGGCATCCAGGTGGAGCCGGTCATCACGGAGGAGGACCTCCAGGTGCGGGAGTCCAAGCTGAACAACGGCGAGGTGGATTTTGAGCTGAACCCGACGCAGTACGTGGTGTCCTTCAGCTGCGGTGTGGGAAACGGGAAGGACTACCCCCGCAAGGTGCTGAATCAGCTTTTGCAGGAGTATGGGAGCTACTACGGAAAGACCCATGTGAACACCGCCCAGGCGCCAAACCCGGTCAGCGACGTCACCACCAAGGGCTACGACTACCTGGAGATGGCGGAGGTCATGGACGACACCCTGACCGATCTCACCGAGGACCTTTCCGACAAGGCCGGCTGGAACGGCGAATTTCGCTCCAGCCGGACGGGCCGCTGTTTCCAGGATCTGAAAGATGAGTTTGCATTTATCCGGAACGTGGAGGTCCGGCAGCTCTTCTCCGAGATTCTGGCGGGACGGATTACCCGGGACCGGGATGTGCTGCTGGACAAATACCGCAACCGCAACCAGAATCTTGAGATTTCCAGCAGTGCCATGTCCTTTGAGGTGGAGCGGCTCCGCGGCATTATCGGCGCTTATGAGGGCGCCATAGGGGAGTTCCGCGTTCCCACCATCAACGCCGACGGAGAGAGCACCGGGAGCGTGCTTCAAAACAATGTGCTGCCCAATGTCTACGACGACCGAGACCGGTATGAGGATGGGGGATGGACCCCGGTGGACCGGACGGCGGAATACGACGTGCTGCTGAGGCAGTACATTGAGGACCGGACCGTTTATGAGCACAATGCAATCGACGGAGATTACAACGATTACATACTCAGCGTCTTCACGGGAGCGCCCGCCAGCTCCTCTCAGGCGGACCAGGAGCGAATCCAGGCGGAGATTGAACGGCTGGCGGAGAAAATCAACGCGCTCCAGGCCGTCTACTACGAAACCAACGACGAGTACAACGAGTTCCTGGGCGCCCAGAACATCCGGATGCTCTCCAGTGTTCGGGTGGCGGAGCGTTTCCCCATCATGCTGTTCACCATCCTGATTGTGCTGATCTTCGGCGCGCTGGGCTGCGCCGGGGCGGCGCTCTTCGGGCGGATTGAGGACTTCATTGAATACTACGCCTTCACCAACAAGGTGGACGGCCTGCCCAACCGGGCCAAGTGCGATCAGTTCATCGCCTCCCGGGACGGGCGGCCCCTGCCGGAGAGCTTTACCTGCGTGGTGTGCAAACTGGCGAACCTGCAGACGGAAAACGCCCGGCTGGGCCGGGAAGCCGGCGACCAGATGCTGAAGGACTTTGCCGGGATTCTGACCTCCGTGTTCCCGCCCTGCGAGAAGCTGTTCGTGGGAAACAACGGTGCGGGACAGTACCTGATTTTCGCGGAGTCCCTGGGGGCGGAGCAGGCGGAGGCGGCGCTGTTCCAGGCCGGCGTGGCCCTGGAGCAAAAGTCCCGGGACCGGGGCTACCGGCTGGAGCTGCAAAGCGGCTTTGCCCAGGCGGGGGCGGAGAAGTGCTATTATATCCGGGAGCTTCTCTCCGCCGCCATCAGGCAGACCGGCGCCAAAGCGGCGGCCAAGTGAGAGAACAGCTGGAAAGGAGGAGGAATCCGGGGTGTGTGCGGTCATGTATATGCTTCTGGCTACCGGCATGTTCTTCTTCCAGGATACCTATTTCTCTATCGGCGGCATGGAGCTGAGCCTGAAAAATCCCTGTGCGCTGGCAATCTTGTTCCTGGCCCTGCTGAACTTTACGGCGACGGTTCGGCTGGACCGTCTGCTGATTCTGTCCCGCCACACGGCGGTGCAGATGCTTCCCTGTCTGGTGCCCCTGGTCTTTTCTTCCGCTGTCTGGGTGGGAACCCGGGCGGAGAGCGCAGCGGTCTGGAACGGCGTCACCATGGTGATGCCCCAGCTGCTGGCCGTCCTGGTGGCGGCGGCCACGCTGTACCTGTTCGGCGGAAGGGGAATCTGGTACTGCCTGGGGGCCATGTGCCTTGCTAATTTTGCCGGGGGCCTGGTGGTAATTTATGAGGGGGGCTTGGACACCTTCTTGCAGGAGTTCTATACCTTGATGCTGACATTCAGCAAGGAGACCGGCCCGCTGATGGAACAGCTGGAAACCCACGATCTGACCTTTGCCTTCGGACCCTTTCTCATCTACCTGCTGCTGCATTGGAAGGCGTCGCCCCATCCCGGACTGTGGCTGGCCCTCTCCATCGGCTTCTTCCTGATCGGCTTGAAGCGGATTGCCGTGCCCGCCGTAGGGCTGGGCGTTCTTGCGGCGCTGCTTCTGAGGCTGCTGCCGGAAAAGGCCGCCAGACAGACGGCGCTCTGCATGGCCGGAGCGATGATGGTCATCAGCTTTCTCTACATTGCCGGGATTCGGTACGGCCTGTTTGAAGCTCTGGAGCAGCTCGGAATTGACACAAAGAGCCGGGCGCTGCTGTTCGCCAACGTGGAGCGCTACTATGATGTCAGCTTCACCTACATGGGCCGGGGAACGGGATTCGAGCGCTTTGTGGAGTGGTTTACGGGCATGGAATCCCCCGTGCCCCTGCGGACGCAGACGCAGATTCACAACGATTTCCTCCGCATGTATCTGAACATCGGCTTTATTGGCTACTGGGTCTGGCTCTGGAGCTGGCTGATGGTGCGGCTGCGCTACTGGTTCCGGCAGGGGGGAAAGGACGCGGGCTGCCTCTTTCTGGGCATCTGCGTGTATTGCTTCGTGCTCTATGCCACGGATAACACAATTTATTACCCCTATACCATGATTGCCTGTTCCCTGGTGCCCATGACCTGCCGCCTGGACGCGCTGGCGGAGGAGGCCCTTGAAAAATACCGCGTCCATTGGAGCGGGGGAGAGAGTGCCCTTCCCTCCGGGAGCGGCGGGAACAGCGGGAGGTGACACCGGTGCGTAAGGAAAAGCCAAGGGTCTGCTTTGCCTCCTCCTCCGGCGGGCATCTGGAGGAGCTGCTGATGCTGCGGCCCCTGATGGACCGCTATGACAGCTTCCTTGTCACGGAGAAGACGGCCTACAAGGCGGCGGTGGAGGGAATCCGGTGCTACGATCTCCTTCAGGTGAACCGCCGGGAGTGGTCCTGCCTCCCCCGGCTGGCGGTGAACGCCTGCCGGTCCCTGGGGATTCTCTGGAGAGAGCGGCCGGACGTGGTGATCTGCACCGGCGTTCTGGCGATGGTGCCGCTGTGCCTGCTGAGCAAGCTGTTTGGAAAAAGGCTGCTTTTCATTGAGTCCTACGCCAAGGTAAAGACGCCCACCCTGACGGGGAGACTCCTCTATCCCCTTGCGGACCGTTTCTATGTCCAGTGGCAGGAGCTGCTGAAATTTTACCCGAAGGCCGTGTACCTGGGCGGCATTTACTGAGGTGAGGGCTATGATATTTGTGACGGTGGGTTCGCAGAAGTTCCCCTTTGACCGCCTGATAAAAAAAGTGGACCAGCTGATCCGGGAGGGCTTGATGCAGGAGGAGGTCTTCATCCAGACGGGGACCAGCGGCTATGTGCCCGCCTGTCCCCATCAGGCGTTTTGCGAACGGGCCCGGTTTGAGGAGCTGATGGAAGACTGCGGCATCCTCATCACCCACGGCGGCGCGGGGACCATGGTGGACGCCGCGAAGCGGGGGAAGAGGACCGTGGCGGTTCCCCGGCTGGCCCGGTACGGCGAGCACGTGGACGACCACCAGCTGGAGCTGACGGAACAGCTGCACAGCATGAATCTGGTTTACGCCTGTCCGGACGTGGAGCATCTGCCGGAGGCACTGCGGGCCGTCCGGGACCGAAGCTTCGCCCGGTTCACCTCTCACACGGAGGCGTTCCTCCGTGCCATTGACGGGGATATCCGCGCACTTTGAGTTGGGAGGACGGCATGAGAGTTTTGGAAATCGGCCCCAGCGAGACCCGCGCCCGGGGCGGGATGTCCGAGGTCATCCGGGGCATCCGGGGGAGCGGGGCTTTGGGCCGGGAGTTTGAGATCGACAGCTTTCCCTCCTACATAGACGGGAGTCTGCCGGTGCGGCTTTTGTATTCCGCTTACGGGTATCTCCGGTTTCTCGGCTGCTATCGGAAATACGACCTGTTCCATATCCACACGGCGGAGCGGGGCAGCACCTTCCGCAAAAATTTCTACCTGCGAACGGTGAAGCGGGCCGGGAAAAAGGCCATTGTCCACATCCACGGTGCGGAGTACCTGACCTTTTACGATGGGCTGACCGGGCGGAGAAAGCGGGTGGTGGACGGCTTTTTCCGCCGGGCGGATCTGGTGCTGGCCCTCTCCGGTGGCTGGAAGCAGGAGCTGGAGCGCCGGTTTCAAATGAATGCCTGTGGGACGCTGTACAACGGGGTGGACCCCCTGGAGCTTCAGGCGGCGGTTTCGGACCCGGCGGAGCGCCGGAACGCCTTCTTGATGCTGGGCCGCCTGGGGGAGCGAAAGGGGACCTATGACCTCATCGCCGCAATGGAGCTGGCCGTCCGGCTGAACCCGGAGCTGACCGTCTGTCTGGCGGGGGACGGCGAGGTGGAGGCGGTCCGGGCTCTGGTGCGGGAGAAGAGGCTGGAGCGGAACATCTCCGTTCCCGGCTGGATGGACCGGGCGGAAAAGCTGCGCCGCCTGCGGGACGCGGCCACGGTGGTCCTGCCCTCCTATCACGAGGGGCTGCCCATGGCCATCCTGGAGGGAATGGCGGCGGGCAAGGCCATCATCAGCACCACCGTGGGGGCGATCCCGGAGGTGGTGGAAGAGGAAAACGGCATTCTGGTGAAGCCCGGCGACGTGCCCGCCCTGGCGGAGGCCCTTCTACGGTGCAGTGGAGATGCGGAAGGGCTCCGGCGCATGTCGGAGAAGAACCGGGAGAAGGCGGAACAGGCGTTCAGCCTCCGGCGGATGCACCAGCGGCTGGCGGAATATTACCGGCAGGTTATGGAATAGGCAGGTGCTTGGAATGGAACAGGAAAGACCGCTGATCAGCGTGATCGTGCCGGTGTACAACGTGGGAAGCTGTCTGGAGCCCTGCCTGGATTCCCTGCTGGCCCAGACGTATCCGAAGGTTGAAGTTGTCCTTGTGGACGACGCCTCCACCGACGAAAGCGGCCGCCGCTGTGACGCCTATGAAGCCCGGGATAGCCGGGTGCGGGCCTTCCACTTCCCGGAAAACCGGGGGCCCTCCGCCGCACGGAATGAGGGAATCCGCCGGGCGCGGGGGGCGTATCTCTCCTTTGTGGATTCCGACGACCGGGTGGAGCCGGACTTGCTGGAAAAGCTATATGAGAGCCTGACGGAGGCGGGAGCGGAGGTCAGCGCCTGCGGGGCGGACGGCATTGATTTGAAAAGCGGCCCCGCCGCCGTCTATTCCCGGGAGGAGGCGGTCCGCTGTCTGGCCCGGGGCTTTCCCTTCAACCATGTGCCCTGGGGAAAGCTCTACCGTGCGGAGCTGCTGGCGCGGTGCCCCTTTGAGGAGACCATCTTTTACAGCGAGGACCTGCTGTTCCTCTACGGGGTTCTCAAGCGGGCCCGGCGGACAGCCTACCGGCCGGAGGTTCTGTATCACTATACCTGCCGGGAGGGCAGTCAGGTGCAAAGCGGCATGAATCCGCGGAAGTGCACGGCCCTTTCCGCCCAGGACGCCGTCTGCAAAGATGCCGCCGTGCGCTTCCCGGAGGCGGCGGAGGACTTCCGCCGTCTGGCCCTGGAGGCGGACCGGAGCATGGCGATGCTGGCGGTGAAAAACGGCTGTGAAGGCGGGAAGACCTTTTCGTACCTGAAACGCCTTCAGGCGAATGTCCGGCGGCATTTCAGCCGGAGGGCCCTGGCCCTCTGCCCCAGCAGAAAGGACGCGGTTTCCATAGTTCTGCTGTATGTCAGTGCGGCGGCCTTCTGGGCGGCCGCCGCGGTTTACACACGCTTGAAGGGCGGGAGAGGAGCGCGGTGATGAAACGGGAGAGACCGAAAATCAGCGTAATCGTGCCCGTATACAACGTGGAGGCATATGTGGAGAAATGTCTGGCCTCCCTGGCGGGACAAACCTACCCCTGCATGGAGGTCATCCTGGTGGATGACGCCTCCACCGATGGCGGGGGCCGAATCTGCGACGGCTGGACGGCCCGGGACGGGCGCTTCCAGGTTCTGCACCTTTCGGAGAACCGGGGACTTTCCACCGCCCGAAACGAGGGCGTCCGCCGGGCGTCGGGGGCGTATATCGCCTTTGTGGATTCGGACGACTACGTGGAGCCCGGTCTGCTGGAGGCCCTGTACGGCGCGCTGACGGAAAACAGCGCGGATGTCGGCGTCTGCGGGGATGTCGGGCTGAACCTGAACCCTGCTCCCGCCCAAGTCTTGTCGGCAGAGGAGGCGGCCCGCTGTCTGGCGCGGCGCGCGCCCTTCCTCTGGACGGCGTGGGGAAAGCTCTTCCCGGCAGAGCTGGTGAGGCAGATTCCCTTTGATCCAAAGGCCCTTTGCTGTGAGGACCTCCTGTTTTTCTATCAGGTTTTGAAGCGGGCCGGACGCATCGCCTATGTGCCGGACCCGCTTTACCACTATGTATACCGGGCGGGGAGCCTCATCAACCATGGCGTGACGGAGAGGCGCTGTACGGTACTCTCCGTCCTGGACCGGATCTGTGCGGATGCCGCCGTCCATTTTCCGGAGGCGGAGGACTGCTTCCGGCAGGTGGCGCTGGACACCGCCGCCCGTCTGGCCATGCAGGCCGTGGAGGACGGCGCGGAGGGAGACGTCCGGGACTATCTCCGGCGGTTTCGGGAGCACACGTGCCGCCATTTCAGCCGGAGGGCCTTGGCCCTCAGCCCGGAGCCGAAGAGCGCCGTGGCGGAGCTGGCCCTCTGGGCCGGGGCGCCGGTTTTTGAAGCGCTGGCCTCCGCCTGCCGGCGGATCAAGCCCAGGAGAACAAACGGGACGGAGTGACGGGAGCCGATGGACAGAGCGGAGCCGATGAAGAAGAATTTAAAATTCGTCATAGCCGGCGAGCTTCTGCTGGCCGTGTTGAAATTCCTGTCCCGCCGGGTGTTTGTCCTCCTGCTGGGAAAGGAATATTTGGGCCTCAACGGGCTCTTTACCGACGTTTTGTCCATGCTCTCTCTGGCGGAGCTGGGGTTCAGCGTCTCCATTACCTACAGCCTATACCGTCCCGTGGCCAAAGGGGATACGGAGCTGATCAAATCCCTCATCCGGCTGTACCGCCGGGTTTACCGGACGGTGGGGCTGGTGGTTCTGGGGCTGGGATTGATGCTGACCCCGTTTCTGAGCTTCTTCGTGAAGGAGATGCCGAAGGACATTCCCAACATTCCCCTTATCTATCTGTTGAATCTGGCCAATTCCGGCATTTCCTATTTTTTTGCCTATAAGTCCACCCTGCTCTTTGTGCACCAGAAGAAGTATGTGGAAACGGCTGTTCGAGCCGTGGTGTCCCTGGCGGCCACTGCGGCCCAGATCGGGGTGCTTCTGCTGACCGGGAATTACCTGTATTACCTGTTCCTTGCCATCGGAGCCACGGTGGTGCAGAATGCCGCCGTCTCCCAAAAGGCGGACCGGATGTTTCCCTACCTGCGGGAGAAGGACATCCAACCCCTGCCGAAGGAAATCCTGGAGGAAATTCGCCGTAATGTCCGGGCCATGCTCCTGCACCGCATCGGGGCCGTGGCGGTGTTCAACACGGACAACCTGCTGATCTCCAAGTTTGTGGGCGTGGCGGCAGCCGGGCTGTATTCCAACTACATGATGATACGGAGCTTTCTGAACATCATGATCAGCGCGCTGTTCGATGCCATCACGCCCGCCCTGGGGAACCTGACTGCGACGGAGACGGAGGAGGGCAGGCAGGGGGCCTTCCGCTGTCTGAATTTTTTCTCCGCGTGGCTGTTCGGGTGGATGAGCATTTGCCTGTTCTGCCTCTATGACCCCTTCATTGACCTCTGGCTGGGGGAGGGCTACCTGCTGTCCAAGCCGGCGGTGCTGCTGATTGTCTTGAACTTTTACGTCGGCAGCATGCGCATCCCGGTGAATAACACGAAAAGCGTCCTGGGCCTGTTCTGGGATGACCGCTACAAGTCGGTTGTGGAGGCGCTTTTCAATCTGGCGGTTTCCGTGGCCTTGGCGCAGCGCTGGGGCGTTGAGGGTATTATGGCCGGGACGCTGGTCAGCACCCTGGCGTTTCCCTTCTGGTGCGAGCCGCTGGTCCTGTACGGCCGGGGACTGCACATGCCGGCTGGGGAGTACTTCAAGGCCTATGGGATGCGCTTGGCGGTTACTGGAGCCGCCGGGGCGTTGACGTGGCTGCTGTGCGGTATGATGGGCAGCGGCCCTGCCGGGTTCCTGGGAAAAGGGCTCTGCTGTGCGGCGGCACCGAATCTGGTTTACTTTGCCGTATACCGGAGAACGGAGGAATTTCGGTGCCTGAAGGAGATGACAGGAAGACGGATGCAAAGGGCGCGTTAGGGGCTGCGCAGACGGGAGTGGGCCTCCTGATTGGAGTGAAATTGCCGGCCTTGTGAAGCCAGGACCGGCGCTTGCGCTTTCGGACCGTGCGGCGGCGGCTTGTCAAAAAAGTGCGGCCTGAGCGCAATCGGAAAGGAACAGCGGCATGGAGCATCGCTCCATGCCGCTGTTTGCAGGTATGTAATATCTTCTGCGCGGACTTTGAAACCGGTTCCGGAATTGAGACAGACGAGAAGACCCCTTGAGACAGCGGAGACGGCCGCGATATGGAGTGCAGTTCCGGCATTCCAAATCCCTGCCCGCATCTACCGGCCCGCGTAGCGCCAGGTATTGAACAGGCTGATGCAGATGATAACCGCCATCAGCCCAATGAACAGCCGCTCCACCGATTGGTTCGCCATTTTGCGGTTCAGCTTCCGGCCGATGATTCCGCCGCCGATGCCCCCCGCCGCCATCAGTACCAGCACGGGCGGGCGGAACGGCGGGACCGCGCCGGTACAGAGCGTGGCAAGCAGACTGCACATCTGGCTGAACAGGATGATATACAGGCTGTTGGCGGCGGCGGTCTTGGTGTCCATGCTGAAGAAGTAGTACAGCACCACCAGATTGATGGGCCCGCCGCCGATGCCCAAAAAGCTGGACATCGCCCCCAGCGCCAGCCCGATGACAACGCAGGCAGCAAAATTTTGAACGCGGCGGGTGGGAATGCGGGACTTGTTGAGCGTATACAGCAGCGTCCCCGCAGTCACTGCGGCCAGACAGGCGGCCTGAACCGCCCCCACCGTATCCGGAGAGCCGGACAGCTCCCGCACGGCGGCAAACAGCTGGTTTCCCGCCAGTCCGCCCGCCGCCGCGCCGAGGGCCAGCGGCGTCCCCACGTTCAAGGAAACGCTGTGCTCGTTTGCCAGGAGGGACTTTCCCACCGAATAGCAGCTCATGGACAGCACCGTACAGCCCGACAGGAAGCTGATGGCAGTTACCGTCTCCAGATGGAGCAGGTCCAGCACCGGCTTGATGATCACGCCGCCGCCGATGCCGCAGATTGCCCCCGCGGCGCTGGCCGTCAGGGCCACAAGAAAAAAGATCAGCATGACAGTTGCTTCCTCACAGCTCAATGTAGGTCTCCGGGTCCTTGCGGATTGCCATGGCGGCCTCCTTGGAAGCGGGTTCGGCTCCACAAGGAAAAACCGGGCGAATCACGCCGCAGGGGTTCCGCCTTGGAAACACACCCCCATGGCGGCGCGGGGGGCCGGAGGGCCTCCACGCATACCTGCGCGCCGTCCGAGGACAAAGCCGCCGGGAAACCCCTTTGTCACGGGCCCCACCGGATACAGCCTCTCCGCCGCTTCACGGAGCCTGGATGCGGTGCAGCAGGAGCCGTGCCCGGCCCAGCCGGGGAAGGGCATAGGCGAAGAACCCGGCGTAGGCCTCGCAATAATAGCTGCATCCCAACTGCTCGCCCTCAAGCACCCGGTCCCGCCGGCATCCGTTCCGGCACAGGGGATACCACCGGCAGCGGCCGCACTTTTCCGGTATGCGCCGGGAGGCTTCCACAAAGCCCAGCGCCTCCCTGGCCCTATCCAGGTCCTCCCAGGCGTCGTCCCGGATATTCCCAAGGCGGTATGTGTCCAGCCCGTAGAAATCACAGGGGTAGACGCTGCCGTCCGCCTCCACCAGATACTGCAAGCCACAGCACCCCCGCATGGAGCACTGCTCCGGAGCATGTCCCTCCAGCATCCAGAGGAGGTTGTCAAAATAGCGGACGGACCAGTAGCGGCCCTGTTCCAGCTCCCGGTACCACAGGTCAAACAGCGTTTTCAAAAACTCCTCATACCGGGCCGGAGAAAGGGAGTATTCCCGGCCGCCCCGCTCCTCTTCCAAGGGGTCCAGGCAGGGAATGTACTGCTGGAACCGGAAGCCCTGCCTGCACAGGCTGGAAAAAACGCTCTGGACGTGCCGGGCCAGATAGCCGGTCACTACGGTCAGGACATTGTACTCCACGCCGGCCTGTTCCAGCCGGCGGGCCGCCTGCCGCACCCGGTCATAGGTTCCCTTTCCCGCTCCGTCCAAACGGAAACGGTCGTGGCACTCCCGGCTGCCGTCCAGGGACAGGCCCGCCAGAAAGCGGTTCTCTTTGAAAAAGCGGCACCACTCCTGGTCCAGCAGGGTTCCGTTGGTCTGGATGGCGTAATGGACTGCCAGATTGGGCGGGGCGGTTTTTTTTACATGGGCAACAAAATCCCGGAAGAAATCCAGTCCCGCCAGGGTGGGCTCCCCTCCCTGAAACAGGAATGTGACCGACCCTTCGGCCGCCTCGGCCGCCTTTTCTATCAGCGCATGGCTCACCGTCTCCGGCATCCGGCCGTAATTGGGAATTGTGCGGGCCTTTGCCTCGTCGGCATAAAAGCAATAGGCGCAGCGCAGGTTGCATCCGCTGGAAGCGGGCTTGAGTAAAATGCTCAGGGGCGGCATGGCGGCGCCCTCCTTTCCCTTGAAAGCGGCACGCCGCTTACTTGGCCTCTCTTGCGGGCCCTACCGTCCTTCCCAGGTAAATCTCCGGCGGCAGAACATAGGTATAGCCCTTATCGTCGCAGTCCCGGTTTCGGATCATGCGCATCAGCCGGGCCGCCACCTCCTGGCCGATGCGGTAGCCCTGATGGACGGAGCAGGTGACGCCCTCTGCCTCCCAGTCGTCGCTGGAGTAGTCGAAGCACACCAGGGAGCAGTCCTCCGGCACCCGCTTCCCCTGCTGCTCCAGCACCTGCCGGGTCAGTTGAAAGATCATGTAGTTGCAGCAGACCACCGCCGTATAGCGGGGCAGGCGCTTCAGGAACCGCCCGATGGAATGGGCGTCGTAGGCCTCGCTGGAGGCGCACCATTTGACGTAGTCATCCTGGTATTCCACCCCGTTTTTCTGGAGGGTGGCCGTCATTCCTTGAAATTTCTCAATGCTCTGATAATTGTCGGAGAGGAAGATCCCGGCGATATGACGGTGCCCCTGCCGGATCAAAAGGCTGATCAGCTCTTCGGCGCAGCGAAGGTCGTTGACCACCACCCGGGGACATTTCAGGTTCTTATAATAGTTGTTGTAGAAAATGACGGGAATCCGCTTTTGGTAGATTTTCTGATAGTAGTCCAGGTTGGGGTTCAGCAAGCTGGCCTTCACGCCGTCCACAATGAAGCCCTGAAAGCCCTGGTTTACCACGGCCTGGAGGCAGCGGCGCTCGTTGGCAAACTTGTTGTCGGTAAGGAAGGTGCGCAAATCCACCTGGTCCGGGGGCAGGATGCTTCGGATGCCGTCCATCAAACTGGAGTTGGCGTTCCCGTCCTGGCCCTGGAGGATCAGCCCGATCTTGGTCCTTCCCTCGCTGCCCCCCAGCTCCCAGGACAGGGCCTCCTCTTTATTGATGTAGGTTCCGCTTCCCTTCACCCGGAGAAGAAGCCCCTCCTCCGTCAGCCGGCTCAGGGCCCGGCGCACGGTTTCCCGGCTGACGGAGAGTTTTCGGGTCAGAACCGTTTCCGACGGAATCTTCGTATTGCTGGAAAACTTGTTTTCCTCAATGTAGGCCCGCACCCAGCGGTAGACCATTTCCGATTTTCGGTCCAGTTCCTTCATAGAGCCCTCCCGAAAATCGCGCAGTCCTCCTCAGTCCGTAATGACGGGACGAGCCCCCTCCGCCCGCCAAATCCAGTCCAGCAGACGCTCCCGTAGCTCCGCCTTGACTTGGGCGTAAGCGGGATCGGCCACCACATTGTTCAGCTGGTGGGGGTCCTGTTCCATGTCGTAGAGGAAATCGTCCGCATAGCGGTCCGAGGCCGCCGCCGCGCCGCCGTTCACGCCGGGGGCATAGACGGAGTAGGTATAGCGGGCCGTGCGGATGCACCGGCCCACCCGGCTCTCGGAAATCTGCGCGAAAATCTCATTGGGCCTATTATCCGCCTTTTTCTCCACAACGTCAAGGAGGTTTTCTCCAATCATGGCGTCTCCCACGTCCACGCCCGCCAGGGCCAGGATGGTCTTGGGCAGGCTGGCGGTGCTCACCAGCTCCTCCACCGCCCGGCCGCCCCGGTAGGGCCCGCCGGCAATGACCAGGGGCACATGGAGGCAGGCGTCGTGGCAGGACCGCTTGTAGTCGTCGTAGCCGTTGAGATGATCGTCCCGGTTCCGGGTGAGGAAGTGGGAGCCGTGGTCCGAGGCGAAGAGAATTACCGTATTCTCATACAGCCCCTTTTCCTTCAGCTTCGCCACCAGACGCCCCAGGTTCTCGTCCAGGCTGGCGCACTGGCCCAGGTAATCCGGGTACTCCTCGGCGGCGTTGCCTCCCAGGGCCTTCAGGTCCTCGGGCAGAATGAAGTCCCGGAACCGCTCCTTGGAGCCCTCCGGCCCCTCGTAGTGCTTGCGGTCGTTCTGGTGGTGGGGCTCGATCTGGGAGATGGTCATGAA
>CAJTZL010000024.1 GCA_910583695.1 uncultured Oscillibacter sp.
CGTCCAGGGTGTCGAACTCGCTGACGTCCTTGGCGAACTCGTCGTCCAGGGCGGGAACTTCCTTTTCCTTCACCTCATGGCACTTGACCTTGAAGACCACGGCCTTACCGGCCAACTCCGCGTGGTAGTCCTCGGGGAAGGTGATGTCGATATCCTTTTCCTCGCCGGCCTTCATGCCGGCCACCTGCTCCTCAAAGCCGGGAACAAAGCTGTGGGAGCCCAGCTCCAGGCTGTGATTGGTCCCCTTGCCTCCCTCGAAAGGCTTGCCGTCCAGGAAGCCCTCAAAGTCGATAACGGCGGTGTCGCCCTCCTTGGCCTCCCGTTCCACGGACACCAGGCGGGTGTTCCGATCGGTGAGGGTCTGGAGGCGGCGGTCCACGTCCTCGGACGTGACCTGAACCTCCTCCTTGGGGGCGGTCAGGCCCTTATACTGGCCCAGAGTAACCTCGGGATACACGGGCGCGACAGCCTTGAAGGTAAAGCCCTGCCGGGTGCACTCGCCCACCAGCTCCACGGACGGATAGCCCACCACCTGGAGCTCCTTCTCCTTCACGGCGGCCTCGTAGGCGTCGGGGAAGGCGATGTTGATGGCCTCGTCGAAGAATACCTCCGCGCCGTACATGCCCTCAATGATTTTCCGGGGGGCCTTGCCGGGACGGAAACCGGGGACGTTAATCTTGCCCCGCATCTTTCGGTACGCCTTTTCCATGGCGGCTTCGAACTCGGCGGCCTCCACCTCGATGGTCAGCGCCACCTGGCTTTTCTCGATCTTCTCGCAGCTTTTCACACTCATGTCTGTTTTCCTCCGTTCATTCCCGGCGCTCAAAAAGCATTCCGCCGGGCAGTTCAGTATTCTATCAGAAAAAAATTGAAAATTCCAGTCTTTTTTCCTTCAATCACAAATTTTTTTCGGAACAAAGCCCAGATAGTCGGCGGAGATCAGGGAAAACTCCGTTTTCCCCCTGGTTTCCTCCAGTCTCCGCCGGATGGCGTGACCATGGAGATGGCCATAACAGCACCGGGAAACCCGGTATTTTTCCAGGGTTTCCAGGATTTCCGGGCACTCGTAGCCCTGGTACAGCGGCGGGTAGTGGAGGAAGCACAAAATGGGCTTCTCCCCCGCCGCCTTCAAAGAGGCCTCCAGCCGCCCCACCTCCCGGTTCAGGACCTTGACGTTGTGGGCATCCTCCTCCAGAAACCAACCCCGGGTGCCGCAGATGGCATAGTCCCCGTAAAACACGCAGTTATTATGGAGGATGTCCAGGGTGTGGATGCCCTTTTCGTCAAAGAAGCGGTGAAGCTTGGCGGCAGTGGTCCACCAGTAGTCGTGGTTTCCCTTTACCAGATACTTTTTGCAGGGGAAGCGGTCCAGAAATTGAAAGTCCGCCTCCGCCTCCTCCAGGCTCATGCCCCAGGATGTATCCCCCGCCAGGACCAGCACATCCTCTGCCGTCAGGGCGGAGAGGCTCTCCGCAATGCGGGCTGTGTAGTTCTCCCAGGCGGGGCCGAAGACCTCCATAGGCTTATTGGCCGTCAGGGAGAGGTGCAGGTCCCCGATGGCATAGAGGGCCATGACAGCTCCCCCTTTCCTCTTATTTCACCAGCTTGTCGTCATAGATAAAGGGCCTCCCGCAGCCGGAACAATACTGGACCTTACCCGGGGGACGCGGAGAGGGCCGGGGCCCTCGGCGCGCCCTTCCCGCAGCAGGGGCAGCGCAGCTTCAGGATGCAGACGATCATGCCCGCCGTACAGAGGCCCAGCGGCTTGACCTTCATCTCTCCCCTCCTTGCTTTATCGCAGGAAGTCCAGCACCACGCTGTCCATCTCCGCCTTCTCCGCCGTCAGGTCGAAGCGCCGGGCCTTGCCCTTCAGTGCCGCCAGCCGCCGGGGGATTGCCACGCCGGAAACGGCGTTCAGCTGCTCCAGCAGCTCCACGCCGTCGCCCTTGGGGGTCTCGCCGATGGCCCGGAGCACGTTGTCGCAGAACTTATAGGGCGACGCGGTGGAGGCAAAGACGGTCAAGGTTTCGTCGCCGGTCTCCTTCCGGTACTGCTCCAGCACCCCCGCCGCCACCGCGGTGTGGGTGTCGATGAGGTAGCCGTATTCCTTATAATACCGGGCGATGGTTTCCGTGGTCCCCGCTTCATCGCAGAAGCCGCCCCAGAACTGCTCTTTCAGCGCCGCCTTGATTGTCTCCGAGACCTTGTACCTCCCGCTGGTGTTCAGGTCCTCCATATAGCCCCGGACCTCCTGGTCGTTCTCCCCGGAGAGGTCGAACAGCAGCCGCTCCAGGTTGCTGGAAACCAGAATATCCATAGAGGGGCTCATAGTGGTGTGGAAGGGCCGGTTTTTATCGTACACGCCGGTGCGGAGGAAGTCCGTCAGCACGTCGTTCTTGTTGGAAGCGCAGATCAGCTTCCCCACGGGCAGGCCCATGCGCTTTGCGTAATAGGCCGCCAGGATATCGCCGAAGTTCCCGGTAGGAACGCAGAAATTCACCTTGTCCCCCATCCGGATTTCCCCGTCCCGCAGCAGGTCGCAGTAGGCGGAAATATAATAGACCACCTGGGGCAGGATGCGGCCCCAGTTGATGGAATTGGCGGAGGACAGGAGATAGCCCCGGCCCGCCAGAGTCTCCCGGAGGCCCTCATCCGAGAAGATGCGCTTCACTCCCGCCTGGGCATCATCAAAGTTGCCCGCCACGGCGCAGACTCCTACGTTCTCCCCGTCCTGCGTGACCATCTGGGCCTCCTGGACCTTGGACACGCCGTCCTTGGGATAGAACACCATGATTTTCGTCTGGGGCACATCGGCAAAGCCCTCCATGGCGGCCTTGCCGGTGTCGCCGGAGGTGGCCACAAGGATGCAGACGGTCTTGTTCTCCCCGGTCTTGCGCAGGGCGGCGGAGAGAAGCTGGGGCAGCATCTGGAGGGCCATGTCTTTGAAGGCAGAGGTGGGGCCGTGCCACAGCTCCAGGCAGTGGGTGGATCCGTCCACCTTCCGCAGGGGCGCGGCGGCAGGATGGTCGTACTTATCCGGGCCGTAGGCATTGTCTGCAAAGGCCAGCAGCTCCTCCTCCGAATAGTCCGTCAGATAGAGGGACATGACCTTGGCGGTGCGCTCCTGGTAGGAGGCCATGGTCAGGCTCTTCAAAAACGCCTCGTCGATCTGGGGAATGGCCTCCGGGGTCAGCAGGCCGCCGTCCCGGGAGAGGCCCAGCTTCACCGCCTCGGCTCCGCTGATCCGGAGGGAGCGGTCCCTGGTACTCAAATACTTCATGCTGGTATCTCACCTTTCCGATGTAATGTTTGATCTATGCAAAGGCGTCTTCCAGGTAGACCACCCGGAGACCGCCGTCTTTTCCCTCGTAGATTTCCGCCACGTCAAAGCGGGCGGGGCAGTCCAGGTCATGCACACCCATGTAAAGGCCCGCCGCCCGGCGGAGGCACTCCCGCTTCCGTCCGTCCACAAACTCCCGGGGCAGACCGATGGACCCGGGGCCCCGGCGCTTCACCTCCACAAAGCAGAGGACGCCCTCAGGGCTTTGGGCCACGATGTCCAGTTCCCCAAACCGGCAGCGCCACTGACGGTCCAATATGCTGCAGCCCCGCTCCTCCAGATACCGCCCGGCCAAGGCCTCCCCCTGGTTCCCGGATGCCTTTTTCCCGCTCACTTTCGGGCCTCCCACTTTTTCAGGAAGGTCCTCCGGTGGGCCGGGCAGGGGCCGTATTGGTCCAGGGCGGCGTAGTGGGCCTTCGTGCCGTAGCCCTTGTGTCCGGCAAAGCCGTATTGCGGATACCGCGTGTCCAGCTCCTGGGAAACATAGCGGTCCCGGCTCACCTTTGCCAAAATGGAGGCGGCGGCGATGGAGGCGCTTTTCCCGTCGCCCCCGATCAGTGTGACGTGGGGCGTTTCAATGGCAACCCGGCTGCCGTGGTCCCGGTTGCCGTCGATGAGGGCCAGGTCCGGCTGAACGGCCAGGCCGCCGATGGCCCTTTGCATGGCCAGCATCCGGGCATTGAGGATGTCCAGCTCATCAATTTCCTCCGCCGTGGCAAAAGCCACGGACCACGCCTCCGCCCGGGCGGTGACAAGGCCGTAGAGAGCCTCCCGCTTCTTTTCCGTCAGCTTCTTGGAGTCGTTCAGGCCGGGAATTTCAATCTCCCGGGGCAGGATGACGGCAGCGGCATACACCGGACCCGCCAGGGGGCCCGCCCCCGCCTCGTCCACGCCGCAGAGAAGGGCGTAGCCGTTATTCCACTGTTCCCGCTCCAGGGTCCACAGGTCCATCCGGCGGCACTCCTTTCTTGACGGCCCGGCGGTGGAGCCAAGCGAAATAGATGAAATGAATCAGGCAGAACAGCAGCATGGCCGACCAGCTCACGCCAAACTGGACGCTTCCCCGCAGTCCCGCCAGCTCGTCAAAGAGCAGCCAGGAAAAGGCCATAAGCTGATACAGCGGCGTCAGAAGCGCGCAGATCATCCCGAGGACCACAACCCCGCCCAGGGACAAACCCAGCGTGGACACCAAAAGCCCTCCCGCCGCCAACGCGGCGCTGAAGGCCCAGTACCGCTTCGCGAAGCGGAGCAGCCTCGGCCTCCCGGCGGCAAGCCATACGTCCAGGGCCAGCAGGCCCAGGAGCCAGACCGCCAGCAGCACCCAGATCCAGCCTGTATATGTCTGATAAAGACCGTACTTAAATGACTGGACGCTGGTGTACAAGTGCAGAGCCGCCCATAAAAGCGCCGCGAAATCGGCGGCGGGCCATTGCTTGTTGTCTCCCATTACAGCACCTCCTTGGTAAATCCACCGCAGACGGCAGAACCGTCATTCCTCGGTTTCCCTAGCAAGGTCCACAGGTCCATGCGGCGCTCCGTTCTTCATGGCCCGGCGGTGGAGCCAGGCAAAATAGATGAAATGAATCAGGCAGAACAGCAGTACCGCCCCGCATCCCGTGCCGTACCGGCCCATTCCCGGCAAGCCCGCCATCCATTTAAACAGCAGCCATGTAAAGGCCAGCAGCTGATTCAGCGGCGTCAGGAAGGAGCAAAGCACCCCAAACACAAGGATGCCGTTCACATCCCGGATCAAATCAAGGTCGGCCGCCAGCATCACTCCCGTGGTCAATGCGGCGCTGAACGCCCAGTACCATTTTACAAAACGGAGCAATCCCGGTCTCCCGGCGGCATACAGCCGCACATCCAGGGCCAGCAGACCCAGGAGCCAAACCGCCAGCAGGACCCAGGTCCAGCCGGTATACGTCCGATAGAGGCCGTGCAAAAACGCCTGGACGCCGGTGTAGAAATGCAGGGCTACCCATAAAAGCGCCGCGAAATCAGCGGCGGACCACCGCTTGCTGCTTCCCATTATGGTACCTCCAACGTAAACCGCCCCAGCTTGCCGGAACGGAACTCGTCCAGCAGAATTTTCGCCATGCGCTCGGTGTCCACTTCCCCGCCGGAGATCAGAAAGCCCCGCCGCCTTCCGGCGGCCTCCAGCAGCCGCCAGCCGAAGGCCACGTCGTTCTCCTCCCCCTCCCGCTCCGGAAGGGCTTGGAGCTTATAGCCGGTTTTCAGCGCCTCCGGGTAATGCCCTGACAGGTACGCCATCAAATGGCATCCCAGGGTCTCCGTGTCCAGAATCTCGTCCTTCACCGCCCCGGTGAAGGCCAGATGGAGTCCCACGTCCTGGTCGTCCAGCTTTGGCCAGAGGATGCCGGGGGTGTCCAGCAGCTCCAGACCCCGGTCAATGGGCACCCACTGCTTGGACCGGGTGACGCCGGGGCGGTCCTCCGCCTTGGCGGTCTTCCGGCCCGCGATTTTGTTGATGAAGGTGGACTTCCCCACGTTGGGGATGCCCAGAACCATGACCCGGACCACCCGGCCCGTCTGGCCCTTCTCGGCGTAGGCCCGGAGCTTCTCCGCCAGCAGCGCCCGGACAGCGGCGGAAAAGGCCCCCGTGCCCGCGCCGCTTTTGGAATCCGTCTCCAGCACGGCCCAGCCCTTTTCCTTGAAATGGGCCGCCCAGGCTTTTGTGGCCTCCCGGTCCGCCTGATCCGCCCGGTTCAGGACCACCAGCCGGGGCTTTCCCGCCGTCAGGCCGTCCACGTCCGGGTTCCGGCTGGCACGGGGAATGCGGGCGTCCAGAATTTCGCACACCGCGTCCACGTTTTTCAGCTGTTCGGCAATCATCCGGCGGGTCTTCGCCATGTGCCCGGGATACCATTGAATTTCCACTAGCCGATTCCCCCTATCCGTCCGTAATCCCGCAGTCCCGTCTCAGCGTCCGGGCCCGGAAGGGCCAGATACACTGCCCGGCCGATGATATAGCGCGCATCCACCGTGCCCAGCCTCGCATCCCGGCTGTCGGTAGAGTGGTTGCGGTTGTCCCCCAGGACGAAGACGCAGCCCTCCGGCACGGTGAGGGGAAAGACCGTTCCCTCCGCCGTGAAGGTCCGCTCGCTGATATAGTCCTCCTGAAGGGGCTTCCCATCCACAAAGACCGTTCCCGAGGCGAAGTCGATGTCCACCACCTGCCCCTCCGTGGCCACAACCCGCTTGACGATGGGCGTGGGGAGAAAGCTCTCCTTCCGCAGAACCACAATATCCCCCGGCTCGTAGCCGCCGCAGAGCATGGCGTTGAGCACCAGCAGCCGGTCCCCATCCTGGAGGGTGGGCACCATGGAGCGGCCGTCCACGCCGATCAGGCGGACGGCAAAGGTAAACAGAAGCACCACCGCCAGCACGGAGCAGACCAGGGCCTGCACCCACTCGTATGCCTCCCGGCTCCGGCTCTTTTTCTCCCGGGGCTCCGCCCGCGCTTCTTTCTGCATGTCTCTTTCTCTCCTTGATCCGGGCCGTTCCTTCTCAGAGCGCCCCAATGCGGTCCCATTCCCGCATGCCCAAGTCCTCGGTCTCTCCCGGCAGCAGCAGGAACACCGCCCGGCCGATGAGACAGCGCTCATCCACCGCCCCCAGCTCCGGGGCCCGGCTGTCCCGGCTGCCGTTGCGGTTGTCCCCCATGAGGAAGACGCAGCCCTCCGGCACGGTGAGAGGGAACTCCGTCCCCTCCGACAAATGGGTGGCCTCCCGGATGTAGGGCTCCTCCAGAGCCTGACCGTCCACATAGACCACGCCGCCGTCAAAATCGACGTCCAAAGTCTGTCCCCCGGTGGCGATGACCCGCTTGACGATGGGTTCCCCGTTCTCAAAGGCGGCCTTGGCGGCAATGACCACGTCTCCCCGCTCAAAATCCCCGCAGAGGGGCCGGTTCACCACCAGCAGCAGATCTCCGTTTTGCAGCGTCTCCCGCATGGAGCCGCCGGAGACCCCCACCACCCGGGCCCCGAAGGCGAACAGCACCACCGCCGCCAGTACGGAGCACACCAGCGCCTGGGTCCATTCATAGAGCCCCCGCCCCGGCTGCTCCTGCTTCTTCTCTTCCTTCTTCTCGTCCGGCATCTTGATTCCTCCGTTGCTGTCAAAAGTTTTCAATCTTAGTTAGTATATCAAAAAAGTCTCAAAATCACAAGGGGGTTTTCCAAAAACCCTGCCTGAAAACCGGGGAAAGAGCCCCTCTCTCCCGGGGCCCGATTTATAAAAACCGTCAAAATCCATTTCAGGGCTTGACAAAGCCGCCCCGGGAGGCGTATCCTGTAAGAAATCTACAAGCGCAAACCGATGATGCGGACGAGTAGACGGGACCCTGGTTCTCAAAGAGAGCCGCCGGCGGTGGGATGGCGGCAGGACCGAACCGGTCGAATGGACCGCGGAGGGCGGGCTGAACGGGCTTTCCCCTATTATGCACCGCCGGGCTTTTCCCCCGTTACCAAGGAAAGGCGCGTGCCAGCGCGCCGCCGAGCGGGCGATTTGCAATCGCCAATTTGGGTGGCACCGCAGAAGTTTCAAGACTTTTGTCCCAAAAGTACCTGTCAGGGGTCCTTTTGTGGGATGGAGGTCTTTTTTTGACGCCCTTCCCCGGAAGCGGCCGCGGATTTGAAGGGAGCGGTTCTTATGGCGTCCAGATAAAAGCCCGCCGTTTTTTTCCTCAACAATTGCACTTTCTGCTATTTCGTGGTAAACTAATAAAATTGAACAGGTCCCGGCGTTCCGGGACCGGACAGCGAGGTATTTCATGGAAAACAAGAAGAAACGGATTTTCAGCGGCATCCAGCCCAGCGGCGAGCTGACCCTGGGTTCTTATATGGGGGCCATCAAAAACTGGGTCGCCCTTCAGGAGGAGTACGAGTGCGTGTACTGCATCGTGGACATGCACGCCATCACAGTCCGTCAGGTTCCGGCGGACCTGCGCCGTAGGGCCCTGGAGCAGCTGGCCCAGTACATCGCCTGCGGCCTGGACCCCCGGAAGAGCATCATCTTCATCCAGAGCCATGTCCCCCAGCACGCGGAGCTCAGCTGGGTGCTGAGCTGCTGCACCCAGTTCGGTGAGCTCAGCCGCATGACCCAGTTCAAGCAGAAATCCCAGCAGCACGCCGACAACATCACCGCCGGCCTCTTCACCTACCCGGTGCTCATGGCGGCGGACATCCTGCTCTATCAGACGGACCTGGTGCCCGTGGGTGAGGACCAGCGCCAGCACGTGGAGCTTTGTCGGGATATCGCCCAGCGCTTCAACGGCGTTTACAGCGAAACCTTCGTCCTGCCGGAGGCCTTCATCCAGCGGGTGGATCAGGGCGCCCGGATCATGAGCCTGGGCAATCCCCTGAATAAGATGAGCAAATCCGACCCCGACGGCTGTGTGAACCTGATGGACCCCCCGGAGGTCATCCAGCGCAAATTCAAGCGGGCCGTCACCGACAGCGAAACCAGCGTCCGCTATGACAAGGAACAAAAGCCTGGCGTCTCCAACCTGCTGACCATCTACTGCGCCGCCACCGGCAAAACCCTGGAGGAGGCGGAGACCGCCTTCCAAAATCAGGGCTACGGCGTCTTCAAGCCCGCCGTGGGCGACGCGGTCATCGAGCTCTTCCGCCCCATCCGGGAGGAGGCCGGCCGTTTGATGGCCGACAAGGCTTATCTGGAAAGCGTCTACCGCGACGGCGCGGAGCGGGCCTCCCGCATTGCCGGGCGCACTCTCTCAAAGGTTTACAAAAAGGTGGGCTTCCTGCCCCGATAAGGAGAACTCAACATGCCCTTAGATAACCGGCTGATCGCCTACGCGGCCCTCGCCCTGCTGGCGGCGTTGGTCGTCAGCTTCCTCATGACGCCCGTGGTCAAAACTTTCGCCTACAAGGTGGGGGCGGTGGACGTGCCCAAGGACGCCCGCCGGATGCACAAGGTCCCCATCCCCCGCCTGGGGGGACTGGCCATCTTCATCGGTTTCATGGTCAGCGTCCTCATCCTGGGAAACGTCCGGGGAAACGGACAGATGCAGAGCATCCTCCTGGGCTCCGTCATCATTGTGGTGCTGGGAGTGGTGGACGACATCATGGCCCTGCCCGCCATGCTGAAATTCGTGGTTCAGATTGCCGCCGCCCTGATTCCCGCCCTGAACGGCGTGGTCATCCAGGCCTTTTCCAATCCCAACATCTTTTCCGACAGCCTCTACTGGGTGCTGGGCCCCCTGTCTGTGCCCTTTACGGTGCTGTGGATCGTGGCCATCACCAACGCCGTGAACCTCATCGACGGGCTGGACGGGCTGGCCAACGGCGTCTCCGCCATCTCCGCCACAACCATGCTGGTCATCGCCCTGCTGGCCTCCGAGGCCGAGGTAGCCGTCATCATGGCGGCCCTGGTGGGGGCCTGTGTGGGCTTCATGCCCTATAATCTCAACCCCGCCAAGATGTTCATGGGGGACACCGGAGCCACCTTCCTGGGCTATATTCTGGCCACCATGTCCATTCAGGGACTCTTCAAATTCTACGCGGTAATCTCCTTTGCCGTGCCCTTCCTGATTCTGGGTCTGCCCATCTTCGACACAGCCTTCGCCTTCATCCGGCGCATCGCCCACGGGCAGAGCCCCATGCACGCCGACCGGGGGCATATCCACCACCGGCTCATCGACATGGGCCTGAACCAGAAACAGGCTGTGGCCACGCTGTATGTCATCTCCGCCATGCTGGGCCTCTCCGCCGTGGTGCTGACCACCGGAGGGGAGCAGAAGGCTATGCTGTTCTTCCTGGCCCTGTGCATCGTGGCGGCCGTGGCCGCCCGGGTGGTGTTTCCCAAGGAAATCCGGGAGGAGCTCCACGAGGAGATGGAAGAGCTCCGGGAGCTGGGGCATCACGGCGAACACCCGAAGGAAGCCCCCGGCAGCGGGGACAAGGAGGGTTGAATGAAAAACGTGCGGATTCTAAGCGTCTTCGGCACTCGGCCGGAGGCCATCAAAATGTGCCCCCTAGTGAAGGAGCTGGCCTCCCGCCCCGGCATCGAGAGCCTTTGCTGTGTCACCGCCCAGCACCGGCAGATGCTGGACAGCGTGCTGGAGGTCTTTGGCGTCACGCCGGACCGGGATCTGAATATCATGACCCCCCGGCAGACCCTCTCCGGCATCACCAGCAAGTGCCTTTTGGGCATGGACGAGGCCGTTGACGAATTAAAGCCGGACCTGATTCTGGTCCACGGAGACACCTCCACCACCTTCGCCGGGGCCCTCTCCGCCTATTATCATCAGGTGGCCGTGGGCCATGTGGAGGCGGGCCTCCGGACCTATGACAAATACGCCCCCTTCCCGGAGGAGATGAACCGGGTGCTGACCTCCTCTCTGGCGGACCTGCACTTCTGCCCCACCGCCGGAAACCGGGAAAACCTCCTGCGGGAGGGCCGGAGGCCCGAGGATATCTTTGTCACCGGCAACACCGTCATTGACGCGCTGAAAACCACCGTTCAGGCGGACTACCGCTTCGCGACGGACGAGTTGAACCGCCTGCCCTACGGGGAGAAAAAGGTGCTTCTGGTCACTTGCCACAGGCGGGAGAACTACGGTGAGCCCATGAAGAACATTTGTCTGGCCCTCCGGCAGATTGCCGAGGAGCACCGGGACGTGGAGCTGGTCTACCCCGTCCACCTGAGCCCGGTGGTCCGGGAGGCGGTGGATCGTTACCTCCGGGGCGCCCCCCGGGTTCATCTGATCGCCCCCCTCCCCGCCGACGAGATGCACAACCTCATGGACCGCTGTTATCTGGTGCTGACGGACTCCGGCGGCCTCCAGGAGGAGGCCCCCGCCCTGGGTAAGCCTGTGCTGGTCCTTCGCCGGGAGACGGAGCGGCCCGAAGCCGTGGCCGCCGGGACCGTGAAGCTGGCCGGGGTGATTCAAGACGACATCGTTACCATGGCCTCCCGGCTGATTCAGGACAAATACGCCTACAACGAAATGGCCCGGGCTGTGAACCCCTACGGTGACGGGAACGCCTGCCGCCGCATCGCCGACGCCATTGAATGGCGTTACGGCCTCCGGAAGGAGCGGCCCGCCAATTACGGGGCATAAGGGGCCATGGACAAGCGAAATCTGAATTGGATTACCTGGGCTGTGCTGGCAGTGGCTGCTGCCCTGGTGGCGCTGATGCTGGGTGGCAGCCTGAGCCGCACCGCCCACATCTCCCTCCCTCCCTCCGATCTCCCCAGGGACCCCGCCGCCGAGGGCAGCGGGACCTCCACCGGCGTCACAGTGGTGGAGATCACGCCGGAAACGGTCCAGGCCGCCATAGCCAGCCTGTCCCGGCCGGAGAACTACGGGCGGAGTATGACCATCGAATACCTCTGGGAGGGCGGCGGCGGAAGCCAGGAGCTCTACACCATCGTCCGGGGCCCCTGGACTCGGGTGGACCGGGGACTGCCGGACGGAAACACCCGAATCAGCATCACCAACGGAGAGATCACCTATATCTGGTACGGCTACGGCCGGGAGGCAGCGGTCACGACCCTTCCGGCGGGGGAGTTCTCCGCCGATGTGGAGCAGTCGATTCCCACCTATGAGGACATTCTGGACCTCCCGGCGGAGGACATTCTCCTGGCGGATTACCGGCCTCTGGACGCGCTGACCTGCATCTACGTGGAGACGGCGGCGGACGAGGCGGGCTACTCCACCCGGTACTGGGTCAGCGTGGAAAACGGCCTTCTGGTCCAGGCGGAGCGTCTGCTGGGAGAGAAGACAGTCTACCGGATGACCTCCCTGTATGTAGACCAGACGGAGTACGACGCCTCCCGGTTCACCCTGCCCGACGGCACGGTGCTGCTGGAGGCGGACGGGGCGGAGACCATGGAGCCCATGAACTGAGACGCGAAAAAGGACGGGAGTTCCCGTCCTTTTTTTGCCTATAGAATCAGCAGCAGCCCCAGGGCCACCAGCAGCTCCTCATCCGCGTTTTCCCGGAACAGGAAGAACAGCAGACCCAAAAGCAGCAGGTCCCCGGTGTCCACATGATCCAGGTGAAACTGGTCCAGCAGATGCTGGAGTACGCCGGTGAGACCGTCCGCAGGCCGCCCGCCGTGAGGCGGGCCGTGGGGAGGCCGCCTGGGCCCCGGGCCGTCAGGCGGCGGCCCCTCAGGGGGCGAGCCGCCGGGCGGAGGCCCGCCAGGAGATGCCCCCCCAGGCGGCGGGCCGCCGGAGGGCGCCCCCCCGGGGGGAGAACCGCTGGGAGACGGACCTCCGGGCGGAGAGCTGCCAGGAGGGGGACCTCCGGCAGATGGGCCTCTGGCCTCCCCTTCCTCCGGAATGCGGGTATAGGAGCCGTTGTCGTTGCGGATGTAGCGGTTATACATGCCTCAGCCCCCCCCATTCCGCGAGGAATTTCCTCCCCAGGTGAAACAGCCGCGCCAGCTGGAGCGCCCGCTCCACCTTCTCCTGCCGGTCGCTCCGCAGGTAGGGCCGCAGGGCGTAGAGCAGGTTCCGGGCATTGGAATCCCGCTGGCCCCCCAGCTCCTGAATCAGCGGCAGCAGGCGGGAGAGCAGCCCCGGGTCCAGACCGCCGCCGCCCAGCAGGGAGGAAAGCAGATCTCCCCCGCCCCCCGCAGGCGGAGGGGCGGACTGGGGCGGCGGATTCCAGGCGGGGGGCTGCTGCGGGGCGGACTGGCCCGACGGAGGCGGCGAAGGGGCCGGGGCCTGCCCTCCCCCGCCCAGGGACTGGGCCAGCTGCATAATCTGGCTCATGGCGTCCGGGTTGGACAGTATGCTGTTCAGCTTGTCGTCAAATTCCGCCATAGGGGCCAGCCCCTCCCTGTCATAAAATCACTTCTGAACGGCCTTGTTGATCCGCTCCACCAGCGCCGCGCCCTCGGGGCTCTGCATGATCTGGTTTACCATCTGGGTCATGGCCCCGGCGTCGCCTCTGGCGGCGGATTGAACCGCCTTCTTCAGCCCCGCGCCTCCGTCGTCCTGAGTCAGCATCCGCATCAGCGTCTGGCCGTCCCGGGACTGCATCAGGGACTTCAGCATCGCCGGATTCTTCCGGAGCTGTTCGGCCATCTGGGCCGATTTCTCATCCATATTCAATGCCTCCTTTGCGGTCTTTAAGGCCAGTATATGAGGCCAGAGGCAAAAACGTGCCTGTGTTATCCGCAGCGGCGCTTCGCTTTATCTTCCCGTTCTGCCGCCTTGGCCGCCTGAACGCGGAGTCCCCGCTTTTCAGACCAACGTGAATGCCATCCTGCGCCTTTTCAAAACAGCAGACTAAGCCCCTGCCATTCCCTTCAAAGAATTATAAACTCACCTGCCCGAACGCCTTGCCATTCTCAGAAAAATATGTTAAAATAGAAAGCCTTCAAATTATAGCCGGGCACTGCGGTTCCCGTGTTTTGCAGGGTGCGGTCCCGACGGTTGGAAAACTTCCCGATAGACGAGGATGCATGTCCCCAAAACTTTTTTCTATGGAGGAGAGTTTATGAAATTCCTTGCAAACAAGAAACTGGCCGCACGGATCGGAATCATCACAACCGCCATCACCCTGGTTGGGATGCTGCTTCTCTGGATCATCGTATCCACCGACGCGGCGGCCACAGTCAAAGGTCACATTACCAACCAGATGACGGACGCTGTGGAATCCAGAGCCGCAATTATCGACGACTATGTGGTTTCCGCAGAGGAATATATGACCGCTTTTGCCCTGGGCAGCGAAGTTCACGACCTTCTGCAAAACCCCGGCGACCCGGCGCTGCTGCGTCAGGCCCAGAAATACACCGAAGACTTTGCCGCTATCAAGGGCATCTTTGAGGGGCTGTACATCGCAACCCCGGACACCCATGTCCTCACTCACACCTCTCAGGGGGCCATCGGCATGACCACCCGTTCCGGGGATTCCCTGAAGAGCTTTCAAAACACCATCCTGGCCCAGCCGCAACTGACCAACCTGGGCATCATGAAGTCTCCCGGCACCGGCAGCATGATCTTGTCCATGTACTACCCCATCTTTGAGGGACAGCGGTGCATCGGCTACGTGGGTGCCGGAGTTTACGCCAGCCATCTGGTAGACTCTCTGCTCAATTTGAGCATCAAGGGTCTGCCTGACAGCGAATATGTATTCTTGAATGCCGACACCGGCGTGTACCTCTATCACGAGGACGGCGCGCTGCTGAACACCGAGACCACCGACGCCGGATACCAGGAGATCATCCGCCGCGTCCAGGCGGACAGCTCCATCCAGGTCGGTACATACTCCTACCGGGACGAAAACGGGGACAACGAGCTGGTGGTCTACAAGTACCTGAAGGACCGGGGCTGGATCTTCATGGTGCGGGACAACGCCGCGGAGGTTTACAGTTCCGTCATGGAGGTGCGCCTGATTGTGGGCGCCCTGTGCGCGGTCATGGCCGCGGCCATCATCTTCATCACCCTTCTGATGCTGCGCCGGGAGGGCCGGGAGCTCATGGTGGTTGAGCGGGCCATTGGCCGTCTGGGCGACCTGAACCTCTCCGCCGACCAGGAGCTGGAGGTCTTTTACGACCGCTCCGACGAAATCGGCATGATCGCTCAGACCACCCACCGGGTCTGCGGCTGTCTGCGGCAAACCATTGACGATGTAGGCCGCATTCTGGGCGAGATGGCCGACGGCAACCTGTCCGTAGACGTGACGAAAAACGAAGCCTATTACATCGGCGACTTCCTGGCCCTGTCCGCAAGTTTGAAGTCCATCCGCTCCAACCTGACCAATGTCATCCGGGACATCTCCCAGGTGGCCCGGCAGGTGGACTCCAGCGCCGGTCTGGTCTCCACCGGAGCCCAGGCGCTCTCCCAGGGCACGCTGGAGCAGGCGGCCTCCGTGGACGGGCTGGTGACGAATGTGACCGCCATCACCTCACAGATTCAAACCAGCACCGTGCGCTGCGGAAACGCTACCGAACTGGTGGATAAGGCCACAGGCTACGCCGCCGAGGCCGACACCAAAATGGAACAGCTCACCGAGGCCACGCGGAACATCGACCGGTCCTCCACTCAAATCGGCACGATCATCAAGACCATTGAGGACATCGCCTTCCAGACCAACATCCTGGCCCTCAACGCGGCCGTAGAGGCCGCCCGGGCCGGCAGCGCCGGCAAGGGCTTCTCTGTGGTGGCGGACGAGGTCCGCAACCTGGCCGCCAAGTCCGCCGAGGCCGTCCAAAATACCAATGCACTCATCGGCCGCTCCATTCAGGATGTGAAAACCGGAACGGAGTCCACCGATCTGGCCGTCTCCGCCATGCAGGTCATCAACGACTGCATCCAGTCCATCAAGACCCTGATGGATGAAATCGCCGCCGCCAGCGTCCAGCAGTCGGAAATGATCGTCCTGGTGGAAAATGGCATCCGGGAGATTTCCGCCGTGGTGCAAACCAACTCCGCCGCCGCTGAAAAGAGCGCGGCAGTTTCCAAGGAGCTGTCCGATCAGGCTCGGACGCTCAACAGCCTGATCAGCCGCTTCCATATCACCTGAGCGGCACCTCTCTCCATAGAACACAAAAGCCCTGGAGCCGGCCGGCTTCAGGGCTTTCTTTCATGGAGGCGTGCTTGCACATTCCGCCGCTTCGCAGGGCCGTGGCGGCCATGTCGGCGCTGCGGTCAAACCGCCGGTTTTCCGGAGGATCCGAAACCCCTTTCGATTTCAGTGTGCGGCATCCACAACCGCGATGCTGGAGTCCCCCTTCCGGGCCTGCTCCAGAACCGCCTGGGCCAGCAGCTGGAAGCTCTTGTGGGAAGACGACGCCCCCGTGATCGCGTCAATTCCGCCCTCCCCCTGTCCCTCCAGGAGCTGTCCGGCATAATAGCGGGTATACGCATTGGGATAGGTGCCGTTGGAATGGAGCATGTTCCGCATATATGCGTTATCCCAGCTTTTGATGAAGCCGCTGGCATTTTCCGCATTGTATTCCACGGAGATAATGCTCCCGCCCTTCACCAGAATGGTGACAAACTCCTTCCAGCCGTGGCTGAACTCCGATACCTGGGCGGTATAATATCCATCCTGAAGCTCTGTCTGACTTCCGCAGGCCGTCAGCAGCGGCACCGTCAGAAGCAGGCTCAAAAGTAAAGCAAACATTCGTCTCATCGGCCGCAGTTCTCCTTCAAAACAAATTTTCGCACCTGGGACTGGAGCGCCTCGGCTTCTTCCGCCAGGGAGCCGCTGGACTGCTCCGTCTCTCCCGCGTTTTGCAGATTGCGGTCCGCAATGCCGGAAATGGTCGCAATCCGTTCCTCCATGACGGCCAGAGCCGCCTCCTGTCCCTGCACCGCCGCGGCCAGCTGGTCCGAAATAGTGTTGATCTGCGCGGAAACATCGGAAATTGCACGGAGGGAACCGGCGGTATCCGCCGTCAGCTCCACGCCGGTCCGGATGATCGCTTTGGTATTGTTGACCATATCCGTGGCGCTTTGCGCGGCCTCGGCGCTTTTGGCGGCCAGCTGCTTCACCTCATCCGCCACCACCGCGAAGCCCTTCCCGGCGGCTCCGGCGCGGGCGGCCTCCACGGAGGCGTTGAGGGACAGGATGTTGGTCTGGAATGCAATATCCTCAATGTCTTTTGCGATTTTTGTGATCTGCTGTGCGTTGGCACTGATATTGTCCATGGCGGAGGACAAGGCGGCCATCTGTTCGTTGGCGCTTTGAATCCGCCGGGTGATTTCCTCCGTCTGGGAGCGGGTCTGGCCGCTGCTCTCCGTGACGTCGGTCAGCCGGTCCTTCACCCGTGTCACCTCAAGGACCAGCTCCTCGGTGGACTGGTTCTGCTCCAGGGACGCCTGATGCAGCTGGGCGGACTGCTGGCTCAGCTGCTCCGCCATATCCGTGAGCCGGTCTGCGGCGGCACGGAACCCGAGAAGCGTCTCGTTCATGGACTCGGTAATCGTGCGCAGGCTGCCGCGGATCAGCACGAAGTCGCCCTTGTAGTCCACCTGGGGCGCGGTGCGCAGATCTCCCTTTGCAACCTGCGTCAGCACCTGCTGGATATCGGATATGTACCGGTTCATGCTCTCCAGCGTGGCGTCCAGCGTCTGTGTCATGACCTCCAGCTCGTCTCCGGTATTGACAGGAAACACATCCGTGTGCAGGTCGCCGTCGGAGAGGGCCACCATCCGGTCCGTCACCCGCTTCACCGGCCGGGAAATGGACCGGGCAAGGCGCAGAACCAGCAGGATGGACACCGCCAGCACCGCCAGCGTGGCCAGAATCGACACCAGCATGGCCCCGTTGATGAAATGGTTGTAGTCCGACTTGGGAATCTGAATCACCAGGGCCCACTGCGTCCCCCGAATGGGAGAAAACGCCACCAGCATCTGCTCCCCGCCGATGGGAAATTCCGCTGCTCCGGTTTCCCCGGCCGTCACCCGTTCCACCGCGTCCTCGTTGCCATCGCTGAGCTGCGACAGGGAGCTCCGGTTCAGGGCCAGGGACTGGTCCGGGTGCCCGGTTACAACGCCCTCCCGGTTGACCATGTAGGCCATGCCGCTTCGTCCCAGGTTGATGCTGCTGATTACGTCGTTGAGCGTATCATATTTGTATACGCCCATGACATAGAAGGCGGTTTCGCCGTTTTCCTTTACCGGCATGCCCATCATGATACCCAGCCGGTTCTGGTAGATGGTGGACGCGTCGGTGGTCAGATTATCCGTTTCCTTCAAAAGCGCGAAAAATCCGCTCTCCAGACTCTCCGGCGCGCCGTCAATCCCCTGCATCAGCCGCCCGTCCAGGTCGTACAGGGCGATTGTGTAGAGCTCATAGATCTCCGCCGCTTCCTCCAGCACCGCCCTGCGGCTCTCCGCAGTCGCCGCGGCGTCCGGGCGGAGGACCTCTGCTTCGTCCGGAACGGCAGCCATCACCGTGCTCATCCGGGGATCACCGGCAATGGTCATCATGCGGTCCGCCAGCATATGGATGTTGGCTTCCACGGTCTTTGCCGACTGCCGGGCCATTGGCTGGAGACTGTCCAGCAAAATGTTGTTGGCAAGCGACTGCAAGGACAGGGCCATAATCAAACAGCATATGACCACCAAAACTAAAATATTAAGGGTTGTGCTTCTCAATATCCTTCTATTCAGGCTCCGTTTGATCCCGCTGCCGGCAAGGGAGTCCACTTGCTTTACCCTCACGTTCCCGTCGCTCCTTTTCCTGTTGATTTTTGTCGATAGACAGCATAAAAAGCCATTCGTCCCATGTCCGTCGGCCTTGCGCCGCAGGGAATCATAGACGATAGACTACAAAAATAGTATACCATAGACTTCCTGAAAAGGAAAGTGTTTTTTTGTGGTCCGGGTTTAAAACTTCCCCTCCGTTCCGTGCAATACTTCCAATTGAAATTTGAAAACACATATGATACCATGGACACAGGGAATCCGGCCCGGGGAGCCATGGGAAATTCCGGGCCGGACTCTGACAGAATTTGAGGAGGATGCATTGCAATGGCAAGGCGTTATGCAAACCTGGCGGTACTTTATGCGGTCATCGCCATGTGCTTCGGGGTTTTTTACAGGGAATTTACGAAGTTCAGCCACTTTACCGGACAGACGAACCTGTCCCGCCTGCACACCCACTATTTTCTGCTGGGCATGTTCTTTTTCCTGGCGCTGATGCTGGCCGAAAAGGTCCTTTCCTTCTCCGGCCGGAACGTTGGCCGCCTCCTGATCGGCTATCAGGCGGGGCTGAATATCACCGGCCTCGGGTTTCTTTTGAGAGGCTTGACTCAGGTCTGGGGAACGGAGCTGAGCCGGGGGCTGGACGCCTCCATTTCCGGGATTGCGGGAATCGGACATATTTTACTGGGCGTCTGCATGATTCTTTTGTTGCTGCGCATCCGGAAGCGGGCTGTCTGAGCCATGGAAGGGGCCAGCAGCGGCAGGGAGGCCGGCTGAAGCGCGGCCCCTGGGCTCCAGCTACAAAAACCAGCGCCGCCGGGACAATCGTTCCCGGCGGCGCTTTGCCGTATCAAGCAAACCGGCACTCACTTCAAGACCATTCGGTTCTCTTCCACATGGATGTTACAGCATTCCTCCACCTCTGTAATCTCTTCCGTGAATCTGCCAATCTGAACGTTCAAATACGGGTACACCTTCTCACACCGTATGCGCCCCTTGCTCTTTTTCTCCAACGCCTTGTTCACCGCTTTCAGCTCCGCCGTCAGGGCCTCCCGCTTTTCAACATAAAGATCCCGCTGTTCCACCAGCCGTTCCAGCAGTTCTTTCTCACTGTCCGAAGCGCGGGTTCCCTTTTTCCGCAGGCGGGTGACGGACTCCCAAAGCACTTCAAGAGTCGACTGCACCTTTGCCAATTCCGTTTTGATCTGTTCCCACGACTCCGGAATATGCGGGGGATAGCCCACCGAAAACCGGCTGCGGCCTCCCGCCAGATTACCGACCCGTACACACAAGATGCTGTCCCCTGCCTGGATCAGGCTGTCCACGATCATTCCCCGTCCGTTCATGACGTAAACCGTACCACCGCAGCGAATCACACTGTTGGAGATTGTCTCCGCAATCACGCTGGTCCCGGCGTCAATTTCCGCGCACTCCACTATGGGGGACTGCACCTGGCTGACTGCGGCCAGAACGGTTTTCCCCTTTGTCCCGTAAATGCCCTTCTGAACCCGGATGGTGCCGCCGGTGGACGTCACCCGGGCCTCTCCCATCTTTCCGTTGATCACAATTTCTCCGGAGGCCTCGATCTCAACTCCGCCGTCCACATTTCCCCCAATGTAGAGGTTGCCGGAAACCCGGAGCGTCCCCTGAAACTGTTCCAAGTCCCCGTCAATAATCTTCTGCTCATGAATGCAGAACCGGTCTTCTTCAATGTATAAAATCCCATCCACCTCCGCCGTGAGGGCCTGTCCCCCCCGGCCGATGGCGGTGTTCTTCCCCTGGGGCACAAAAGCTCCGTCGGCCGGCGGGCAGGGCAGCGTCTGCCCCGTTACGTCCATGCCGTCCACTCCCGCCTTTGGGGCCCGTATCAGGCAGATGACGGTTCCTTTGCGAATGGGCTGCAGCTGGGCGTCCTGCTGAAAATCCACCTGACTTCCATTCTGGATCTCCAGGCACATATTTCTGCGTCTCTGGAGCAGCTCCGTCACCTTGCCGTCCTCCCCCGCCAGAGGCCGCTTGCCCCGGGCCACCAGAAATATGCGGAAATATCCAAGCCCGAACTCCTGCTCCACGTCCTCCTGCAAAATACCGTATTGAATGCCTTCATAGCGCATATCCCCCAGGAACTCCTCCAGGGTAAGGTTCTCTCCGCCGTTCTCCGGCGGGAGCAGGCAGGCATAGGCGCTCATCCGGTCCTCCGACAGGTAAAACCGCGCCTCCGCCTTCATGGGCTGCAGCTCGCCGTTTGTCGCCTGCTTATACCGGGCTCTGCAGGCTTCCTTCAAAGCCCAGATAAAGGCCTCCACCGTTTTGCTGTCCTCCGGGTACTGCTCCTTCAACTCGCTGCCGGTCATGTCCAGCTCGGAAAACATCCTCCTATAGGGAGTGGGATGAAAGGGTTTTCGTTCCTTCTCGCCCATCTCTTTTGAGACAAAACGATCAAAGATTGACACTTCCATCCCCCCGCCTTTTCTGGAATCCCAGATTGACAACTGTTTTTGCAGGCCTCTGCCGTGCATCCCCAATTTTAATCTTTTTCATTGTAGCATCCTTGTTTGGAATTGGCAAGCATTATTCCATCCCGGCGTCTTTACTCTACGCAATCCGCATTTTCCTTATCAAATCCACAAAAGGCCCCTCCCATAAGCAAGTCCGGCTTGCAATCCGGGAAGCGCCGCTATATAATAAAGCGTCCTCCCGCCAGGACGAACCATTCCAAAGCTCTTTCTTACAGGAGACGCTGCAAATGATGCTGCCAAACACAAACGAAGCCCGGGCCACCCTCCGGGTCATCCTTCTGCTGGCCTGGCCCACCATGCTGGAGCAAATCATGCAGTCCGCCGTTCAGTACATCGACACCGCCATGGTGGGGGCCCTGGGCACTCAGGCCACGGCGGCGGTGGGGACCACCACCACCATCGGCTGGCTGGTCCAGTCCTCCATCACCGCCTTCAGCATCGGTTTTCTGTCCTTTATCTCCAAGTCCTGCGGCGCAGGAGACCAACGCGCCGCCCGGCGGGCTGCCGCGCAGGCGGTGCTGGCGGCTCTGGTCATCGGCGGGCTCTGCACCGTCCTCACCGTTTCCCTCAGCAGATCCATTCCCGTCTGGATGCAGGCGGAGCCTCAAATTCGTCCCCTGGCCTCCCGGTATTTTTTCATTCTCTATCTCCCCATGCTCTTCCGGACCGCGGGCATCCTCCTTGGAACCGTGCTCCGGGCGGCGGGAGACACCAAGACGCCCATGAAAGCGGGCCTGCTGGTCAACTGCATCAACGTGACCCTCAATTTCCTCCTGATTTACCCCACCCGCAAAGTCTCTCTCCTGGGCTGCGCCCTGACGCTGCCCGGCGCGGGCTGGGGCGTGGAGGGAGCGGCCGCCGCCAGCGCCATCGCCTACACCTGGGGCGGCGCGCAGATCGCATGGGCCCTTTGGCGGCATCCGGTGATTTCCCCCAGGGGGCAAAGCCTCAAACCGGACTGGGACATTCTCCGTCCCTGCCTTCGTGTGGCCTTCCCCAGTATGCTCCAGCGTTTCGTCTCCTCCCTGGGCTATGTGGCCTTTGCCTCCATGATCAACTCCCTGGGCGAAGCAGCCACCGCCGCCCACACTATTGCCAACACGGTGGAATCCGCCTTCTACATTCCCGGCTACGGGATGCAGACCGCCGCTGCCACGCTGACGGGAAATGCCTACGGCGCACAGGACCAAAAGCGGATGAAGTCCCTGACGAACATGTTCCTCCCGGTGGAGGTGGGCCTGATGTGCCTTACCGGGGGACTGCTCTTCGCCTCAGCGCCGCAGCTGATGGGGATATTCTCCCATAGCCAGGAGGTCATTTCCCTGGGAGCCACGGTACTGCGGATGGTAGCCGTGTCCGAACCGCTGTACGGCGTCTCCATCATTGTGGAGGGCATCATGATGGGCGTGGGCCGGACCCGGGCCCCCTTCCTGTACAACATCACCGGCATGTGGTGCGTCCGGGTTCTGGGCACCTATCTCTGCACTCAGATGCTGGGCCTGGGGCTGGCCGCCGCCTGGGGCTGCATGATTGCACACAACCTGCTGCTCTTTGCCCTGTATCTGGCCTCCTATCTCAGTGGGCGCTGGAATCCCCTGCGGAGCTTGTAGGAACACGGGCCGCCGGGGCCTTTCAGCCTTCCTCCCCTCCTGTTTCATGCAAGCGCCAAAGGGACGTAAAACGACCGGGGATGCGCCGTCTCTGCGCATCCCCGGCCGTTTTATGCACTTAATAAAGAGGCGGAGGTATTCGAGCTCTCCGGTTCATTCCTCCTCGTCGGTGACGATGAGGCCATAGCCGCCGTTTTTCCGGCGGTAGACAATGCACAAGCTGTCGTCCTCGCTGTTGCGGAAGACAAAGAAGCTGTGGTCCAGCAGGTTCATCTGCAAAATGGCCTCTTCCGTGCTCATGGGCTTCACGGCAAAGCGCTTGGTCCGGACCACGGCAAACTCCTTCTCCTCCGTCACGTCAAAGTCGCTGACAGGGGCGGGAGCCGGGAAGCCCTCGCTCCGCAGCCGCTTGGAGAGCCGGGTCTTGTTCTTCAAAATCTGGCGCTCGATATAGCCCACAGCGGCGTCCACGGCGCCGCGCATATCGCCGTCCGGCGCCTCCGTCTGGGCCCGGAGCAGAGCGCCGCCGCTCCGAACGGTGATCTCCACTGTGCAGCGGTGGTCCTTCTCCACCGAGAATGTCACAAACGCGGTGGTGTCCTCCCGGAAATACTTTTCCAGCTTGGCGATTTTCTTTTCCGTGTAAGCCTTGATGGAATCGTTCAGGGAGACCTTCTTGCAAGCGTAGGTGTACTTCATCGAGATCGCTCCTTTCGTGTGAAAAAGGGCCGCTGGGGACCTGCGGGAGCCCTTTTGTATAATATAACATATTTGTATTGAAATGGGAAGAGGAAAGCGGCGTTTTTTCAAAATATTCACAAAACTTTTTCCGTCCTCCCGCCGGACGGCGTTTTTCGACAAAAGAAGACCGAAAACCGCAAAACTTTCTATTTACAAAACCTGGAAACTATGGTACTTTGATATAGGAAGCTTTCCAATATCCCACCCGCTTGGGCCGCATGGCGTCTGCTGTGCGGCTCCTTTTTATGCCGGAAAGAAAACCGCCCGTCTCCGGGCGGTTTTTCTCATTTTCTTCTTCTCCCCCGTTTGCCGTCCATGCTGCGGTTCAAGTCCGCCATCTTCCCCTCGGAGGAGGAGAGGAAGCGTTTCAGCTTGTCCTCAAAGGCCTGATCCCCCGAGGGCGGCAGGGGCTCCGGTCTGCCCCGCCCCTGAAAGGGCTGGGCCGCGGGCCTGGGGGCCGCCGCCGGCCGGGGGCCGGCCGGATGGGAACCCGCCCCCGGCATGGGAGGACGGGGGCCCCGCCGCTCCTGTTGAGGCAGGGCCTTTTTGATGGAGAGATTCACCCTCCCGTTTTCCGCCGACAGGACTAGGACCTTCACGGCCTGCCCCGTCTGGAGGTGGTCGTGTACGTCCTCCACAAAGGTGTTGGCGATCTCCGAGATATGTACCAGTCCGGAGCCGCCTCCCTCCAACGCCACAAAGGCGCCAAATTTCATAATGCTGGTGACTTTGCCTTCCAGAATGCTCCCAACCTGAGGCTCCATACGGTTTTTAGTTTCTCCTTCCCTTGATTCGCTGGGTAAAACGGTCCGGCGCTCAGCTGCCCACCTCGAAGACATACTCTCCCGGCAGGACCCAGCCCAACTCCCGGCGGGCAATCTCCTGCATCTTCTCAGGCGTGCAGCCCTCCTTGATGTCCGCCGCCAAGGCGTCGTTCTCCTGGCGCCTGCCCTCCACCTCGGCGGCTACCCGCGCCTTTTCCTCCTCGGCATCCGACACCTGCTCCCGCAGGGCGTACACCTCGCAGACCAGCGCGGCCAGCAGAATCACGATCAACAGCTTGGTCAGAAGGCCCGTGCGGAGCTTTACCGCCTTTGGCGTTTTTCGCTGCTTTGCCATTCCTGCCGTCTCCTCTCCCGGGGCCGTACCCACTTTTCTCTATTGTAAAGCATTTGCGCCAAAAATAAAAGAGGTTTTTTCCGTAACGGAGCATTTTTTTCTGAAAATTTCTCGTCCACCGCAGAGGAAGGCACAGCAGCCGCCACAAAAAAGCCAGCGTATCCGCCCAGAAAGCCCACAAAGGCCGCAAAAGCTCCGAAAACACGCAGAAGAACAGCACTGCGCCTCCCAGGGCTCCCACAAGCACAAAGCCGCGGAGCTGGCCTTCGGCCCGGCGAAGCAGGAAGAGGAACATAGCCCCGCACACCGTCAGGCAGTAGGCCCCGTCCAGCAGGCCGGTGACGCGGGGTGCGCGAACCCGGAAGGGACGCAGCAGGTCATACAGCAGCCCGGCGGACAGCCCCAGAAGAATGGACTGCCCAAATATCAGCAGCTGCTGGGCCGCCCGGCTCTCCATGCTCAACCGAAGAGGCGGCCCAGGAATCCGCCCCGGCCGGGGCCCTGGTCCTCATAGGTCAGGGAGTCGATTCTCCCGTCCACGTGGAGCTCTCCCCCGTCCAAAGACAGCTTTCCAATGTGCAGGTCCTCTCCCGTCACAACCAGGGTCCCCACGGCGGTGGTCATGACGATGCCGGTCTCGTCAAAGCGCTCCACGTCCTCCACGCCGGAGACGGTCAGGCTCTCCCGCCCATCCAGCTCCAGGCGGTGGACGGCGGCTTGGGGCACAGAGTAATCGTTCATGGTTCGTCCCTCCCTGTCCACAGGATATGGCGGGAGGCTCCGGATTATGACAGCTGTTTGTACAGCGCGGCGGCGTCAGCCTGACGGACCGTCTCCTGGACGGACAGGACCTCCACCGTCACCTCCCTGGCCCCCAGGCGGAGCGAAATCCGGTCCCCCGCCTTCACCTCATAGGAGGCCCGGGCGGGCCGCCCGTTGACGGACACCAGCCCGTTGTCACAGGCCTCGTTGGCTACGGTCCGCCGCTTGATGAGGCGGGAGACCTTGAGATATTTGTCCAGGCGCATGGTGCGCCCTCCTTTCCCTGAAAAAGTAAACAGCCGGCAGTCCTGCCGGCTGTTTAAAACGGACTGCTTCCCCGATCAGCCGCCCACGGTGTCCTTCAGGACCTTGCCGGCCTTGAACACGGGCACGGTAGAGGCGGGAATCTCAATGGGCTCCTTGGTCTTGGGGTTCCGGCCCACCCGGGCCGCCCGCTTCTTCACCTCAAAGGAGCCAAAGCCTACCAGCTGGACCTTCTCGCCCTCTTTCAGTGCGTCGGTAATGGCGTCCAGCGTAGCGGTGATAACGGTCTCGGCGTCTTTTTTGGAGACCTCCGCGGCCTCAGAAACGACATTGATGAGTTCTGCTTTGTTCATGAATGGTAATCCTCCTGCATTCTTTTGTGTTCTGGTATCCTATATTCTTAACGCAATCGCGTGTTAAGACTCCTCTTTTTTCGCGAATTTCCAAAGCTCCACCAGCTCCGCCTCCGCATAGTCGCCCAGGGGCTTGTCCGCCAAAGCCTCCACCCGGCGGAAGCGTCCGTCAAACTTGTCGCAGGCCCGGTGGAGGGCGTCCTCCGGGTCCACGCCGGACATCTGGGCCACCTTGGCGGTGATGAAGAGCAGGTCTCCCAGCTCCTCCCGGACGCCGTGGGGCTCGTCCGCCGCCGCTCCGGCCTCCAGGGCCGCCCGCAGCTCCCGAACCTCCTCCTCCAGCTTCCCCAAGGCGCTGAGGGCGCTGGACCAGTCGAAGCCCGCCTTGGCGGTCTTGCTGCCGATTTTCTCCGCCCGCCAGAGGGCGGGCAGGGTGTGGGGCACGGACTCAATGGCATCGGCCGTGGTGGACTGGGACTTCTCCTTCCGTTTCAGGGCCTCCCAGTTCACCAGAACCTCCCGGCTGTCCTCCACCTCCACGGTCCCGAAGACATGGGGATGGCGGTACACCAGCTTCTGGGCCACGCCGTCGATCACGTCGTCCATGGTGAAGCGGTCCCGCTCCGTCTCGATCTGCGCATGGAAGGCCACCTGCATCAGCACGTCTCCCAGCTCCTCGCACATGTCCGCAGGGTTGTCCCGGTCAATGGCGTCCAGGGCCTCGTAGGTCTCCTCCAGGAAGTTCCGGCGGATGGAGTCGTGGGTCTGTTCCGCGTCCCAGGGGCAGCCTCCCGGAGCCCGGAGCAGCCGCATGATTTCCAGAAAATCCTCCCAGCCGTAACGGCGCTTACATTGAAAATCTACCATAGATTGCCCGCCTTTGCAAGAAATTTCGAGAAAAAAGTTGAGATGTTTCCATATTTTTTGCCAAATTTCCGGATTTTTTAGCGCAAATGCAACAGTTTTGCCAATTTTGCACCATGGGGCACCGTTTTCAGGTCCTCCGCCCGCAAAATCCGCAGGGCCACCACCAAAACGGCGTAAACGATTACCCCCGCCAGGATGCCGATGAGGGTGGCAATGGCATTGGCCCCGTAGGTCGAGTGCCCCGCCAGGGCCCGGCTCATGAAGCCGTGGACTGCCCAGACTCCGCCGCCCATGAGGGCGGAGGCGATGACCGGCTTGGCGAAGATCTGAAGATAGCGGGGCTTCTCCGGGGAGTACTTCCAGACGAAAAACAGGTTCAGACCCACAATCACCACATAGCAGGAGAGCGTGGAAATTGGCGCACCATGGATATTGATGGAAGGATTTCCCACCAGGATATAGTTCATGACCACCTTTGTGATGCCGCCCGCAATCACCGTCCAGATGGGAATCAGCTCTTTGCCGTAGGTCTGCAAAATCACGTTGGTCAGGTTCATCAGGCACATGAAGATGCAGGCGACTCCCAGCCAGCGCATATGGGGCCCGGCGGCCAAAGCGTCCGCCTGCCGCCTTGGATAGAGCATCAGCAGCGCAGGACCGCCCACCACGCTCAGACCCACTCCGGCGGGAATGGCCAGCACCGCCACAATCCGGAAGCCCGAGGAGACGATTCTTCCCGCCTCCGCATGGTCCCGGCGGGTCAGCGCCGCCGCCGCAAAGGGAATCAGGCTCATCGTGACCGGGAACACAAACGAGGGGGGCAGATTGATGAGGTTCATGCCGAAGGTGTACTGACCAAAGAGCTCCGCAGCCGAATCCGCCAGAGCGGGAATCTCCCGCAGACGCCCCAGGACAATCTTGGTATCCACCAGCGTGATGATGCTCATGGCGGAGTTGCTGAGGGTAATCGGAATGCCGATCGCCAGAATCTGCCGCATCAGCTTCCCTCCGCTGTCGGGCTCATCCAGGGAGGTTCGCCGGTCCCGATGGCGCAGAAGATAGAAGATCAGGTACAGCAAGGACAAAAACGTTCCGGCGGTGACGCCCAAGATGGCTCCAGCCGCCGCAATGTCCAGCCCCAATCCCAGCTTGAGGAAATACCAAGCCAGCATCAGGCCCAGGCCCAGCTTGCAAAGGGCCTCCAAAATCTGAGAGACGGCGGTGGGGGTCATGTTCCCCTGCCCCTGGGTATAGCCCCGCATGCAGGCAAGCAGACACACGCAGAACACCGCCGGGGACAGGGCCCGGATGGGCCAGTAGCCCAGCGGCTCGTTCATGAAGGCCGCCAGCCGCTCCGCGCCGAAAAACATCAACAGCGTACCCACCAGGCCCATGGCGAAAAAGAGCCAGATGGCCGTGCTGAAAATTTTCCGCTTCTGGTTCTCGCGGCCCTGGGTATGCGCCTGACTGGTGAGCTTGGAAATCGCCAGGGGAAGGCCGGCGGTGGAAATGGTCAAAAGAACGTTGTAGATGTTGTACGCCACATTGAAATAGGTCTGTCCCTCGGGACCGACGATGTTCCCGAAGGGAATTTTATACACCGCGCCCAGAAGTTTGACAATGGCCACCGCGGAGGCCAGGATGGCCGCGCCGCCCAGGAAGGACTGTTTTTTCTTCGTCGACATGAAAAGTTTACCTCGAATACTTTAAAAAATGCGCGGACAGCCTCTGTCCGTGAGGGGCGGACCCCATTGTCCACTCTATGGGACCGGGACCCGCCTTAGACCAGATTCCCTCCAGCGTCACAACCCGCCTTTTCAAAGGCTTACAGCCGCTTCAGGCACTCCTTCACCAGGGCGGTGAACTTGGGGCCCGCGGCCTCCCCCGCCGCGATGACCTCGTCGCCGGAAAGAGGCTGCTCCAAAACGCCCGCCGCCATGTTGGTGCAGAGGGTGAAACCCAGAACCTTCATGCCGCAGTGGGCGGCGGTGATGGCCTCCGGCACCGTGGACATGCCCACGGCGTCCGCCCCCAGCAGACGGGCGGCCCTGACCTCCGCCGGAGTCTCGTACTGGGGACCGGGGAAGAACATGTAAACGCCCTCCTTCAGGTCCAGGCCCTGGGCCTGGGCGGCCTCCCGGGCGGCTTCCTGGAGAGACGGAGTGTAAACGTGGCTCATGTCCGGGAAGCGGGGACCCAGCTCCTCCATATTGGGCCCGCAGAGGGGGCTGACGCCGAAGAGCTTGATGTGATCCGTAATCAGCATGATATCCCCGGCCGTCCAAGAGGTATTCACCGCCCCGGCGGCGTTGGTGACAACCAGGGTCTCCATCCCCAGCGCCCGGGCCACCCGGACGGGGTAGGCCGCGTCGGCGAAGGACCAGCCCTCGTAGGTGTGGAGGCGGCCCTGCATGACGGCCGCGTTCTTCCCCGCCAGCTTTCCAAAGAGGAAGCGGCCCTTGTGACCAGGAGCGGTGGAGCGCTTCATGTGGGGCACCTCGGAATAGGGCACGGCAATGGGGCTTTCCACCTCATCCGCCAGGGCCCCCAGGCCGGAGCCCAGAATCAGCAGGACTTCGGACTGGAAGCCGCTCAGTTTTTCCCGGAGCGCCTGAGCGCTCTCCTGAACCTGTTGATAGGTGTAAAATTCCATGGTTGGTCCTCCTCAGTTCAGTCTTTTGCCGCAGAAGCGGCAGAAGCGGTCCCCTTCCCCCGCGGCCTCTCCGCAGCCGGGGCACACCGCGTCCTCCGGCTTCCGGCCCAGGGTCTCGTTGAGTGCCGCCAACTGGGCTTTCAGCGCGTCAATCTCCCGGAGCTTTTCCAGCAGCTCCCCGGATTCCGTGGGATTGCCGGTGTGAGTGGCGTAGACCATCTCCCCGGCCTCCATCAGCTTTCCGTCCATCTCGCCCTCTACCCGGGCGGCCTGATAGCGGAGCCGCACGGCCTCCGCCGCCTTCTCCGCCCCCTCGCAGGCCAGACCCAGGGCTCCCAGGGCCAGGGTCCCCGCTGCCTCCGCGCCGGTGCGGAGGGTATCCAGCAGGTCATACAGCTTCTCCTGATTGCTCATAGTGCCGCTCCTTTCGTCTTCCGTTCAATGATTATCATAGGGACTTCCGCCGATAAACTCCCGGGAGAGGGACTTGGCGGGGATATACGCCTCGTCCAGCTCTTCAATCTTTTCCAGGCCCCGGAGGATGTCCTCCACCACCGGGTACCTGCCTTTTGGAATCTCCTCCAGCAGGGGGACCACAAAGGGCTTCAAGGCGCTGGCGCTGAGGGCCAGGGAGGAGTCAAACATGAGGTCTGCGTTTTCCTTATAAGGGGAGATGTACAGCCGTTCCCCCCGGCGGACATTCTCCCACAGCTTCAAGGTGAAAGCCGCGTCGCTGCCCCGGAACTTGAAGTCCCGGACAATGCGGCGGCAGAGGCGGATCCAGGACTTGTCGAAGACCATGGAGCCGTCCTCGTTCAGAATATCGCTGCGGGCGGCGATATAGAGCTTGAAGGCTCTGGGGTTCTTCCCCACAATGATGTCGTTCAGCGCGTGGATACCCTCGAAGATAACCATGTCGTCCTTCCCCAGCCGCATGGGCTGGGCGAAGATGTCCGAGCGCATCTGCCGGGCAAACTCATACTTGGGAACATGAATCAGCTCCCCCCGGTCCAGCATGGCAAAGTGCTGGCTCAGCAGGTCCACGTCCAGGCAGAAGGGAGACTCGTAGTCGATGGCCCCCTCCCGGTTTCGAGGGAAGGTCTCCGGATCCATGGTCTTGAAATAGTTGTCCATGGAGACCGTATGGGTCACAATGCCCATCTCCACCAGCTTTTCCTCGATTTTCAGCGCGGTGGTAGTCTTCCCGGAGCCGGAGGGCCCGGAGAGCAGGATGATATGGGATTCCGCCCGATGGTCCGCGATTTTCGCGGCGGCGGCCTCCACCTTTTTCTCAAACAGCGCGTCGCACTCCCGGGCGAAAGCGGCGGGGTCCCGACGGACGGCCTCGTTGATCTGCTTCAGGGAATACATGGATTCGGCTCCTTTCCGTTCATCTGGCATAGAAGGCGGCAAAATCCGCCTGATTGGACCGCAGTTTGTCCGGGCGTTCCGTGTACTCCTTGGGGTACTTGGGGTTAAAGCGCCGCTGAATGAGCCGCCGGGCCGGGTCCACCATCTTCGTGGACCCTCCCGCGCCGAAGGAGAGGATGGAGCAGAGCTCCGACATGATATAGATGTTATAAAGGCATTCCCCGCCGGGACGGGTCCAGCCGATGTTCTCAAAGCTGCCGGACATGTATTTCTGCCGGTAGAGATAATAGGGAGCGTACCCCGCATTCCGCAGGGCGGGCTCCGCGTAGTCCAGCATCTCCCCCACCGCCTCCGGACCGGGGATGGTCAGGCCCTCCAGCAGAATGCGGCTGCCCTTTTTCAGCGCCAGGGTGTGGACGGTGACGTTGTCCGTGCCAAACTCCAGGCAGCGGTCCAGGGAGCGGCGGAAGCCCTCCGCCGTGTCCTCCGGCAGTCCCGCGATGAGGTCCATGTTCACGTGGGGAAAGCCGCACCTTGCCGCCAGCTCCATGGCCTCCTCAATGTCCCCGGAGCCGTGCCGCCGCCCGATAGCCCGAAGCACGCTCTCCTCCATGGTCTGGGGATTCACGGATACCCGGTGGACGCCGTGGGCCTTCAACACCGCCAGCTTCTCCGCCGTGATGGTGTCGGGCCGCCCCGCCTCCACGGTGATCTCGCCGCAGCGGTCCAGGGCGCGGCCAAAGGCGTTCTCAAAAGCGAAGAGCACCCGGTCCAGCTGGGGGGCGGTCAGGGTGGTAGGCGTGCCACCGCCCATATACATGGCCCGGACCTTCAGGTTTGCCTCTTGGGCCATGCGGCCCCCGGACTCGATCTCCGCCGTCAGGGCATCCACATATGGGTCTACCAGGGAAAAGCTCTTCTCCACCGACTGGCTGACAAAAGAACAATACGCACAGCGGGTAGGACAAAAGGGAATACCGATATACACGGCGATGTCCCGGGGGCCCAGGCCCTTCGCGGCCTCAAAGGCCGCCGTTCCCGTCTCCAGGGCCAGGGCAGCCCGGCGGGGGGTGACGAAATAGGCTTCCTCCAGCAACCGCCGGGCCGCAGCAGGCGTTTTACCCTCCGCCAAAGCCTCCGTCACCAGCTTGTCGGGCCGGACTCCGGTGAGCATCCCCCAGGGAGGCGTGTTCCCGGTCCGCGCACGGTACGCCTGAAAGAAGCAGGAGCCCACGGCGTGCCGCCGCTGACCCTCCCGGTCGTAGTCTGTTCCGGAGAGCGCGGCGGTGTGAAAAGCCGTGGCCGTCTCCCCGCGATACCGGAGGTCCGTTGTAACCAGCAGCCGCCCCTCCTCCTCCCGGCAGGAAACCATGGCCCAAGCGTCGTCTCCGGGCCGAATGGGCTCATAGACCGGAAGCTCTCCGGGGAAGAGATTCAAAAGGCTCTGCTCGACCGTATAGCGCTCGTCATGGCCGCGAAATTCCAGCTTCATGTCGTCTCCCGCAGGGCCTGACGGAGGTAGGGGTTGTTCCGCCGCTCCTCCTCCAGGGTGCTGACGTCCATATGCCCGGGAAGAACCTGGAAGTCCCCCTCCAGCTCTCCCAGGCGGCGCAGGGAGGCCAGCATCTTGGGCACGCTGCCGCCGGGAAAGTCCGTCCTCCCGCAGGACCCGGCAAAGAGGGTGTCCCCGCAAAAGAGTAAATTTCCGCAGCGGAGGGTGACGCTGCCCTCGGAGTGGCCGGGGGTGTGCAGCACTTGCAGCTCCAAATCACCCACGGCAATTTGGTCCCCCTCCTCGTAGAACTTCACCCCGTCCATCTGGGTGCTCAGGGGAAACAGGGCCGGGTCCACGCCGTGGAAGTCTTTTTCGTGGATATAGACCTCCGCCCGGGGCAGGGCTTTTGCCAGCTCCGCCGCGCCGCCGGTGTGGTCGTAGTGCCCATGGGTCAGGAGGATACAGCGGACCTCCGCCCCCTCCAGGGCCTCCAGAACGGCGGGCGCTTCCCCGCCGGGGTCGATGACCGCCGCTTCATGCGTTTTCTCATCCTCCAGGATATAGCAGTTGGTGCCCAAGGGACCCACCTGCATCATCTTGACATTCATCGGAATCTCCTCCCTTTCCAGGGTCTCAGGAATCGCCGGGAAGCTGATCGGACTGGTCCTCAAAGCCTGAGAAATCCAGGGTCTTTCCCTGCCAGGCGGCCCGGAACATGTCCACGGCCCGCCCGGCGCCTCCGCAGCGTTCGATATACCGCTTGCCCCGGCCGTCGTTCCAGCCCACGCCCACCACATACTCGCCGGTATGGGACCCCGTCAGGGCCACGGCGCTCTGGATGAACCAGTAGTCCTTCCCGTTCTTCTGTTCCAAAATTACAAAGCTGTCGTCATGGGGCCCCAGGCCGTCCAGCGCCCGGGCAATGTCCTCCCAGTCAAAATGCGTGGCGGGCATCCCGTTCACCGACAGGCTCCAGCTCCAGCCGCTGTGAGGCTGAGCACCCAAAGAACACTCTTTTTGAAAGAAATTGGAAAACAATCCCATGGAATCATCCGTCCTTTCTGTCTGTAGTCACCGCAGATAAACCGGGCAGGAAGGCTTTCCCGGCAAAGTCCGGCGCAGCGGGCCGCAGAGGCGGCAGGACAAAGAACCCGTCGGATTCCCCCAGCCGCGCGGACGATACGCTTCCGCCCGTCAGGACTTCTCCGTGTCAAAGAGGATCGTCACCGGGCCGTGATTCAGGGAGTCCACGTCCATCTTCGCGCCGAACTCCCCGTGCTCCACGGTGAATCCCCGCTCCCGGCAATGGGCCATGAATTTTTCATACAGGGGAATCGCCAGCTCCGGCTTCGCCGCGCCGGAAAAGCCCGGTCGGCGGGAAGAGGTGTCGGCAAAGAGGGTGAACTGGGAGATTACCAGCAGGCTTCCCCCCACCTGCTCCAGATTGAGATTCATCTTCTCATTCTCGTCCTCGAAGATGCGGAGGTTGCAGATTTTGTCCGCCAGCTTCACGGCGGTTTCCTCCGTGTCAACCGGAGCCACCCCCAGAAGAACCAGATAACCCTCCCCAATCCTTCCGCGCACCTCTCCCTTGATGGTAACAGACGCATGCTTCACGCGAGTGACAACCGCGCGCATAGGCAATTCCTCCTTTTATTTATAATTATACTCCATAGCCCCACACCCCAACCATCCCCCGTCCCTCGTCCTCCGTCCCCCCGCAGGGAAGGGGGAATGCTCAAGGGGGGACGAAGTCCCCTCTTGAAGGGAGGCGGAGAAAATGGAGCGGAATGGATGTCCGGCGGAGCCGGACGGAATGGAGCGCAATTTTCGACGCCGCTATCCGGTGGGGCGCGTGACTTGCAGAACCCCGGAAATCTGATGGAGCTTGTTCATGATGGCCTTCATCTGGGCCCCGTCCCGGACCCGGATCTCCAGGCGGATGACGGCGAAGCCGTCCTCCGTGCTCCGGGAGTTCAGGCCGGAAACAAAGGTATTGGTGCTGGAAAGGGCCGTGGAGATGTCCAGAATCAGGCCCATCCGGTCCTTGCTCACCACGTCGATTGTGGTGGGATAGCTCTCGTTGGTATCCTTGCCCCAGGTGACTTTCAGCCAGCGGCCCTCCTGGCCCGTCCGGCGCTCCAGGGCGGCGTTGGGACAGTCCGCCCGGTGGACGGACACGCCGTAGCCCCGGGTGATGAAGCCCACGATCTCATCCCCCGGCACGGGGGTGCAGCAGCGGGAAAACTTCACCAGACAGTTGTCCAGCCCCTCCACAATGATGCCCTGCTCGCTCTTGCTGGCGGGCTTGGCGGGCACGGGAATCGGGACCTCCTCCGGCCGAAGCGTCAGCTCCTCCGCCTGATGCTGGCGGGAGATGCGCTGGAGCTCCCCCTTCATCCGGCTGACGGCCTTCTGCGCCGTAAAGCCCCCGTAGCCAATGGCGGCGTACAGCTCCTCCAGGCTGCCGTACGTCACCTTTTTCAGCAGCTGGGGCAGGTTCTCCGGGGCCGTCACGTCCTTCATGGACAGTCCCGCGTGTTTCAGCTCCTGCTCGAAGGAGGAGCGGCCGTTGGCGATGTTCTCCTCCTTTTTCTCCTTTTTGAACCACTGGCGGATCTTGCTCCGGGCCTCGCTGCTCTTGGCAATTTTCATCCAGTCCCGGCTGGGGCCCTTGGCGGATTTGGAGGTCATGATCTCCACAATGTCGCCGTTTTTCAGGATATGGTCAAAGGTGACGATCCGGTTGTTGACCTTGGCCCCTACCATCCGGTTGCCCACGGCGGAGTGGATGGCGTAGGCGAAGTCAATGGGCGTGGCCCCGGCGGGGAGGTTCTGCACGTCTCCGTTGGGAGTGAAGACGAAGACCTCGTCAGCGAACATGTCGACCTTCAAGGAGTGGATATACTCCTCCGCGTCGGCCCCCTCCTGGTTCTCCAGCAGGCGGCGGACCCACTCGTATTTCCCCTCGGTGCCCGCCCCCTGGCCGTGCTGCTTGTATTTCCAGTGGGCCGCCACGCCGTACTCCGCCACCTCGTGCATCTTCCAGGTGCGGATCTGCACCTCGAAGGGCAGGCCGTCGGGGCCCATGACGGTGGTGTGGAGGGACTGGTAGCCGTTGGGCTTTTCGGTGCCGATATAGTCCTTGAACCGGCCCGGAATGGGCTTGTAGATGTCGTGAATGACGCCCAGGACGTTGTAGCAGTCCCCCACCGTGTCCACCAGCACCCGGAAGGCAAAGAGGTCGAAGATTTCATCCAGGGACTTGTTCTGGTTGAACATCTTCCGGTAGATGGAGTAGGGGTGCTTGATCCGCCCGTAGACCATGTGCCGGATGCCCAGCTCCGTCAGCCGGTCGTCCATCTGGGTCTGGGTGCGGAGGAGGAAGGCGTCGTACTCCGGCTTCTTGGCGTCCAGCCGGGTGATGATCTCGTTGTAACCCACCGGGTCCAGATATTTGAGGGACAGGTCCTCCAGCTCCCACTTGATGCGCTGCATTCCCAGCCGGTGGGAGATGGGGGCGTAGATTTCCATGGTCTCCAGGGACTTCTGCTTCTGCTTCTCCGGAGACTGGTACTCCATGGTCCGCATGTTGTGGAGCCGGTCGGAGACCTTGATGAGGATAACCCGGATATCCTTGCTCATGGCCATGAGCATCTTCCGAAGGTTCTCCATCTGCTCGTCTTCCTTGGTGGCATACTGGATGCGGGTCAGCTTGCTGACCCCCTCCACCAGATTGGCGATGGTGGGCGAAAACAGACGGGCCACGTCCTCGTGGGTGGCGGGGGTATCCTCAATGACATCGTGAAGCAGGGCGGCCTCAATGGACTCGGAGTCCAGCTTCAGCTCCTCCGCCACGATCTGGGCCACGGCCAGGGGATGGATGATATAGGGCTCGCCGCTCTTGCGCTTCTGCCCCTCGTGGCAGCGGTCGGCGTATTCGAACGCGGAGCGGATATGTTGAAAGTCGGCGGCGGGATTGTAGCCGCGGACAGTTTTTTCCAAAAGCTCATACTGTTCCTGTATGGTCATCTCAGGTTGCCTCCTTTTCCTCCAGACGGAGAAGATACGGGCAGTCGTCCCAGCTCACGTGCTCCGGGTCTCCCATCAGATACATGGCCAGCCAGTCCCCCTCCCTGGTCAGGGACACCAGTCCCCGCTCCTTGAACACCGCCAGGGCAAGATAGGTCCGGAGGAAGCTCTCGTTCCCCCCCATTTTGGCGGCGACATTCCGCAAAAAGGGCAGGCGCTCCTTCCGCGCCTTCCCCTGGCGGAGAAGGTCCGTCAAGGCGCTCCAGCAGTCCTGGTACTGGCTGGGGCTGGCCTTCAGCCGCGCCAGCTCCTGCCGGGTCAGGCTCTCTCCCCGCACCAGACGGCCCACAAGGGCCTGGGCCGCCGCCTCGCTGCGGCTGGGGCTGAGGGAGGGGCGCACGTCCACCAGCTGCAGCTGCAGGGTGGTGTTTCCCCGGAAGGTGTTGGCCTGGAGGTAAAAGGCGGCGTCCACCCGGCTGCCGGGGACGATGCCGCACTCCTCCGCCGTGACGGAGAAAAAGATGGCGTCAAAGCGGCTCACGCCCTTGCTGAGCCGGAGCTTCAAATGCTTCCCCTGCCCCACGGGCTGGACGGCCTCCGCCGTGGCCCCCAGCAGGGCGAACACGGGCCGGGGATTCCCCGCGCCGTAAGGCTCCAGCCGCTCCAGCTGCTCCGCCTCCTCCAAGGTCAGCTCCCCGGGGGCGGCCACGGCCGCGTCCACGTCCAGGGAGCTCACCGGCGGCTCCCCTCCGGTGGCGGAGCGGACATAGCGGTTTATCCGGGCCCGGAAGCTCTCAATCTTATCCTCGGGAATGGTGAACCCGGCGGCCAGCTCGTGGCCCCCGAAGCCGTCCAGCAGGTCCGCGCAGGACTCCAGGGCGGCGAAGAGGTTGAACCCGCCGTAGGACCGGCAGGACCCCCGGCCCGTGCCGTCCTTCAAGTGGATCATGAAGCTGGGGCAGGAGTATTTCTCACTGAGGCGAGAGGCCACGATGCCCACCACCCCCTGGTGCCATTCCTCACTGGCCAGGACCAGGGCGCTGCGCTCCTCCTGCCGGAGGGCCTGAATCTGCTCCACCGCGTCGGCGCAGATGGCCTGTTCCACCGCCTGACGCTCCCGGTTCAGCTCACAGAGCTCCCGGGCCAGCTCCTCCGCCCGGGCCAAATCCCGGGTCTCCAGCAGGTCCGCCGCCAGGTCCGCCGCCCCCATGCGCCCCGCGGCGTTGATCCGGGGGGAGAGGACAAAGCCGATCTGAATGGATGTGATGGGCTTTTCCTCCAGGCCCGCCTCCCGCAGAAGGGCCCGGACGCCCACAAAGTCCGTGTGGGGCAGGGCCTCCAGCCCGCAGGCCACAATGGCCCGGTTCTCCCCCTCCATCCGCATCACGTCGGCCACGGTGCCGATGGCGGCCAGGGCGCAGTAGCGGGCAAAGAGGGCGTCCTCCCGGTTCTCGCCCCCCAGGGCCAGCACCAGCTTCAAGGCCACGCCGCAGCCCGCCAGGAACTTGAAGGGGTAGGGGCAGTCGGGCCGGTGGGGGTCCACCACGGCCACGGCCTTGGGCAGCTCCGCCTTGCACTCGTGATGGTCCGTCACCACCACGTCCAGGCCCAGGGCGTTGGCAAAATCCACTTCCTCGTTTCCGGTGATACCGCAGTCCACGGTGATCATCAGCGTGGCCCCCTGGTCCCGGAGGCCCTGGATGGCGGGCTTGGAGAGGCCGTAGCCGTCCTCAATCCGCCGGGGGATATAGCGCAGGCATCTGGCCCCGCAGCTTTTCAGATAGTCCATCAAAAGCACGGTGGAGGTGATGCCGTCCACGTCGTAGTCCCCAAAGACGGCGATGGTCTCCCCTCCCGCAATGGCCTTTTGAATCCGGGCCACGGCCTTGTCCATGTCCCGCATGAGCATGGGGGACAGCGTCAGCTTCCGGTCCCGGTCCAAAAACTCCGCCGCCGTCTCCGGGGAGACGATGCCCCGGGCCGCCAGCACCAGGGCCATCAGGCCGGGGTAGCCTGCCTCCCGCAGCGCCGCCACGTCCTCTTCCCTCGGGGCGCCGATGTTCCACTTTTCGTATTTCACAAAAGCGCCCTCCTTTCGCGCCCGGCGTGCGGACAGAATGTAACTTGTATATTATAGCAGAAAACTCCCATCAGGTAAAGGGAAATTCTCTTGATTTCCCTATATTTTTCCCCAGGCAGGAAAAGTCTTCAAATCGCTCTTGCAGTTTTCCCCCGTTTGTGGGATAATAACGACAATACGCTTTGGAAACTTGGAAGCCCGCTCTCCCTGCGAACAGGGCGGGCCCTTTACAAAAAGGAGTTGGGAACACGTGGCCCCTCAAAAAATCGCGTTGCTGACGGATTCCTGCGCGGACCTGTCCCCCCGTCTGGCGGCGGAGAACCACATCTACATCGTCCCCCTGCGCATCCTCTGTGCCGACGGGGAATATTCCGACGGCGTGGACATCCATAGCGCCGACATTTACCGCCGCCTCAAGGCCGGGGAGCTCCCCCAGACCTCCCTGCCCTCCGCCGAGAGCGCAGGGGCCGTGCTGAAGGAGATTCGGGACGAGGGCTATGACGGCGTGATTGCCGTCATGCTCTCCAGCGGCCTCTCCGGCACCTACAACCTGATCCGCCTCATCGCCGAGGAGAGTGGAGACGCCTTCCCCATCCGGGTCTTCGACTCCGTCAGCGGCTCCCTGGGACAGGGACTGACGGTGCTCCAGCTGGCGGAGGACATCCGCAAGGGCATGGACTGGGAGACTCTGGTGGGACGCCGGGCTCCTCAGCTGATTGCCAACACCTTCCCCTTCTTCTCCGTGGACACCCTGGAGTATTTGATGAAGGGCGGGCGCATCGGCAAAGTCACCGCCACGGCGGGGACCCTGCTTCAGATCAAGCCCATCATCACCTTCGCCCCCGACGGGCAGCTCCAGTCCATCGCCAAGGTCCGGGGCCGGAATCAGGTCATGGACAAGCTGGTGTCCATGACCGTGGACCGCTGCGGCGGGCACCGGACGTACAATCTGGCCATTGCCAACGGCGGTGCTCCCGCCGAGATGGAAACCCTCCGCCAGAAGCTCACCGCCGCCCTGCCCGATTACAACCATATCTGGGACGGGGAGATCGACGGAACCCTCAGCGTCTACATTGGCGACGGCGTCCTGGGCGCGGCGGTGCAGGTCCTGGACTAACTTTTCTTGAAAGAAAAGTTAGCAAAAGAACTTTATCGCGCTCTATAGTCCGGCAATCATCCAGGCCGAAGCGACGACAACGCAGTCTATGCTACCTGTAAATACAAGGCCCCCGGCGTAACCACACGCCGGGGGCCTCGTTTTATCTTCTTCTTCCGCCGCCCCGGCCCGCACCTCCGCCAAAGGAGCCGCCGCCAAAGCCGCCGGACCGTCCGCCGCCTCGTCTGGCGCCGCCTC
>CAJTZL010000025.1 GCA_910583695.1 uncultured Oscillibacter sp.
GGCGGGGACGGAGTGGGCGGAGTTTCTTCCGACGACATGGGGGGTGCAAAGGACCGGCCACCTTCATGGCTGTAATCCCCCCGCCCGAAGGGCGAGCACCAGCCTCCCCCCAGGGGGAGAAACTTCTTTCAACTCTGTAAGATTTCAGAAAGAATCTGGACAGATTCCTATGGTAAGGTATCCACAGTGAAAGCGGCCCACCGCCGCCAAAGCAAACACTTTACCTTGGAGGTATCCCAATATGACGATTTTGGAAACCAAAGACCTGCGCAAGCACTACGGCTCCGGCGAGACGGAGGTCCACGCCCTGGACGGCGTCGACCTCACCGTTGAAAAGGGCGAGTTCGCCGCTGTGGTCGGCACCTCCGGCTCCGGCAAGTCCACCCTCCTCCACATGCTGGGGGGCCTGGACCGCCCCACCTCCGGCTCCGTCACTGTGGACGGGAAGAACATCTTCTCCCTCAAGGACGAGGCCCTCACCATTTTCCGCCGCCGGAAGATCGGCTTCGTCTTCCAGAACTACAACCTCGTCCCCGTCCTCAGCGTCTACGAGAATATCGTCCTTCCCATCCAGCTGGACGGCCAGAAACCCGACACCGCCTACGTGGACCAGATTATCGAAACCCTGGGCCTGGAGAAGAAGCTCCGCAACCTCCCCAACAACCTCTCCGGCGGCCAGCAGCAGCGGGTGGCCATTGCCCGGGCCCTCGCGGCCAAGCCCGCCATCATCCTGGCCGACGAGCCCACCGGCAACCTGGACTCCAGAACCAGCCAGGACGTCATGGCCCTCCTGAAAATCACCAGCCAGAAGTTCGTCCAGACCATTGTCATGATCACCCACAACGAGGAAATTGCCCAGACGGCGGACCGCGTCATTCACATTGAGGACGGAAAAATCCGCTCCTCCCGGACCACCGGGGAGGAGGCGTAACCATGATCCATGTCGCCAACAAGGGCTGCATCCGCCGCCTGGGCTTCCGCTCCATGCGGGCCGCCCGGACCCGCAACATCGTGGCCGTCCTGGCCATTGCCCTGACCACCATCTTGTTCACCTCCCTCTTTACCATCGCTTCCTCCATCAACTATTCCTTCCAGCAGGAGAATTTCCGCCAGGCGGGCGGCGACTTTCACGGCACCATCAAGGGCCTCACCTGGGAGCAGGTGGAGGAAATGCGGTCAGACCCGCTGATTCAAGGGGACTTCGCCCGGTTGTTCGTGGGCATGCCCGTGGACCCGCCCTTCAACAAATCCCATGTGGAGGTCTCCTACCTGGAGCCCGCCGCCGCGCCCCACTACTTCTGCCAGCCAGTCGAAGGGACCCTCCCCCGGGAGGGCACCGACGAGGCCGCCACGGACACCCGCGTTCTGGCCCTTCTGGGGGTGGAGCCGAAGGTGGGCGCGAAATTCACCATTTCCTTCTACCTTGACGAAAACACCTCCAGCCGGAAGCTGGTCACCCGGACCTTCACCCTCTCGGGATGGTGGGAGTACGACAGCGCCCTGGTGGCCAGCAATGTGCTCCTGCCCCGCTCCGCCGCCGAGGAGTTAGGTGCCCAGGGCAGCGGGGACCCCTACTCCATGACCGGAGAATGGAACCTGGACATGATGTTCAAAAGCGACCTCCAGATCGAGGAGAATATCCTTCAGATCCTGGAGAACCACGGCTATCAGCACGACGACCCCCAGGGGGAGAATTACTTGAAAATCGGCGTCAACTGGGGCTACTCCGGGGCCCAGCTTTCCAACAGCTTTGACAACTCCACGCTGATCGCCATTGTGGTCCTCCTGCTGCTGATTATTTTCACGGGCTATCTGATTATTTACAACGTCTTCCAGATCTCCGTCACCAACGATATCCGGTTTTACGGCCTTTTGAAAACCATCGGTACCACCGGAAAGCAGTTAAAGCGCATCGTCCGCCAGCAGGCCCTTCTTTTGAGCCTCATCGGCATCCCCATCGGCCTTCTGATGGGCTTTGTCATCGGCAACAAGCTCACCCCGGTCATCATGGCCCAGCTGAGTTATAAAAACGCCTTCGTTTCCTTCAACCCCCTGATTTTCATTGGAGCGGCGGTGTTTGCCCTGCTGACCGTGTTCCTCTCCTGCGCCCGTCCGGGCCGCGTGGCGGCGCGGGTCTCCCCGGTGGAGGCCGTGCGCTACACCGAGGGCGGCGGGACGAAAAAGGCGCGGAAGCGGGAGAAGGTCCGCAAAGCCCAGAGCGGCGCGTCCCTTCCGGGCATGGCCTGGGCCAACCTGGGCCGGAGCCGGGGGAAAACCCTGGTGACGGTCATTTCCCTGACGTTGGCAGTGGTGCTGGCCACGATTACCTACACGTTCTCCACCGGCTTCGACATGAACAAGTACCTGGCCCATAACGCCGACGTGGACTTTATCCTGGGGGACGCGGCCTACTTTCAAACCAGCGGCGGTTTCCGCACCGCCGATCAGGCGGTGCCGGAGATCATCATCTCCGACGTGAGCGCCCGGAGCGGCGTGGAGGAGAGCGGACGGGTCTACGGCGGCGTCTCCGCCACGAAGCAGTTTGTCACCGAGGACTGGCTCCGGATGGGCTATGGAACGTATAATACCCCGGAGGTTGTGGATGAAATCATCGCGGGAACGGCCCGGCTGCCCAGCGGGCTTCTGGAGGCCGGCGTGCAGATGTACGGCATGGAGGACTTTCCCCTGAGCCTGCTGGACGTGCTGGAGGGAGACCTGGCCCCCCTGTCAGACCCCAGCCAAAAGGCCATCGCCGCCGTGTACCTGGCCGACGACTATAACGCCACCCAATGGGACAGCAATTGGGCCAAGCTGGGGGACACCGTGACCATCCGCCATATCTATGAGATGGAATACTTCTACCGGGACACCGGGGAAATTATTGAGGACGTGGACGCCGCCATCGAGGGAAACCGCCCCTGGGGAGAGCGGGCCAAGGTCTATGAGGACATCGACTACACCGTCTGCGCCCTGGTGCAGGTTCCCAGTAGCATCTCCTACCGCTATCGGGTTGTGGGCTGCGATGGTTTCATCCTGGGGGCGGAGCGGTTCAAACAGGACACCGGCACCGACAGCGTCATGACCTATCTCTTCAACACCACCGACGAGGCGGAGGCGGGCATGGAGTCCTTCCTGGCGGAGTACACCGAGAGCGTCCAGCCTCTCTACGACTACGAGAGCCGGGCCAGCTATGAGGCGGAGTTCGAGGGCTTCCGGGGCATGTTCATGACCATGGGCGGGGCCCTGAGCCTCATCATCGGGCTGGTGGGCGTGCTGAACTTCGTCAACGCGGTCCTCACGGGCATCCTCACCCGGAAGCGGGAGCTGGCGGTGCTGCAGTCCGTGGGCATGACGGGAAAGCAGCTGAAAATCATGCTGGTGTTTGAGGGCCTGTATTACACCCTCCTGGCCCTGGCGGCGTCCCTGGTGCTGACGGTGTGCCTGGGGCCCCTGGTGGGGAACACTGTTGGCGAAATCTTCTGGTTCTTCACCTACCGCCTCACCATCCTGCCCATTGCGGCGATCCTGCCGGTCTTCCTGGCCCTGGGGGTCCTGGTACCCTTGTGGACCTACCGCTCCGTGTCGAAACGGACCATTGTGGAGCGTCTGCGGGAGGCGGAAGGATGAAAAAGATGTTCTGGACAGCCGGCCTCCTGCTTCTCCTCGCCGCCTGCGGGCAGCGGGGGGAGGCCGTGGAGGGCAACCTGATTCTCACCAACTACGCCGCCCAGGCCATCTCCCAGATCATCGTGGAATACGGCGGCGAAACCCTCTCGTCGGAGGAGGCGGTTTCGGATACCCAGCTCTGCGCCTTCACCCTGCCGGAGGAAGAGGACTTGGCTTATACGGTCTCCTTCCGGACGGAGGAGGGGGAAACCGTCTCCGGGAGCTTTACCGACTCCTTTGCCGGGGAAACTGTTGTCTACCTCCGGGCGGACCGGGCGGAGGGCTTCTGGCAGCTGGAGTACGACCAAACATCCTGAGCGTTCGCAGGGTCCGCCTTTCGGCGGGCCCTGCCGTTATCAACAGGACTCGGTCCGCTCCCCTCCATATTTTTCATGAATTTTTCCCAAAAAAGAGATTGCAATTCCCCACCGCTTTGCTTATAATCAAGGGAATAAAGCGAAAAGAGGGTGTTACCCATCATGCGCACCGAACAAAAGCTGAACATGACCATGCTCTGCGACTTCTACGAGCTGACCATGGGCAACGGCTATTTCCAGGCGGGCTTCCAAGACCGGATGACCTATTTCGACGTGTTCTTCCGGGACGTGCCGGACCGGGGCGGCTTTGCCATCTGCGCTGGTCTGGATCAGCTGATCGACTACATTCTGGACCTGCACTTTGACGAGGAGGACCTCGAATACCTCCGGGGCCGGAAGCTGTTCTCCGAAGAATTTCTGGCCTATTTGAAGGACTTCCGCTTCACCGGGGACATCTGGGCCATCCCGGAGGGGACCCCCATCTTCCCCCAGGAGCCGGTGGTGACGGTCCGGGCCCCCGCCATCCAGGCCCAGCTTATCGAGACCTTCACCCTGCTGGCCGTCAACCACCAGAGCCTCATCGCCACCAAGGCCAACCGCATCGTCCGGGCGGCTCAGGGGCGGACGGTGCTGGAGTTCGGCTCCCGCCGGGCCCAGGGCACCGACGGGGCCATCACCGGGGCCCGGGCGGCCTACATCGGCGGCTGCGCCGGAACCGCCTGCACCATCTCCGACCAGCTCTACGGCGTCCCCGCCGGGGGCACCATGGCCCACGCCTGGGTCCAGATGTTCGACACCCAATACGAGGCCTTCGAGACCTACTGCAAGCTCTACCCCCACAACGCCACACTGCTGGTGGACACCTACAACACTCTGAAATCCGGCGTGCCCGACGCCATCCGGGCCTTTGACGCGGTGCTCAAGCCTCTGGGCATCAAGCAGTGCGGCATCCGCCTGGACTCCGGGGACATCGCCTACCTGACCCAAAAGGCCCGGAAGATGCTGGACGACGCAGGGTGGACGGAGTGCAGAATCTCCGCCTCCAACTCCCTGGACGAATATATCATCCGGGATCTGCTGATTCAGGGGGCCCAGATCGACCTCTTCGGCGTGGGCGAGCGGATGATCACCGCCAGCAGCCAGCCGGTCTTCGGCGGGGTGTACAAGCTGGTGGCCGTGGAGGACGGGGCGGGAACCGTGATTCCCAAGATCAAGGTCAGCGAAAACGTGGACAAGATCACAAACCCTCATTTTAAAAAGATATACCGCATTTTCGACAAGGCAACAGGAAAGGCGGAGGCGGACTATATCGCCGTCTGGGACGAGACCGTGGACGAGAACCGGAGCCTGGAGCTCTTCGATCCCCGGGCCACCTGGAAGCGGAAGACCTACACGAATTACACCATCCGGCCGCTCCAGGTGCCCATTTTCCAGGGGGGGCGGCTGGTGTACCGGCGGCCGGCTCTCAAGGACATCCAGGCCTACTGCCGGGAGCAGGTGGACACTCTCTGGGACGAGGTGAAGCGGTTTGAGAATCCCCACACCTACTACGTGGACCTCAGCCAGCGGCTGTGGGACATCAAGCAGGGTCTTCTGCGCCAGAGCGAGTAAGGGGTAAGCTCCCCCCTGCATCGCATGGGAAGAATGTGTTATACCGGCGTCAGCTAAAGGCTGCTTGCGGCAGACCATGGTTTCATGCAAAAAACACCCCCTGGAGAGTGCCAGCTCTCCGGGGGGTGCTTTAAGACGCGCGGTCCCTTGGGGCGGGACAGCAGACTTATGCTGCCGGCGCTTGGCCTGATCCGTGAGGCGGCGAGGAAAAACGCCCTGCCCTAATTTTATCTATTTTTAATATTTTGCTGTTGAAGACGGCGGCGTCTTTTTGTATAATAAAAAGGTCAATCGTTGAGACTGTCCATGAGGAGGCGAGGCCCGGTGCACAAGAACATTCCCCATATCCCCCCGGTTGAAGAGCGGGTCGAGCGGAAGATTTCCGCCGCCGCCAGCATCTCCATGTGCGCGCTGACGGTGATTGCCCAGATCGTCACCTCTCTGCTGATCTCCTTCCTCCTGGCGGAGTACTCCAGCCTTGTCTACGCCCTGCTGCTCATCGCCGGCGCGGCCGTGGCCATCTGGGTCTATCAGCGGCCCGGCAGCCCCACCTACAAGCTGGTGTGGATGTGCCTGCTGCTGGCCATGCCGGTGTCCGGCATGATTCTGTTCGGCCTCTGGGGCGGGGCCCATCAGGTCAAGCAGCTCAGCCTTCAAAAGGTGCCCCCCATCCCCTGCGGGGAGAGCCAGCGCATGGCCAGCGAAATCGACCTGGCCCGCCTCCGGCGGCAGTCCCCGGCCTGGGGGCGGCTGGCGGCCTATCTGGAAAAGAGGGGCTTCCTGCTCTACCGGAACACCGGCGCCGTCTATTTCAAGGAGGGCGCAGAGTTCTTCGAGGACCTGATTCAGCGCCTGGAGCAGGCGGAATTTTATATCTTCCTGGAATACTACATCCTGGCGGAGGGGAAGCTCTGGGACCGCATCTTCGCCGTTTTGAAGGAGCGGGCCGCCGCCGGGGTGGAAATCCACATCACCTTCGACGACTTCGGAAACCTCACCCGCTTCTCCGACGAGACCCTCCAGGCCCTCCAGAATGCGGGCATCGAGGTCAAGGCCTTCAACCCCGTTCACCGCTATGTGAACCGCATCTATTTCAACTACCGGGACCACCGGAAAATTGCCGTTATCGACGGGCAGTACGCCTACACCGGAGGCATCAACCTTGCCGACGAATACGCCAACCTGATTGTCCGCTTCGGCCACTGGAAGGACACCGCCGTTCGCATCGAGGGCGAGGGAGTCTGGGGCTTTGCAACCCAGTTCATGCAGATGTGGAAGATGATGGGCGGAACCTTTCACAACGAAGACGACTACTACCGTCCCCGCCATCCGGCGGAAAACGCCCAGGGCTGGTGCCAGCCCTTCACCGACGGGCCCTTGAACAACCCGGACAACCCCATTGAGGAGGTCTACCTCCAGCTCATCGCCTCCGCCCAGAAGATGCTCTACCTCACCACGCCCTATTACGCCGTGGAGGAGTCCATGCAGAAGGCTCTTTGCATCGCCGCCGACGCGGGGGTGGACGTGCGGCTCTTCATCCCCGGCATCCCGGACCACCACAAGTTCACCTACATGGTGGCGGAGACCTACTGGGGGGAGCTTCTGAGCCACGGCGTGAAGATCTACAAATACACCCCCGGCTTCCTCCACGCCAAGAGCGTCATGGCGGACCGGGAGGTGGCCCTGATCGGTAGCACCAATATGGATTACCGGACCTTCCAGCTCCACTACGAATGCGGCGTGCTGCTGTACCACATGCCGGTGGTGGAGGAGCTGCTGGAGGACCTGGACGGCATTCTGGCGGAGAGCCGGCCCTACACTCTGGAGGACTGGAACAACCGCTCCTGGTTCCGCAGGATGTGCGCTTCCGTCTTCCGGCTGGGGTCTATCTGGCTGTAAGCTCCAAGGGGGGACGAAGTCCCCCTTGGACGCTCCGGCGGGCGCAGCCCGCCGGAGCTGTCCCCTGCCGGTGATTCGGTTACTGGTGACGCCGCCCCAGGCGCACAAGTCTTGGAATTTTCACCACGCGCATGTCGCGGCGAAAAGGATTTTCAATTTATTTTCCGCCAAAGGCGGAAAACCAGGGGCCCGCCCCTGGACCCCCCTTGTTGAGGAGCGACTTATCATGTCCCGTGACCTCAGTCCCCGGGAGACTGCGGAGCGCAGTCTCATCAAAACTTACCGAAAATCCCTGTGGAACCCCTTCATCGCCGCCGTGAAGCGGTACGAGCTGGTTTCGCCGGGAGATCATATTGCCGTCTGCGTTTCCGGCGGAAAGGATTCCTTCGTCCTGGCCAAGCTGATGCAGGAACTCCAAAAGCACACGGACCGGCCCTTCCATCTCTCCTTCCTGGCCATGGACCCGGGCTACAGCCCCGCCAACCGCCGCGTGCTGGAGGAGAACGCCCGGCGGCTGGGCATCCCCTTGACCCTGTTTGAGAGCGACATCTTCGATGTGACGCTCCAGGTGGACAAAAATCCCTGCTACCTCTGCGCCCGGATGCGCCGGGGCTGTCTTTACGCCAAGGCAAAGGAGCTGGGCTGCAGCAAGATCGCCCTGGGGCACCATTTCTCCGACGTGATTGAGACCACCCTGCTGGGCCTCTTCTACGGCGCGCAGCTCCAGGCCATGCCCCCCAAGCTCCGCAGCAAAAACTTCCCCGGCATGGAGCTGATCCGCCCGCTGTACTGCGTCCACGAGGACGCCGTCATCCACTGGCAAAACTACAACGGCCTGCGCTTTCTCCAGTGCGCCTGCCGTTTTACCGAAGCCCGGGACGCCTCCGGTGACGGCGTGGGAGAGAGCAAGCGCCAGGAGATCAAGCTCCTCCTGCGGGAGCTGAAAAAGACGAATCCCAACATTGAAAAAAGCATCTTCCGGGCCATTCACGGGGTCCAGCTGGACACCTTCCCCGGCTTCAAGCACCGGGGAGCGGCCTATGCCTTTACCGAAATTTACAATGGCTCCCCGCGCTTCGACGGCGGAGCAGACCTATGAGGGAGGAATGCACCATGGATTTTTATCGCTGCGAAAACTCCGACTGCGGCTTTGTGGCCGAGGCGGAACCGGACGTCTGCCCCCGCTGCGGGGGAACCTTTTTCACCGCCCTGACGGAGGAGGAGATGACCGCCTCCGACTGGGTGAACCTGGGCAATCAGGCGGTGGATGAGAAGCGGGAGACGGACGCCCTGGCCGCCTACCAGCGGGCGGCGGCTCTGAACGATCCCCTGGGCCTGACGAACCTGGGCTGGTGCCTGGAGGCAGGCATCGGCGTCCCGGCGGACCCCAAGCAGGCCGTGATGCTCTACGCCCAGGCGGCGGAGCAGGAGTACATGCCCGCCCTGACGAATCTGGGCTACTGCTATACATACGGCATCGGCGTGGAGACGGACTATGACAAGGCCCTGAAGTGCTTCCAGAAGGGGGCGGAGCAGGGCTTCCCCCGGGCCCAGTTCCTCCTGGGCGAGGCCTACCGCCGGGGCAGCGGCGTGGAGGCCGACGAGGCGGAGGCCGCCAAGTGGTATCAGTCCGCCGCGTGGCTGGGCTATCCCGGCGCCCAGACGGAGCTGGGCCGGTGCCTGGAGTTCGGCGCAGGGGTGGAGGAGGATTTGGAGCAGGCGGTGAAGTGGTACTCCGCTGCCGCGGAGCAGGGCAACGCCCCCGGCATGTGCTGCCTGGGCTTCATGTATGAGTCCGGCCGGGGCGTGGAGCAGAGCTGGGAGGAGGCCGTGGCGTGGTACCGCAAGGCCGCGGACAAGGGCTATCCCCGGGCCCTGTGCAATCTGGCGTGGTGCTATGAGCACGGCGAGGGGGTCAAGCGGGACTTCACCGAGGCCGTCCGGCTCTATCAGGAGGCGGCGGACCAGGAGTATCCCCGGGGCCAGCTGTGCCTGGGCCTCTGCTATGAGCGGGGCCGAGGCGTGCCGGCGGACAAGGCCGCCGCCGCCGCGTGGTACCGCAAGGCCGCCGAGCAGGGAGACGAGGACGGCGCGTGCTGCCTGGGCTTTCTCTACGAGTCCGGCGAGGGCGTGGAGCAGAGCTGGGAGGAGGCCGCGGCGTGGTACCGCAAGTCCGCCGAGGGCGGGCTGCCCCGGGGCATGTGCAATCTGGCATGGTGCTATGAGCACGGCGAGGGCGTGGAGCAGAGTCCGGAGGAGTCCTTCCTCTGGTACCAAAAGGCCGCGGATCAGGGGGACCCCCGGGGACTGTTCAGCGTGGCCCGGGCCTATGACTACGGCATCGGCGTCGCCCAGGACATCGATGAGGCCGCCCGGTGGTATCAGAAGGCCGCGGACGCCGGGTCCGCCCCCGCCACCTGTGATCTGGGCGTGTGCTACGAGCGGGGCGAAGGCGTGCCCCAGAGCTTTGAGAAGGCGGTGGAGCTCTACCGCAAGGCCGCCGAGATGGGCAACGCCCCGGGCCAGTGCAACCTGGGCTTCATGTACGAGTCCGGCCGGGGCGTGGAGCAGAGCTGGGAGGAGGCCGTGAAGTGGTATTCCGCCTCCGCCCAGCAGGGCTTCCCCCGGGCCATGTGCAATCTCGCCTGGTGCTATGAGACCGGAAACGGCGTGGAGCGCAACCTGAACCGGGCCGTCCACTGGTACCGAAAGGCCGCCGGGCAGGGAGAAGGCCGGGGCATGTACTGCCTGGGCACCTGCTACCGCTACGGCAAAGGCGTGGAGCAGGACGACGCCGAGGCCGCCAAGTGGTTTGAGCGGGCCGCCAACGGGGGCTATCCCCGGGCCCTGTGCGACCTGGGCGTGTGCTATGAATTTGGCGAGGGCGTGGAGCTGAGCCTGGAGCGGGCCGTGGACTGCTACCGTCAGGCGGCGGAGAAGGGCGACGCGGTGGGCCGGTGCAACCTGGGCTACATGTACGAGACGGGCCGGGGCGTGGAGAAAAGCGCCCTGGAGGCTGCTCGGCTTTACAAGCTGTCGGCGGAGGCGGGCTATCCCCGGGCCATGTGCTGCTACGGCTTCTGCTTCGAGTCCGGCCAGGGCGTGGCGAAAAAGGACACCGCCGAGGCGGCGGAGTGGTACCGGAGGGCCGCCGAGGCCGGGGACGCCACGGGGGCCTGCAACCTGGGCTATCTCTACGAGACCGGCGAGGGCGTGGAGCAGAGCTGGGAGAAGGCTGTGAACTACTACCGCCAGGCGGCGGACCTGGGCCAGCCCCGGGGGCAGTACCTGCTGGGCTGGTGCTACGAGCACGGCAAGGGCGTGGCCGCCAGCGCGGAGCGGGCCCGGGAGCTCTACGAGGCCTCCGCCCAGCAGGATTACCGGCACGCCGTGGAGGCCCTGGAACGTCTGAACGATCCCACCAAGGGGAAGAAAGCGCCGGAGCCCTCCGGCACCCCGGCCCGGAAGCCCCCGGAGAAAAAGGAGCGAAAGCCGGAAAAGGGCGGCTTCCTCAAGGGGCTCTTCGGCGGAAAGAAGTAAAAAACACGCCTGGAGGCCGGACCTCCAGGCGCAGTTTCCGACAGGCGGTGTGTTTTGATGAAACCCTCTTGCCCCTGGTGGCAGAACAAAATCGCGTATCAAATCTACCCCAAGAGCTTCCTGGACACCGGCGGGGACGGAATCGGGGACCTGCCCGGCGTCCTCTCCAAGCTGGACTATTTGCAGGACCTGGGGGTGGACATCCTCTGGCTCTCCCCGGTCTATCCCTCCCCCATGGTGGACCAGGGATACGATATCTCTGATTATTACGGCGTCGACCCCCGCTTCGGGTCCATGGAGGACCTGGAGGCCCTGATTCGGGAGTTGAAGCGCCGGGGCATGCATCTGGTGATGGATCTGGTGGTGAGCCATTGCTCCGACCAGCACCCTTGGTTCCAGGCGGCCGTCCGGGACCCGGAGGGGAAATACGGGCGCTATTTCTACCTGAAGCCTGGGAAGAACAGCGGTCCCCCCAACAACTGGCGGGCGGAGTTCGGCGGAAGCTGCTGGGACCGGCTGCCGGGCTCGGACCTCTTCTATTTTCACACCTTCGCCAGGGAGCAGCCGGACCTGAACTGGGAAAATCCGGAGGTCCGGCGGGAAATCTGCGGCATGGTGAACTGGTGGCTGGACAAGGGGGTTTCCGGCTTCCGGCTGGACGCCGTCATCAATTTGAAAAAGGACCTCTCCTTCCGGGACGGCCCCGCCGACAGCCCCGACGGCACCTGCGCCGTGTCCAGCATGCTGCCCCGGACGGCGGAGATCGGGGAATTTCTGAACCAGCTGAAACGGGAGTGCTTCCTCCCCCACGACGCCTTCACCGTGGGCGAGGTCTTCAGCATCGCCCCGGAGCGGGTGGTGGAGTTCGGCGGGCCGGAGGGCTATTTTTCCACCCTCTTCGACTTCGGCCATTGCGTGGCGGACCACTGCGGGGCCTATTGGTATCAGTACAGGCCCTTCGATTTCCGGGTCTGGCGGGACGCGGTGTTTCAGTCCCAGGAGAATGCGGGGGACGCCGTGTTCCTGGCCAACCTCCTGGAAAACCACGACCAGCCCCGGAGCGCCAGCTTCTTCCTGCCGGAGGGAGACGACGGCTATGCGGGAATCACCGCCCTGGCGGCCCTGTCCATGCTGCTGCGGGGCATCCCCTTCCTCTACCAGGGCCAGGAAATCGGCATGCGGAACGGGAGTTTTCAAACCGTGGAGGACTTCGAGGACCTGAGCACCCGGGACCAGTACCGGGCGGCCCGGGCCGCCGGGCGGACGGAGGAGGAGGCCATGGCCGCCTGCCGCCGCCACAGCCGAGACAACGCCCGGACCCCCATGCAGTGGACCGGGGGCCGGAACGCCGGGTTCACCTCCGGCACACCCTGGTTCCCGGTGAACCCCAACTACCGGGAGCTGAACGTGGAGGCCGACGCCGCCAAGGAGCGGTCCGTCCGGGCCTGGTACAAGCGCCTCCTGGCTCTGCGGAAGGACCCGGAGTGGGAGGACGTGCTGGTTCGGGGCGGCTTCCGCCCCGCCTTCCGGGAGGAGCCGGAGATTTTCGCCTACTGGCGGACCGGGGAGCGCTCCGGGAAGCGGGTCCTGGTCCTCTGCCACTATGGCCGGGGGCAGGCCTTCGTTCCCTTGGAAGAGCCCTTCCGGACGCTGCTGAACAACTATGACGGCCTGGAGCGCCGGGAGGGCCGCCTCCGGCTGGAGGCCTATCAAGTGGTGGTGCTGGCCTGCGGGGCCGGAGAAGAGGAGGAGCTATGACTCGCAGCATCATCTTCGACATGGGCAACGTGCTGATTCACTGGAAGCCCGAACTGTTTGTGGAGCGCCTGGGCGTCCCGCAGGAGGACCGCGCCCTGCTTCTGCGGGAGGTCTTCGGCTCCGTGGAGTGGATTCAGATGGACCGGGGGACCCTCTCCTTTGAGGGCGGCCTTTCCGCCGTCTGCCGCCGCCTGCCGGAAAGACTCCGGGACTCCGCCCGGGAGCTGACCCTGCACTGGTGGCGGCATTGGCTGCTGCCCATGGAGGGCATGGCGGAGCTGGTGCGGGAGCTGAAGGGGCTTGGGTACGGCATTTACCTGCTGTCCAACGCCAAGGAGGACCTGCCCCGGTACTTTGACCGCATACCGGGGAGCGAGTGCTTCGACGGCCGGGTTGTCTCCGCAGACTGGAAGCTCCTGAAGCCCCAGCCGGAGATTTACCAGACCCTGCTCCGGGAGTACGGCCTCCGGGCGGAGGAGTGCTTCTTCATCGACGATCTGAACATCAACATCGAAGGGGCCCGGTTCGTCGGCATGGACGGCGCGATTTTTGACGGGGACCTCCCCCGCCTCCGCCGCAGCCTGAACGCCGCCGGAGTCCCGGTGACGGCCTGATCCGGCCGCCGCAGCGGAAAACGCGGTTTTGCAGTGCGTGGACCATAAAGACGCCCTCCCAGAATGGGAGGGCGTTTTGTCACTCCTCCCGGGGAGACAGGGCCACGGCGGCCACGGCGCAGAGGATGCCCCCCACCGCAAAGACCCACCAAGCGGTCCCCCACAGGTTCAGGGACAGCCCCAGGCCCACATAGACCGCCGTGGCCAGCAGCATGATGACCCCGCAGACGGTTCCAATGAGGTCGTTGCGCCGCTTGACCTCCGAAGCGGGGTCGTTCTCCCGGTTGTACCGGGCCACATCGTACTTGTCGTGCAGGATGCCTCCATAGATAAAAGACCACACCGCCCCGGCGATGATCAGCAAAAACACAGCCATGGCCCAGGACTCGTAGGGCTCCTTCTCCGGAAAGGCGGAGAAAAACAGCGCCAGCAGTGCAACGGCAAACAAAATGCTTCCCACGCCCCCGGCAATATGCCAGATGAACTTCTGCTGAAAGGCCTCCTTCTGCTCCTCGGTGTAAAAGTCCGTAATCACTGGGTTCTTCCTGCAAAAGTTCTCATGCTGGATGCCGGAGACCACCAGGACCACCACACTCACCGTAATGACAAACAGCTGGGCCGCATCCGCCGGCAGCTCCGGCACGCCCAGCGTCTCCAGCAGGCCGCACATGCCCGTCCCGGCGATGATTGCCGCCACGGCCAGGGAGACCCGCCCGGCGAAGCGGGTCATAAAGTCGTCGTACTTCGCCGTGTCGGCGGTGCGGCTCTCCTCCACGCTGCCCCGAAGGAGGGTGTCCAGGTTCACGCTGTACAAATCGCAGATTCGCAGTAATGTATCCATCTCGGGAAAGCTCAGGCCGCCCTCCCACTTGCTGACGGACTGGCGGGACACGTCCAACTGCTCCGCCAGCTGTTCCTGGGTGACTCCGGCCTGGGCCCGGAGGAATTGCAGATTTTCGGAAAACGACATAAGGGGAACCCCTCCTTAAATTTGGTGTCTCCATTCTGCCTCGGCGGAGGCGGAAGCACCAGTCCTTTTGGGTTGCGTTTGCGGAAATTCATGTAAACTTCAGGTTGCATCCCCCGTTTCAGAGGGGTTTTGGAGCCGTCCGGCAATTTTTTGAGCACGGCGGTTTTGCCGGGGCGGCTTCCCGCCCTCGGAGCCTGAAGACGGCCCCGCCTCTCAAGCACCCTGTCCCGCAGGAGGGTTTTCTACACCCAGCTTAACCGCTGGGAGGGGGCTTGTCAAGAGGCCCGGGCCTATTGCGTTCCCGCCGGGAATCCGCTATAATCAAACCATCCGAATTTGACACGCGGGAGGTATGGGCTCATGAAACTGGCGGCAGCGGCGCAGATGCGGGAATTGGACCGCAGGGCCATCGAAGAACGGAACATCCCCTCCATCGACCTGATGGAGCGGGCGGCGGCGGAGGTGGCCCAGGCGGCCCTGGACCTGCTGCCGGAAAAGCCCTCCAGATGCCGGGCGGCGGTCTTCTGCGGCGCGGGGAACAACGGCGGAGACGGCATCGGCGCGGCGCGGCTCCTCTTTTTGATGGGGCTCAAGGTCCGGGTCTTCCTGGTGGGGAACTACGACCGCCTCACCCCCGACGCCATGGAGGAGACGGGCCGCCTCAGCGAGTGCGGCGTGGAGCTGGAGGACTTCGACCCCGGGGACAGGGCCCAGGCCGCCTGGGCCCGGAGCTGTCAGGTGGTGATCGACGCGGTGTTCGGTGTGGGCCTCTCCCGGGAGATCGCCCCGGAGTCCGAATTCGCAGCCGCCCTGGACCTCATCAACGTCTGCCGGGGCGCGGTGGTCTCCGCCGACGTGGCCAGCGGCGTGGAGGCAGACACGGGACGGGTTCTGGGCCGGGCGGTGAAGGCGGACCGCACCGTTACCTTCTCCCTGCCCAAAATCGGCCAGTTTACCGGGGCCGGGGCCGTCCTCTCCGGAAGGGTGACAGTCCACGACATCGGCATTCCCGCCGCCCTGGTCCGGGAGGTTTCCTGTCCTGTCCAGACGGTGGAGACGGACTTTGCCCGGGAGGCCCTGCCGCCCCGGAAGCCGGACGGCCACAAGGGGGACTTCGGCAAGGTTCTGGTGGTGGGCGGCTCCGTGGGCTATACCGGCGCGCCCTATCTCACCGCCTCGGCGGCGGTCCGGTCCGGCTGCGGGCTGGTGTATTTGGGGGTGCCGGAGAGCATCTGGCCGGTGGAGGCGGTCAAGTGCGCCTCCGCCATGCCCTTCCCCCTGGCGGACCGCCGGGGAGTCCTGAGCCATCGTGCCCTGCCGGAGGTGCTGGAACGCCTGGAGGGCTGCGGCGTCCTGGCCCTGGGGCCGGGGCTGGGCCGCCGGCCCTCCGCAAGGCGGCTGGTGCTGGAGCTCCTCCGGCAGACGGAAAAGCCCGTGGTGCTGGACGCCGACGGCATAAACGCGCTGGAGGGACATATAGATATTCTGGACAGCCGCCGGGGGCGCGTGACCATCCTGACCCCTCACGGCGGGGAGTTCGCCCGCCTGGGGGGAGCCCCCGCCGGGGATACGGCGGGGGCGGCCCGGGCCTTCGCCCGGGATCATGGCTGCATTCTGGTCCTCAAGGACCATCGGACCGTCACCGCCGGGCCGGAGGGAAACGCCCTGGTGAACACCACCGGCAATTCCGGCCTTGCCAAGGGAGGCAGCGGCGACGTGCTGACGGGCCTCATCGCCTCCCTGCTGGCCCAGGGGGCCAGCCCGGTGATGGCGGCAGCGGGGGGCGTCTGGGTCCACGGCCGGGCCGGGGATCTGGCGGCGGAGGCGCGGACGGAATACGGCCTGACGCCGAAGGACGTGATCGCCGCCTTCCCCAGGGTATTTTCAGAGCTTCAGGGAAATTGAACATCAAGGAGGTTTTCCGGTGCGCCTATGGAAGTGCGTACCAATGATAACCCTGCTTTTGCTGCTGGCGGCCTGCGGCGGCGGAGCAGGCGGGGATGGGGAGTCCCGGACGGCGGACCTGCGGGACCGCTACCACGACTGCGCGGGCTGCACCATGGAGGCCCGCGTCTCCTGCAGTCAGGAGGGGCTGGCCTGGGAGGCGGAACTCCGCTGCGACTATGTTCCCGGCGGGGAGAGCGTTGTGGAGGTCCTGTCCCCGGAGACCATCGCCGGGGTGAAGGCCGTTTTGAGCGACACGGACTGGCGGCTGGAGTACGAGGACGCCAGCCTCAACGCCGGAACTCTCAGCGATGAGGAGATCAGCCCCGCCGCCTGCCTGCCCCGGCTGATGAGCGCCCTGCGGGACGGCTGGCTGCTGGAGGAGAACGAGGAGGAGTGGAACGGCGTCCCCTGCCTCCGCCTCACGGTGGACCAGACGGGGGTGAAGGACGGGAAAATCCTCTCCACCGTCTGGCTGAAGCTGGCGGACGGAACCCCGGCCCGGGGAGAAATCGCCGTGGATGGGGAAATCATTTTGACGGCGGACTTTACGAGCTTCTCCTTTTGTGATACAATGTCGGAAAACGCCGCCTGACGCTTCGCACGGACCAGCCTCCCCCCGCATAGGATGACGTGGGGCGAGGACGCCGGAATTTGTCCCTCCCGCGGTTTGAACGCAAGATTCCCGGAGGAGGCGTATAAATTCCGAAACTGCGTGGGAGAATGAGAGTGGCCTCACCGAGGGGGAAGAAACTTCCTCCCCGATGGCGGGTACTTCTTTCGGCGGAGTGTGAACTTTGTGGATACGAGTGTCAAGCGTGGCGATATTTACTATGCCGATCTCTCCCCGGTGGTGGGCAGCGAGCAGGGCGGCGTCCGGCCCGTTCTGATTATTCAGAACGACACCGGAAACCGTTACAGTCCCACCGTGATTGCGGCGGCCATCACTTCCCAGACCGGGAAGACCCGGCTGCCCACACATATCGACCTTCCCGTGGACCAGAGCTGCGGCCTGAGCCGGGATTCCGTCGTCCTGCTGGAGCAGGTGCGGACCCTGGATAAGAAACGGCTCCGGGAGCGCATGGGCCACGTGGAGGAAAATGTGATGAGCAAGGTGGACACGGCAATTGCGGTCAGCTTCGGGCTGCCCCACGACCAGTTGGTTTGAGGTTCCCTCCCGGCGGAGACCTGTTCTCCGCCGGGAGGCGTACAGAGGAGGTACATATGAAAAAAGACCGATGGCTGCTGCGGGCGGTCGTCCTGCTGGCCCTCAGCGCCGGGCTGATGACCACCGCCCTGGCGGCGGAGGCCGGGTCCAGCGGCGACCCGCTGGTAACGCTGAGCTACCTGAACGACACCTTTTTCAACACCATCATGCAGCGGGTGGACCAGAAGATTGCCGAGCGGACAGGACAGGCCCTCCCCGGGGGAACCTCCTCCACCGCCGCCTCCTTTGTGGTTGTAACCCTCAGCGAGGGGCAGACCCTCACCGGGGGCATCGGCTGCGAGGTGATGCTGCGGGTGGGCAGCGCCGTCTGCGTCTCCCCCTCGGACCCGGGGCTCATTGACGAGACCACCGCCGCCACCCTGGCAAACGGCGGGGCCCTGGTTCAAAACCACCTGTACATGATGACCATTGAGGGCCGGGGCGTCCGGGCCACCGCCGCCGTCACCAAGGTTCTGGCCCGGGGGAGCTATACCGTCGCGTGACCTGCATAACCGGACCCGTCTGCGCATAAGCTGGCGCAGACGGGTTTTCATTTTCACGGCGGGAGGGATGGGGCATATGGACAAATTCCCCTTGATGCTGGAGGGCCGGCCCGCCGGGGAGCTGACGGCGGAGCGGGAGGGGCTGTACACCTGGTTCTCCGCTCGCTGCCCCCTTCCGGAGGGTCTCTGGTGCGCCTGGGCCGTGGGGGACCGGGGGGAGCTGCGCCTGGGGGTGCTGGAGCCGGAGGGCGCCCAGGGGACCATCCGCCGCCGCTTCTCCAGGCAGCTCACCGCCCCCCTGGGCCGCCTCCTCCGGGGGGAGGTCCGCCCGGCGGGGGCCGGGGCGCCGGAGACCTGGGAGCCCGCCCCCGACCCGGAGCGGCTTTTCCGCTCCCCCTGGCTCCGCCAGAGGCTGAAGGGGGCCCGGGGGGCCCGGACCCGGCAGACAGGGGAGCGCCGGTATCTGGCCCTGCCCTACGACAAAGGGAAGCCCTTTCCCCTGACCACCCTCTTCTGCTTCGCACATGTCCGCGCCATCGGCGAGGGAACCTATGTGGTCTACGCTTTCGACGGGCAGGAGCGGCCGGTTTTTTGAGCTTCCAGAAACAGGGAAAATTTTTTCAAAAAAATTTGACAAATTTCTATCAATTTTTAGGTTCTCATGATATAATACACCCCAACGTTCCCGGGACATCCCCGTAACGCCTTGGGAAGTACCAAAGGTGCCCGTATTGTACGGAATCGGGCCGCCGGGAAGCCGGCGGAGGATCAGGAGGTCCTTTATGAAATGTCCCTACTGCGGCTTTAATGAGAGCAAGGTCATCGATTCCCGCCCGGCCGACGAAAACAACAGCATCCGCCGCCGGAGAGAGTGCCTTTCCTGCACCCGGCGCTTCACCACCTATGAGACCGTGGAGAGCCTCCCCCTGGTGGTGGTGAAGAAGGACGGCAGCCGCCAGAGCTTCGACCGGGCAAAGGTCCTGGGCGGCATGATCCGGGCCTGTGAGAAGCGGCCCGTTCCCCTGGCGCGGCTGGAGAAGGTGTCCGCGGAAATTGAACAGGAGCTCCAGAACGCCATGGAACGGGAGGTCAGCACAGAGGTCATCGGCGAACGGGTCATGGAGAACCTGCGGGCCATCGACCAGGTGGCCTATGTCCGCTTCGCCTCCGTCTACCGGCAGTTTCAGGACATCGACAGCTTCATGGAGGAGCTGTCCAAGCTGCTGGCGGAACAGAACCAGCGCTGAGCGCGAAAACGGCCCGCCGGAAAAATCCGGCGGGCCGGGCGTTTTCCCCTTTGCAAAGCCCCGAATCTTTGCTATACTATGGTTTTAGATTGGAGGGCGGCTATGCTATATCACATTCTCGCCATAGGCGACGTAGTGGGGGAGCCCGGGCTCCGTCACCTGGAAAAGGTCCTGCGGCCCCTGCAAAAACTCAAGGGCGTCTCCTTCACCGTGGTCAACGGGGAGAACGCCTCCGGCGTGGGCCTCACCCGGGAACAGGCGGAGCGCATCCGGAATGCCGGAGCCGACGCCGTGACCCTGGGGAACCACGCCTTCGGCAAGGCTCAAATCGGAAGCCTGCTGGAGGACGCCTCCTGGCTCCTCCGCCCCGCCAACTACTCCGGCCGGGCCCCGGGCCACGGCTGTGAAATCTTCGACCTTGGGGGTGTCCGGGTCCGGGTGATAAACCTCATCGGCCGCTGCGGCCTGGCCTGGGGAGCGGACAACCCCTTCTCCCTGGCGGACCGTTTGCTGGAGCGGGGGGAGGCGGAGTTCACCCTGGTGGACTTCCACGCGGAGGCTACCAGCGAAAAGCTGGCCCTGGGCTATTATCTGGACGGGCGGGTTTCCGCCCTCTGGGGAACCCACACCCACGTCCCCACCGCCGACCAGCGGGTTTATCCCAAGGGGACGGGCTATATCACGGACCTGGGAATGACCGGGCCTGTGGAGTCCGTCCTGGGCATTGAGCCCCGGCAGTCGGTGGAGGGCTTTCTGGGCGGCCTGCCGGGGCGGTACAGGCATCCGGAGGGGCCCTGCAAAATGGAGGGGGCCCTCTTCACCCTGGACAGCGCCACGGGGCTGTGCACGGCGGTGGAGCGAGTCGACATTCGGTGAGGGGGCTGCGCCGGGCCGCCGGGACGGCCTTTCCGGCGGGGACGCTGGTCCTGAGGCGTCCCGGGTTCTGGAAAATATGGAACGTGTTTCGGCTTATTATGGTGGCGGGACGGGACTGTTCCGGAGCCTTCTGTATCCGGCGGCGTTCCTGGGGCCCTATCTCACTGCGGCCGCCGCCATCGCGGCTCTGCGGCTTCCCCGGCGCCGGGCCCTGCGGCCGGGACTCCGGAGTCTCTGCGCCGCTGCCTTTTTCACCTTTGGCGAGGGGCTGACCGTCTTTGCCCGGGCCATGGGCGGCCATGGCGGCTGCGTGGGGCGGAACCCCTGTTCAGCCTTCTGGTCCTGGGTGTTTCCGCCGCTGTCTGCGCCCGCCGGAAAAGAGAAATCGACAGAGAGGAAGGAACATATGTCTATTGAAAAAGTGAGAGCGTATTTTCAGCCCTTCGGCATTGCGGACCGCATCCGGGAGTTTGCGGTCTCCTCCGCCACGGTGGAGCTGGCGGCGGTGGCCGTCGGCGTGGAGGGCGCCCGGATTGCCAAGAGCCTCAGCTTTAAAGTGGAGGACAAGCCGATCATCATCGTGGTGGCCGGGGACGCAAAAATTGACAACAGCAAATATAAGGCCCGGTTCCATACCAAAGCCAAAATGCTCACCCACGAGGAGGCCCACAGCCTCATCGGCCACGATGTGGGCGGCGTGTGCTCCTTCGCCCTGCCGGAGGACGTGAAGGTTTACCTGGACGTGTCCCTGAAGCGGTTCGAGACCGTCTTCCCCGCCGCCGGCAGCGACAACAGCGCCATCGAGCTGACCTGTGACGAGCTGGAGCGCTATTCCTCCAACTTCGTAGAGTGGGTGGATGTGTGCAAGGCCTGGCAGGCGGAAATCTAAGCGCATTTGGAGGCGGGATGATGCTGAAATTTATCCACGCGGCGGACTTTCACCTGGACAGCGCCTTTGCCGCCCTGCCCCCCGGGCGGGCGGCGGAGCGGCGGCGGGAGAGCCGGGAGCTGCCCTTCCGGCTGGCGGACTACGTGAATGCCCGCGGCGTGCAGCTGGTGCTGCTGGCCGGGGACCTCTTTGACAGCGCCGCCCCCTATCGGGAGACCGGCCAGGCCCTGGCGGAGGCCCTGGGGCGGATGAAGGCCCGGGTCTTTGCCGCCCCGGGGAACCATGACTGGTACGGCCCCGGCAGTCCCTGGGTCACGGTGGACTGGCCGGAGAACGTGCATATTTTCCGGGAGGCCGCCATGACCTCCGTGGACCTGCCGGAGCTGGGCGTCACCGTCCACGGGGCGGCCTTCACCTCCCCGGAGCAGGGGAGCAGCCTTCTGGCGGGCTTCTCCGCGCCGGAGAACGGCCGGGTCCACCTGGGCCTTCTCCACGGGGAGACGGACCCGGCGGAGGCCCGCTACAACCCCCTGGGGCGGGAGGAGATCGCCGCCAGCGGCCTGAGCTATCTGGCCCTGGGGCACATCCACAAGCGGGGGGAGGCCGGAACCTGCGGAAGGACCCTCTGCGCCTGGCCCGGCTGTCCGGAGGGCCGGGGCTTTGACGAGCTGGGGGAGAAGGGCTTTTACGAGGGCGTGATCGACGGCGGGGGGAGCGTTTCCTTGACCTTCGTGCCCTTCGCCGGGCGGCGGTATGAAATTCTGGAGGTGGACGTGACGGGGAAATCCTCCCCCCGGGCCGCCGTGGAGGCCGCCCTGCCGGAGGATACGGCGGGGGACCTCTACCGCATTCTCCTCACCGGCGAGGCCGGAGAGGGCGGCGGAGACGCCAAGGCCCTGGAAACGGCCCTGGCCGGGCGGTTTTACGCCCTGGAGGTCCGGGACCACACCCGGGTGGCGGCGGACGTCTGGGCCCGGGCCGGGGAGGACTCCCTCCGGGGCCTGTTCCTCCGGGAGCTCCGGGCCAGATGGGACGCCGCCGGAGACGAGGCGGAGCGGGAGGCCGTCGTTCAGGCGGTGCGCTTCGGCCTTGCGGCCCTGGACCACCGGGATTTGGGCTGATTGTCTTTTCTCATGAGAGAGAGGGCCGTCAAGCCCTTCCGCGCTCCGGTCCGGCGCCCGCTTGGACGCCGTTTCCGCCGAACAGATTTTTTGACAAATCCTATGAAAAAAAACTTGCAATTTGCATGGGACTATGATATCCTATTCAGGCTTACAAAAGGGCGGTCCTCTGCCGCGCGCGGAAACCGCGCAGAACACGCGGGTAAGAACGCCTATGAAACAGGAGGAAGTATCCCATGGATCTCATCAAGGAACTGAACAAGGAAGCCCTTGGCAAGGAAACGCCCCATGTGCAGATCGGCGACACCGTCCGCGTCCACGTGAAGGTCAAGGAAGGCTCCCGGGAGCGCATCCAGGTCTTCGAGGGCACCGTCATCGCCAAAAAGCACGGCGGCATCGAGGAAACCATCACCGTCCGCCGCATCTCCTACGGTGTGGGCGTGGAGAAGGTGTTCCCCGTGCACTCCCCCTCCATCGACACCATTCAGGTCGTCCGCAACGGCAAGGTCCGCCGGGCCAAGCTGTACTATCTGCGGGGCCGCGTGGGCAAGGCTGCCAAGATCAAGGAGAAGCTGTAAGCTCCGGAAATCGGAAAGAGAGGCGCAGGCCTCTCTTTTTTCCTCTTGCTTTTCCCGCGGGATTGTGCTATAAAGGAAGCAGATCATACCAAATCCGCGATGAACGGGAAAATAACGATCACGCCTCGCCAAGAGAGGATGGGCCGCCGGCTGCAAGCCCGTCCGCGACGCGCCGTTTGGTTCGCCCGGGAGCCGCCGTGGAGACACGGCCGGTCCGCCCTCCGTTACCGGGGCCTCGAGCGCGCGCCGCAGGGCGCGAATTTGGGTGGTACCGCGGAAGGAGTTGCCTTTCGTCCCATGTGTGGGGCGGAGGGTTTTTCTTTTTTCCTTCCCCAATTTTTCAGAAAGGACCTGAGTGCCATGTATTCCCTTCCCCTGGCCCTGGCGCTGTCTCTGACGCTGTCGGTCTCCGCCCCCCTCTCCCCGGCCGTGGCGGCGGCGACCGTCCCGGAGCGGCCCGCCGTACAGGCCCGGGAGGCCGCCGCACCGGAGGTCCCCGGGATTTCCCCCTCCTCTCCGGAGGGCGCGCCGGTGACCTACGAGCTCCGCCTGCCAGTGCTGATGTACCACCACGTAGTCCAGGACTGGCAGGCGTGCAACGAGATGACCGTCACCGTGGGACGGCTGGAGCAGGACCTCCAGTGGCTGGCGGAAAACGGCTATCACACCGTTCTTCCCCGGGAGCTGGCAGCGGGAGAGCCCCTGCCGGAAAAGCCCATCCTCCTCACCTTCGACGACGGCTACCGGAGCAACTATGATCTGGCCTACCCCCTCCTCCAGCAGTACGGGGCCAAGGCCGTCATCGCCGTCATGGTCTACATGCAGGACAACCCCGGGGGGAACTTCCTCACCTGGGACATGTGCCGGGAGATGACCGCCTCCGGGCTGGTGGAAATCGGCTCCCACGGCTATGCCATCCACAACCTGGACGGGCGGATGGGGAACTTTGTCCCCGGACAGGCCAACGGCGTTCAGCGGCGCAAGGGCGAATCCGACAGCGATTTCCAGTGCCGGGTGCTGGAGGACCTCCGCTACAGCTTTGAGCGCATCGCCCGGGAAACCGGAGTCCCTCCCAGCTACTTCGCCTATCCCTTCGGCAAGACGGACCCGGACGCTGACGCATACCTGGAGTCCCTCTTCCCCGTGACGGCGGTGACAGGGCCCGGGACGCACAGCGCGAACCTCTCCAAGGGGCTGCACCAGCTGCCCCGCTTCACCGTCACCATGGAGCGCCCGCCCTGGGCGCTACTGCGCAATCCCTGAGCCAACACATCCAAGAAAAGGAGTACCACGATATGAAAGAACAGTTGGAAGCCATCCGCCAGGGAGCTCTGGAGGCCATCACTTCCGCCCAGGAGGTCGCCGGGCTGGAGGCCCTCCGGGTCAAGTACCTGGGCAAGAAGGGTGAGCTCACCGCCGTATTGAAGCAGATGGGGGGCCTCTCCGCCGAGCTCCGGCCCGTCATGGGCCAGCTGGCCAACGATGTGCGCTCCAGCCTGGAGCAGGCCATTGAGGCCCAGTCCGGCGTCCTCTCCCAAAAGGCCCTGGAGGCCCGGCTGGCGGCGGAGGCCGTGGACGTGACCATCCCCGGGAAAAAGCCCCCCCTGGGCCACAAGCACCCCATGTATTCCGTCCTGGACGAGATGAAGGAAATCTTCCTGAACATGGGCTTTGAGATCATGGACGGCCCGGAGATCGAGCAGGCGGACTACAACTTCACCAAGCTCAACGCCCCGGAGAACCACCCCTCCCGGGACTGGACGGATACCTTTTATTTAACGGAGGATTCCTCCGTCCTCCTCCGGTCCCAGACCTCCCCCATGCAGATCCGGGCCATGGAGGGCTATGGCGTGCCCATCCGCATGATCTCCGCCGGGCGGGTGTACCGCAAGGACGAGGTGGACGCCACCCACTCCCCCATGTTCCACCAGATCGAGGGTCTGGTGGTGGACAAGGGCATTACCATGGCGGACCTCAAGGGAACGCTGAACGCCGTTATCCGGGAAATCTACGGCCCGGAGACCCAGACCCGCTTCCGCCCCCACCATTTCCCCTTCACGGAGCCCAGCTGTGAGGTGGACATCCAGTGCTACAAATGCGGCGGCAAGGGCTGCCCCACCTGCAAGGGCGAGGGCTGGATTGAGATTCTGGGGGCGGGCATGGTCCACCCCAAGGTCCTGCGAAACTGCGGCGTGGACCCGGAGGAATACTCCGGCTTCGCCTTCGGCATGGGTCTGGAGCGGCTGGCCCTGGGCCGGTACAAGATCAGCGATATGCGCCTGATTTTTGAGAACGACACCCGGTTTTTGGAGCAGTTCTAAGAGAGACGGGAGGCTTTGACATGGAAGAATATGTATCGGTTGGCACCTATAACAACCACGTGTCTGTCTCGTTCGACGTTGAGGTCCCCAAGGTCATGGCCCTGGGGGAAAAGCTCTACGCCCTCTGCCCGGACGCCTATATGAACGGCTATAACTGGGACGCGCTTCTCCGGTACTATCTGGAAAAGCACGAGCCCGACATTCTGAAGGGCCTGGACCCGGACCCCGAGGCGGGCTCCTATGTGGCTATCTGGCCCCTCTCCCCGGAGAACGAGGCCCGGGCCAAACGCTTTGCGGAAATCATCCGCTCCCTGGTGGAGCATGAGGAAGAGCTCTGCCGCCTCGTCCAGGAAGAGGGCGGCGAAATCGAGTGGGACTGACCGCTCACGTTCACAGGAAAGAGGAGTTATGATATGAAGCTATCCCGTAAATGGTTACAAGAATTTGTAGACATCGGCCCGGTCAGCGACCGGGACTTCGCCGAGGCCATGACCATCTCCGGCTCCAAGGTGGAGGTCACGGAGGACCTGGGGGCGGAAATTCAAAACGTCGTCGTGGGCCGCATCAAGGAGATGGAGCGCCATCCCGACAGCGACCATATGTGGATCTGTCAGGTGGACATCGGAGAACAGGAGCCGGTCCAGATTGTCACCGGGGCCTGGAACATCCACAAGGGGGATCTGGTCCCGGTGGCCAAGCATGACTCCACCCTCCCCGGCGGCAAAAAAATCACCCGGGGCAAGCTGCGGGGCGTGCTGTCCGACGGCATGATGTGCGGCCTCCATGAGCTGGGTCTGGACGAGCGGGATTTCCCCTACGCCGCCGTCACCGCCGCCGCCCTGCTGAACGACTACAAGCCCATGGACCCGGAAAAGCCCTCCATTCCCGCAGACATCCAGCCGGGACACAAGCTCTTCGGGCCGGTGGTCTGCGCCCGGGTGGACCTGGTGATGCACGACGGCGGGGGGCACTGGACCTTTGCCCTGGACTGGGGGGAAGGCAGCGGAAACGTTCACAACGTCCGCCTCCAGAATATCCACCAGGGCGATCTGGTGGCCTACAACACCAAAACCCAATCCATCTGCACCCTGGCGGACCTCCGCGCAGAGCAGAAGGAGTTCCCCCACTGCATCCCCGACGGCATTTTTGTCCTCTACGAGGACTGCAAACCCGGCGACGATATCAAGCCCGTCATCGGGGCGGACGACCATGTGGTGGAGTTTGAAATCACCCCCAACCGGCCCGACTGCCTCAGCGTCATCGGCCTTGCCCGGGAGGTGATGGCGACATTCAACAAGCCCATGAAGTTCCACGAGCCCGTGGTGAAGGGCTGCCCCGAGGACGCGGACAACCCCCTGGCCCGCTCCCTGCCGGAGCTCCTGGACGTGGAGACCCCGGACCCGGACCTCTGTCCCCGGTACACCGCCCGGATGGTGCGGAACGTGAAGATCGCCCCCTCCCCCAAGTGGATGCGGGAGCGCCTCCGCTCCAGCGGCGTCCGGCCCATCAATAACATTGTGGACATCACCAACTATGTGATGCTGGAATACGGCCAGCCCATGCACGCCTTTGACTACCGCTATGTGAAGGGCGGAAAAATCGTGGTCCGCCGGGCCCGGGCCGGCGAGGAGCTGACCACCCTGGACGGGAACATCCGGAAGCTGACCCCCGACATGCTGGTCATTGCCGACGACACCCGGGCCGTGGGCCTTGCGGGCGTCATGGGCGGGCTGAACAGCGAGATTGTGGCGGACACCGTGGACGTAGTCTTTGAGTCCGCCAACTTCGAGGGAAGCTGCATCCGAAAAACCGCCCTGGCCCTGGGGATGCGGACGGAGGCCTCCGCCAAGTTCGAAAAGGGCCTGGACATCCTCAACACCCTCCCCGCCGTGAACCGGGCCTGCGAGCTGGTGGAGCTGCTGGGGGCCGGAGAGGTTGTGGACGGCGTCATCGACATTCTGAACTACGTTCCCCAGCCCGTCCTTTTAAAGCTGGAACCGGAAAAGATCAACGCCCTGCTGGGTACGGACATTTCGGAGAATGTGATGTACACCATCCTCCAGCGGCTGGGCTTTGAAACCACCATGGAACGGGGCATGCTCAAGGTTCCCTCCTGGCGGGCCGACGTGGAAGGCATGGCGGATCTGGCCGAGGAGATAGCCCGGTTCCACGGCTACAACAACATCCCCAGCACCCTCTCCGCCGGATTGAACGAGCGCCGGGGCTGGAATCCCGTCCAGCAGGCGGAAAACGCCGCCGGAGCCCTCTGCCGGGGAATGGGGTACAGCGAGATCATCACCTACTCCTTCATCAGCCCCGCCTACTACGACAAAATCAACCTCCCGGCGGACTCTCCCCTCCGGAACTCCATGAAGATTCTGAACCCCCTGGGGGAGGACACCTCCATCATGCGCACCACCACCCTGCCCTCCATGCTGGAGATTCTGGCCCGGAACTGCCACTACCGGAACAAGGCCGTCCGGCTTTACGAGCTGGGCCGGACCTACTTCCCCAAGAACGACGGCTCCGGCATGGCCGACGAGCCCAAGGTGCTGTCCCTGGGAGCCTACGGCGGCGGCATGGACTTCTTCCAGCTCAAGGGGGCCGTGGAGGCCGTGCTGGAGGGCCTGCGGATTGAGAGCTTCCGCTTCGAGGCGGAAACCGGCATCCCCTCCTATCACCCGGGCCGCTGCGCCAGGATCTACCGGGGCGGCTCCCTCCTGGGCACCCTGGGCCAGATTCACCCCGCCGTGGCGGAGAACTACGGCGTGGACTGCGAGCTCTACGCCGCGGAGCTGGACTTCTGCGCCCTTCTCCAAAATATGGGCGGCACGCCGGTCTATGAGCCCCTGCCCCGCTTCCCCGCCGTCACCCGGGACATCGCCCTGGTCTGCGACAAGTGCCTCCCCGTGGGCAGGCTGGAGGAGTGTATCTGCCGGGGGGCCAAGGGACTTTTGAAGGACGTCCATCTCTTCGACGTCTACACCGGCAAGGGCGTGCCCGAGGGAAAGAAGAGCGTGGCCTTCAACTTGGAGCTCCGGGCCGACGACCGCAGCCTCACCTCCCAGGAGGCCGACGAGGACGTGAAGGGCATCCTGGAGCTGCTTGCGAAGGAGCTCAATTCCGTCCTTCGGTGAGTCCGGAGGGCAGTTCAGTAAAAATCTTTCGTAAAAATCCCGCCGAAACCCTTTACAGTTTGCCGAAAAGCGAGTATACTAGAGGGGAATCAGAAAGGAAGGTGGTGTACCTATGGACGATTTCACCAGAAAATTCAACCTTGCCCTGGAAAAGGACGCGGAGATTCATCAGATTCTCTCCACCGTTTACAAATCCCTGGAGGAAAAGGGCTATAACCCCATCAACCAAATCGTGGGCTATATCCTGTCCGAGGACCCCACCTATATCACCAACCACAACAACGCCCGGACCCTGATCCGCAAGATCGACCGGGACGAGCTGCTGCAGGTGCTGGTGCGGAAGTATCTGGGTCAGTAACAAAAAGAGTTACAAATTGTCACCAATTTCGACGCGCATCCCGTGGAGTACGACCGACTGTCCCCAAGGCGGCGGCCGGATTCCACGGGATTTTTGCACTTTTTGTCAGGATTGCCTGGAAGCAATCCAATTTTTTCGTCAAAACGCTCAAGCCAGAATGTTGACAAAACGGGAAAAAGATGTTACAATTTGGTTACAAAATTTTTCGGGGAGGTTTTTATGGCTGGGAGCAAGAACAGCAAAACCGAGGGTCTTATGTACAAGGGCCATCCGCTTCGCCGGGCAGGCAATCTGATCTACTACGGCACGATGGCTGAGAAATATATCATCATGCTGCAGGTGCTGGACACCAGGAAGGAACAGGATCTGGACCTGGCCTCCAAGGTCTCCATTCAGCTCCAGCTCACGGACCCGGACCTGAAGTCCCGGGATCGCGTGGTCAAAAAGAGCGAAAAGGACAGCCTCTATGCGGCGATGGACATTGCCACCGTCTGGCTGAACCGGGCTCTGGCGGGCAAGGAGAGATAAAGCCGGCCGCTTACCCCAACCGTTTTACAAAAGATGCGAGAAAGGAAGCAACCACTTATGAATCGACTTGCGAGAACCGCCGCCAGGATTCTGGCGCTCACCATGATTTCCACGCTGTTCCTCACCGTCACGGCCTTCGCCGCCGAGGGCGACCCCCTGGTGGTGGGCATCGGCAAGACCACCGGCTCCTCCCTCCGTCTCCGGTCCGCCCCGTCTCTGGACGCCGGCGTGATTACCATGCTGAACAAGGACTGGACCATCGCCGTCCTGGGCGAGGCTGACGGATGGTACCACGTGGCTCACAACGGAGACGACGGCTACGTTTCCTCCGAGTTCTTCACCATGAGCGAGGAAACCGAGTTCGAGTACTACGGCCGGATTAACGCCCGGGGCGTCAATGTCCGGGCCGAGTCCAATATCGACAGCGAAATCGTGAACAACCTGGGCCTGGGCTCCGGCGTCACAGTCACCGGCATTGAAAACGGCTGGTATCACATCACCGGTACATATGGCGAAGGCTGGGTCCGCAGCGACTACATCAGCCTGACCAACGAGACCCCCCTGACCCCCGGCGCCAGCGTGGGCGACAGCAGCATCGTGGACTTTGCCCGGCAGTTCCTGGGCACCCGGTACAGCTACGGCGGCGCGGCCCCCGGCGGCTTTGACTGCTCCGGCTTCACCATGTATGTGTACAAGCAGTTCGGCGTTTCCCTGCCCCACACGGCTACCGGCCAGTGGCAGAGCGGCCTGGGCACCCGGGTGTACAGCCTGGGCGAGCTCCAGCCCGGCGATCTGGTGTTCTTCAACGACCCGGCCCGCAACGCCGGCAAGGCCTGCTCCCACGCGGGCATCTACATCGGCGGCGGCCAGATGATTCACTCCTCCTCCTCCCGGAGCGGCGGCGTCATCTACTCCGACCTGACCGACGGTTACTACAATACCTACTTCGTGGGCGGCATTCATATCTGATTTTAGGACAAGCCGAGGCGGCACGGTTTTTTACCGTGCCGCCTTTTTGCGTGGACTCAGCGGATGGGAATCTCTGCGCCGTTCCAGCGGACACAGACCGCTTTTCTCAAATCGATGGGGGCCTCGAAGGGACCATAGGATTCGTACCAGCACTCGTCGTCCCGGCCGCTCCCTATGGTGTTGTCCAGATAAATCTCCTTGCCGTCCGCCATGACTACAGAAATCTCCAGGGGAGGACAGAGGAGCGTGTCGTCCTCCGCTCCGTGGGCCCAGCTGGAGCGGTAATACAGCCCCAGGGGGGACACGCGCAGAGCATCCAGTGTCACGGTCCCAAAGCATTCATCCTCCACGGCGACACCGGTGGTGTCCAGCGTTCGGTTCTCCACATTGCCCGTGTGGGTCCCGATGTTGAAATCCCAACTTCCACTAAGGACAGGAGTATAGAGCTTATCCGGGCTTTGGACCCAGAGACCGGGGATGTGGAGTACCTTGTCTGTCCCGTCAGAGAAGTTCACGCCCTCAATAGGCCAAAGGCGGATAACAACGGTCAGGACCTGGCTGTCCCCGGTGCGGGGCATCCATTCAAATTCCAAATTTCCCCGGATGTCGTTCCCGGCGCCGTCCAGCAGGGTCACGCTCTCCCTGGCGTCGGGATTAAAGAGCTGGTAATAGCCCTCATCCTCGCCGTAATCCGGCAGGACCGTGCCCTCCGGGGCCCGGATTTCCAGCATCAAATAGTAGAAGTCCTGGTCTCCGAAGGCCGCCAGGGGGGTCATGACCGTACCGTTGGACTCCGCCGCCGGGAGCTCCCGGCTCAGGGTCCCGATCATCTCCTGCTGGGTTTCATCCAGCCGCCCGAAATAGCGCTCCCACAGCGTCCCCGCCGCCACGGCGGAGCCGATCAGCGCCACTGCCGCCAGGGCCGCCGCCAGACCCATTCTGGCCCAGCCCCCGGGACGGCGGCGGTCGGGGACGGCCTCCCTGCGCAGCAGGGCCTCCGTCAGGGCCTCCCGGCCCGCAGGGGTGAAGGCCACCCGGTTCAGCTCAGTCTGAAAAGCATGTTTGTCCATCACTGCCTCCTAGCATGGTTCTCAGCTTCGCCTTGCCCCGATAGAGGTATGTGCTGACCTGAGCGGCCCGGCAGCCCATCAGGGAGGCGATTTCGTCAACTCCGTATTCCTCGTAATAGCGCAGGTAAATGGCTTGCCGGTACTTTTCCGGCAGAGCCAGCACCGCCTCCAGCACCGGGCTCTCCCCCGGCTCCGGCATAGTGACCGCCGCGTCCGCCGCCGCCTCAAGAGAGACCCGCCGCCGGGCCCAGGCGGATTTTTTCAGGTCCTTGCAGCAGTTGACCGTCACCCGCAGGACAAAGGCCCGCTGGCGGTTGGGGTCCGGGAAGCGCTCCGGACGGGTCAGCAGCTTCAGAAGCACCGTCTGGCACACGTCCTGAGCGTCCTGGGGACTGCCGGTCCAGGTGTACGCCACCCGGAGGACGGTATCCGCCCAGCGTTCCACCAGCGCCTCCGCCTCCTGGCGGGTATAGGTGATCTGTTCCGTAGTATCATCTCCTTTTGAACGGCCCGTTCTGCTGATAAAACGAATCAGGAGCGGGAAATCTGGCGGTACTCAGGAAATTTTCTGCGCAACCGGGCCGGTTGCGGGCCGGGTTGGTGGACGCAACCGGCGCAACCTGCTATACTGAGGGCCATGAAACATGTTTCGACTCATACAGGGAGGATATGCAAATGCGTATTTCCGAAATCATCAAGCAGGCCCGGGAGGGCTTGGGGCTGACTCAGGAGGACCTGGCGGAAAAATTGGAGGTCAGCCGTCAGGCCGTCAGCAAGTGGGAGCTGGGGGCGTCCGTCCCCAGCCCGGAGAATCTGGAGCTTCTGGAGGAGGTGCTGGGGGTCTCCTTCCCCCCGCCGGAGGAGCCTGACCTCCAGACCGCCGCTGTCCCTGAAGCGGTTCCCGAAGCCACGGCCAAAACGCCCTTCTGGAACTGGAAGCGGGTAGTGCTCCTGGTTCTGGGAGTGCTGATCGTGTTGGCCCTGCTGTCCATTGTAATGTTCGAGACCCTCAGGGCGGGCGCACACACGAACACACCCCGGCACGCGGAGCCGTATGTGACCGGCGTTTACTTCTTCAACGAGGACGCCGGAGAACTCCGGTCTGACCCCGAAGCCGGCGCCGGGTGGTATCTGTTTGCCCCGGGCTCCCGGGTCTATCTCCTGGTGACGTTTGAGGACGGTTCTGAGAACACCGTCAACGCCGTCTCGTTGTTCCTGACCCCCACGGGAACGGAAACTCTGGAATACCGGGAGCAGATCGCGGTCCAGGCGGCGGGGGAGGGCCGGAACTTCGCCCTCTTCGCTTGGGACATCCCGGAGGAGCTGACAGCGCATTTGGAAATCGTGCTGGAGTGCGGCGGGAATCTGCGGGTCACGGAGACGCTGAACGTGGCGACCCCGTACCCGGAGACCGGCAGCACGCCGGAAATACCGGGAATCCTCTCCCTGAGCACCGACGAAATCCAGGCGGTGGAGGGCGATATGGGCCATTACATCCTGGAGGCCCACGGGGCCCCCTTTGCAGAGGTGGAGTAGAACTCTTCCGACCCCAGCGTGGCCCGGGCAGCCAACAATGGATATCTCTTTATCGAGAGCGCGGGCGAGACCGTCATCACCGCCTCCTGGAAGAACCAGACCGCCGAGTGCCTTGTCCGGGTGCTTCCCAAACCGCTCGCAGGCACAGAGGGGCATACGGACCTGCCGGAAGACGAACCGAGGGGAATCCTGGAGAGCCGGCCCGTTCCCCCAACGTATGAATCCCAAACAATCAAGTGAAGGCGGGCAGAAAAAATCAGGGCCTTGACGGCCCTGATTTTTTATTGGTCGGATTCTGCGTTCCCGTCACTTCAGCCTGGTTACACCACCAGACAGCCAGAGCGGACCGAAAGCTCTTTCTGTCTGCTTCTTCTCTCGGGAAAAAGCAGGTCAGCCCTCTTCCGCCAGCTTCCGGCCCATGAGGACTCCCATGGCGGAGGACATCATCAGGCCCCGGGTCCAGCCGGAGGAGTCCCCCAGGCAGTGAAGGCCCTGGAGGCTGGTGTTGAAGTCCGTGTCCATCTTCACCCGGTTGGAGTAGAACTTCAGCTCCGGGGAGTAAAGCAGGGTTTCGTAGGACGCGAAGCCCGGCACAACGTAGTCCATGGCCTGGATGAAATTGATGATGTTCACCATGGCCCGGTAGGGCATGGCGGCGGTGATGTCCCCCGCCACCACGTCCGGCAGGGTGGGCCGGATGTTGGACTGGGCCAGCTCCTTCTGCCACGTCCGCTTGCCGTCCAGAATGTCGCCGAAGCGCTGGACCAGAATCTGGCCGTTGCCCAGCATGTTGGTCAGCTCGCCCACTTTCCGGGCGTAGGCAATGGGCTGGTTGAAGGGGATGCTGAAATTGTGGGAGCAGAGGATGGAGAGGTTCGTGTTGTCGCTTTTGAACTCCTTGTAGGAGTGCCCGTTGACCACCGCCAGATCGTTGTCGTAGTTCTCCTGGCTGACAAAGCCGCCGGGATTCTGACAAAAGGTCCGGACCTTGTTCTTGAAGGGCTTGGGCCAGCCCACCAGCTTGGACTCGTAGAGCACCCGGTTCACCATCTCCATGACCTCGTTCCGGACCTCCACCCGGACGCCGATATCCACGGTGCCCGGTGCGTGGGCAATGTTGTGCTCCGCGCAAAGCCGCTCCAGCCAGTCCGCCCCCCGGCGGCCCGTGGCCACTACGGTGTGCTTGGCGGTGATCTCCATATCCTGCCGCCGGTCGGAAATGGTGACGCCCTTGCAGACGTCGTTCTCCAGAATCAGGTTCCGGCACTCCCAGCCGAAGAGGATTTCCACCCCGTTCTCCTGGAGGTAACGCTCAATGCCCAGATAAATGTCGTGGGCCTTCTCGGTGCCCATGTGGCGGATGGGGCAGTCCACCAGCTTCAAGCCCGCCTGGATGGCCCGCTTGCGGATTTCCTTCCGGTCCTCCGGGTACTCCAGGCCCTCAATGTGGGTGTCCGCACCGAAGTCCAGGTAGATTTTATCGGCGTAGTGGATGGTCTCCTGGGCAAGGTCCGTGCCGATGAGAGTGGGCAGATCACCTCCCACCTCATAGCTCAGCGACAGCTTCCCGTCGGAGAAGGCTCCCGCACCGGAGAAGCCGGTGGTGATGTGGCAGTAGGGCTTACAGTTTACGCACTTGTTGGTCTGGCTTTTGGGACAGCGGCGGTTTTCAATGCTCTGCCCCTTCTCCACCATGACAATTTTCTGCCTGCTGCCCTTTTTCAGCAGCTCCAGGGCGGTGAAAATACCGGCGGGGCCCGCGCCCACGATGACGACGTCTGCGTTCATAGCGGCTTCTCCTTTTTATCCATTCGTTTCCTTCTGATTTTCCCCCTTGGCCGAGAGGTCCTTGGCCCGCCGGAGGATGGTCCAGGGAGGCACCGGCCAGGGGAACTTCATGCGAAAGACGCTCTGAGGCGTCCGGGGCTCGAAAAGGGGCATGCCCTCCCCGTCCGCCATCTCCGGAACCGTCATTTCAAAGGGCCGCACATCCGGGCCCACCAGCTCCACCCTGTCCCCGGTCCGGAACTTGTTGCGAAGGGACAGCGTGGCGTTTCCCCCATCGTCGCAGTCCGTGACGACGGCGGCCACCTGCCACTCCCGGACGTACCGGGCATCGTCGTAATACTGCCCCGGCGGGCCGTAGAAAAAGCCGGTGGAGTAGGGCCTGTGGCTGACGTGCTCCACCTCGTCCCGCCAGACGGGGTCCGGGGGCTCCCCCGCCGCCAGGGCGTCCAGACCGTGGCGGTAGGCGGCCGTAACCACGGCGGCGTAATAGGCGGACTTGGCCCGGCCCTCGATTTTCAGGCTGTCCAGGAACTGCAGGTCCTCCAGATGGTCGATCATGCACATGTCCCGGGAGTTCAGAATGTAAGCCCCCCGGCCGTCCTCCTCTATAGGGAAGAACTCGCCGGGGCGCTTCTCCTCCATAAGGGCGTATTTGTAGCGGCAGGGCTGGGCGCAGGCCCCCCGGCTGGAGTCCCGGCCCGTCATGTAGTTGGAGAGGAGGCACCGGCCGGAGTAGCTGACGCACATGGCTCCGTGGACGAAGGCCTCCAGCTCCAGGGAGCGCGGTGTTTTGTCCCGGATGGTGCGAATCTCCTCCAGGCTCAGCTCCCGGGCCAGGATGACCCGGGAGGCCCCGGCGTCGTGCCAGGCCCGGGCGGTCTCGTAGTTCGTCACCCCGGCCTGAGTGGAGACGTGGCGGGCCGCGTGGGGGGCGTATTTCCCCGCCAATTGAAAGGCCCCCAGGTCCGCCAGAATCACGGCATCCACCCCGGCGGCCTCCAGAACCTCCAGGTGGGCGGGGAGGCGGTCCATCTCGTCATTCCGGGGCATGGTGTTGACGGTGCAGTGGACCCGGACGCCGTGAGCGTGGGCGAAGGCCACGGCCTCGGCCAGACCCTCGGGGGAGAAATTCCCCGCGAAGGCCCGCATGCCGAAGTCCGTGCCCGCCAGATACACCGCATCCGCGCCGTAGAGGACCGCCATGCGGAGGCGCTCCATGTCCCCCGCCGGGGCCAGAAGTTCCGGTATTTTAATTTCCATAGTACTCGGCGCTGTTTACGAAGTTGACGTGTTCGTTGTAGGTTTCAAAGTAGTGGTGCTTGCCGTCCTTGCCCAGGGCGTAGTAATAGTAGCCCGTCTCCTCCGGCTCCAGGGCGGCCTCAATGGCCGTCATGCCGGGGTTGGCAATGGGCGTGGGCGGCAGGCCCGGGTACTTGTAGAGGTTATAGGGCGTGTCCGTTTCCAGATCCGTCTGAGTGATGGCCCCCTCGTGGCCCGGCAGGCCGTAGAGCAGGGAAGCGTCTACCTGCAAAAGGCCGTTGGTTCCGGCCTTGTTTCCGGGGCCGTCCAGGCGGTTGTAGATAACGGAGGCAATGCGGGCCTGATCCGTGCCGTCGGTCTCCCGTTCGATGAGGGAGGCGATGGTGATGATCTTTTTCAGGTCGTAGCCCTTGGCCTCCCAGGCGGCCAGCAGCTCGTCGTCCAGCTTGCTGTTGAAGTTTTTGATGAGGCGGTTCAGGGCGTTGGCGGGTTTCTCATTCACGTAAAACTCATAGGTGTCCGGGAAGAGGAAGCCCTCCAGACGGCTGATGTCATGGGATTCGTTGTCAATGAAGTCATAGTCAAAGCGGGCGGTCTGGGCCGCTTCCGTCAGGGCCGCCTCGGTGTTGACCCCGTTTTTCGCCAGCACGGCGATGGTCTGGGCCACAGTGTAGCCCTCGGGGATCGTGACCTGAACGGTTTCCGCCGTCATGTTGCCGGCGGCGCTCCGCATGCCCAGCACCAGGGCGTGGTAGTCCATATCCGTGTTCAGGGCGTGGGAGCCCATGCCGATTTTTTCCTCCGCGTTGGTGATGTTGGCGTAGAGCTTGAAGAACCAGGGGTAGTCGATGAGCCCCGCCGCCTTCAGCTTGTCGGCCACGGTGTCCACGGTGTCCTCGGAGGACACCTCCACCACCATCTCCACCGGTGGTGAACCGGCCCGGTTGAAGGAGCAGAAGTCGCTGAACAGCAGCCACCCGGCGCAGCCCAGCAGCGCAGAGGACAGGGCCACAAAAATCAGGTGCAGCAGCATAAACAAAAGCGGGTGCATCCGCCGCCGCCTCCGGCGGCGTTTTCGCTGGGGGGGACGCTGGGGAGCGTGGGACGGCTGTTCCCGGCGGACCTGTCCGGCGTCCCAGCTGGCGGTGTCGCTGTTGTGAAATTCGGCCATGTTGAAAACCTCCTCGCGCGGTGCGCTCCCCCCCGAAAAAACGCCCCTTTTAAAAAGGACAGGATGAATTTTCAGGGGGTCAGGCTCCCGGAGAGAGCCGGGAGCATAGAATATCTCAAATCCAAGGTCCTGACGCCGCGTCCCGCGGCCCCGGGTCCAAAGAAAGGTGACTGATTATGTGCTTTAACAATGGAAACGACAATGGCTGCCTGTGGATCGTACTCATCATCATCCTGTTCTGCTGCTGCGGCTGCGGCGGCGGAAACAGCTGGGGCTGGGGCGGCGGACACAACTGGGGCGGCGGCTGTAACTGCGGATGCGGCGGCTGTGGCTGCGGCGGATGCACCGGCGGATGCAACTGCAACTGCGGATGCACCGGAGGCTGCAACTGCGGCTGTAACTGCAACTGCAACGACTCCTGCTGCTGACCGCGGAGCAGCGGAACCGCGCCCTCGTTCCTTCTCTCCCGCCGCGGCCGCCGTGCCGCGGCGGGCCGGGGACGGG
>CAJTZL010000026.1 GCA_910583695.1 uncultured Oscillibacter sp.
GCCATCACCGTCTCCTGCTTTGAGCCGGTCCGCCGGGAGATTGCCCGGCTGGCCCTGGAGAAGCTGATTTCCGACGGGCGCATCCACCCCACCCACATTGAGGAAATGGTGGAGAAGGCTCGCCGGGAGGTGGACGCCACTATCAAGGCCGAGGGTGAGCGCGTCACCTTCGAATGCGGCATCCGCAGCCTCCACCCGGAGCTGGTGAAGATGCTGGGCCGCCTTCACTACCGCACCAGCTATGGCCAGAACGTCCTCCAGCACTCTGTGGAGGTCAGCCATATCGCCGGCATGATGGCGGCGGAGCTGGGTGTGGACGTCCAGGCCGCCAAGCGGGCGGGGCTGCTCCACGATCTGGGCAAGTCCGTGGACCACGAGATGGAGGGCACTCACGTGGCCCTGGGCGTGGAATTTGCCCGGAAGTACAAGGAAAAAGAAGAAATCATCCATGCCATCGAGGCCCACCACAACGATGTGGAGCCCAGAACCATCGTCGCCTGTCTGGTCCAGGCCGCGGACGCCATTTCCGCCGCCCGGCCCGGCGCCCGCCGCGAAAATCTGGAGAACTACATCAAGCGCCTGGAGCAGCTGGAGTCCATCACCGGCTCCTATCCCGGCGTGGATAAGGCCTTTGCCATCCAGGCGGGCCGTGAGGTCCGGGTCATGGTGAAACCCGAGCAGGTCAGCGAGGACCAGATGGTCATTTTGGCCCGGGATCTGGCCAAGAAGATCGAGGAGGAAATGGAGTACCCCGGTCAGATTAAGGTCCATGTCCTCCGGGAGACCAAGGTGGTCGAGTACGCGAAATAATCTCCCTTCGCAACGGACGGCGAAGGACAAAGACGCAAGGAACAGAAAGCGGTTGTGATAAGGTTCACAGCCGCTTTCTGCCTTTTTTCATTCTGTAACGGAAAGAAAGGATGTCATTCCCATGAGCGTTCAAAATCTTCTGAACACGCAGACCCGCATAGAAAGCCGCCGCCCCTCCGCAGGACGGTCCGGATCAGCGGGTCTCTCCTTCCAGGACCGGCTGGCTCAGACCACCGCCGCCGTCAATGGTCCCCCCATTCACCTCCGGATGCCCGGTGAAAACACCGTCTATTCCGGCAGCTTATGGGGCCGGTCCGCCAATCAGGAGATCTATGCCGAGTATACCGCGGACTCCACCCCCGAAGAGCCCATTGTCCGCATCACCGGCGTATCGGACAGCGGCCCCTACGACTTCACCTGCCGCGTCAACAGCATCGACCCCTCCAACGCCTCCTACGCGGAGCTTGCCGCCCTCTACGGCCATCTTGTGAAAACCGGCGCCTATCAAAGCGTTCTGGAAGGCACCTGCAAGCCCGGTGTGCTCCCCCATACGATGGAGTACCGCGGCGACGTCACGCAAAAGCACGATTTTCTCAGTGATATCCGCGAAAGCCTGAATGGCCCGCATCTCCCCGCCGCCGCCGCCGGCGCAGAAGAACTGCTGGCACTGTATCAGCCCTATGCCTCCGGCGGCGCGGTCTCCTCCCAAAGTGCCTCCGTCCCGGACCACAGCAGCTTTATGAAAAACAACCTCCTCTCCGCTCTGTCCGGTCTCAAGTCCTCCATGCTGGACCAGATAAAGCGGAACAAGGAAAAAACCGAGGAGGCCCAGGAGTGGGAAAAGCTCATGAAGTACCTGGACGCCTGGATTGAATCCCTGACGGAGGAAGCCGACGCCGGAAAAATCGCCCGGGCCCAGGCCGCCCTCCAGGCCGAGCTGACGAAAGACCACTCTGGCCGGAAAAATCTGGACGACCAGCTCCTGGAACAACTGACCGAGCTTCTTTCCCATTGACGGAAGGCCCCGCACGCGGGGCCTTCTTCATGCGTGTGCTCCGGAAAGCCAGGGTCCTGCACTCCAATAGAGGCCCGCCCCCAGCGCGGGCAAAAGCCACAGGCTTCCTCCGGTCTTCCAGATAACCCCGCCGATCAGTGCCGCCAGGACCGCCGCCGTGACGGTTCCGGCCCAGCGGGCCGCCGTCTCCCCAACCGCCGGGCCCGCCAGCCAGGAGGTCAGCAGATACAGCGCCCGCCCCCCGTCCAAAGGGCGGATAGGCAGGAGATTGAAGGCACACAGCACCAGATTGGCCCCCACTGCGGCGGGCCAGCGGCCCCTTGCCGCCGCCGTCAGGGCCAGGGCCGCCAGGAGATTCCCGGCCGGCCCCGCCAGCACCGCCGCCAGCTCCCTGCCGTAGGACAGCCGCCCGCTGTCCGTCTCCAGCACCGCTCCCAGAGCACTGAGGCGAAAGCCCGTCACCTCCGCCCCCAACAGGCGGAGCACCACCCAATGCCCCCATTCATGAACAGCGGCGGCTCCCAGCACGGTTGCCAGAGGTTCCCAGCCGTTGGCCAGAACAAACCAGACGGCGAGAAGGACGAAGCCCCCGCTTACACGGACTTTACAGGGCGGAGACATAGTAGATGGGGTTCAGGTAAGCCCCCTCCTGCTGGAGCTCGAAGTGAAGGTGCGGTCCCGTGGCCATCCCCGTCTCCCCCACCTCCGCAATCTTCTGGCCTCGCTTCACTGCTGTTCCGGAGGAGGCCGTAATGCGGCTGCAATGGGCATAGAGGGTGGAATAGCCCCCCTCGTGCGCCACAACGCAGTAGCGGCCATAACTGCTGCTGTCCCCCACGGCGGTGACGGTGCCGTCGGCAAAGCAGCGGACTTCCGTTCCAGCATCCGCCGCCAGGTCCACGCCGTAGTGGAAGCGCTCCTCTCCCTCCGTCGGGTGCTCCCGGTAGCCGAAGTCGGAGCTGAGCGTTCCCCCGGCCACCGGGGCGCAGTAATCAAAGCCCAGAATCACCTGCTCCATGCTGACCCCTTCCGGCAGGTTCTCCTGGGAGTACAGCACATAGGCCAGATTGGAGGCCTCCTGCGCCGCCGTCTCCGACGCGGGGGCTCCCTCCGGAGAGACGGGCTCCCTCCGGAAGCTCCGCAAACGCTCCAGTGCCGCGCCGTCCTGGAGCTTAGGCGTTGGAACGGCTGTTTTCACCGGGGCCTCCGGGGAGACGGCCCCCGTCTGGACAGCCTCCTCCTGGGGATGAAAGACCGCCTGATAAACCTCCGCTACGCCGCCGCCCTCCTCTCCGGAGAAGGCCCGGCCTACAGCGGAGAACACCGCCTGGACGTCCATATTCCGCTCCATGGCGGCGGAAAGCCGCTGGTTGAAGTCCGCCATTTTTGCCGGAAGTAGCAGCTTAGCCGCCACCAGCACTACAAAGATGCCGCCGCAGGCAATCAGCCGCAGCATCAGCCGCAGATCCTTCGCTGCCAGAGGCTCGCTCTTCCGGGCCCCACCGCGGACGCTCTGAACGCTCCGCCGCCGCGCCCGCGCATTTGCCAGCCGCCGCCCCGCCTGCCTTGACGTCATGTCCATCCCTTCCTTCCCGCGTTTTCCATAGCTTGTTTCCTTGTATTTTATGAGCACGCCCATGGAAAAATACCGGGAAATCCACGATGCGGCTCCTGCTGGAAGGCCCCGTCCTCCCCTTCCTTTGAGAATCTTATTTGAAAAGGGATTCCTAAGCCAAGTTTTTGCATAATGTCTCTAATCCTCTTTTTCCCAACATGAATGCCATTCTTAGAAAGAATAATCCAAACTTTTATGATAAATGAGATGCAGGGGAGCCGATTTAGGAAGTTAGAGTGTTTGCTGACGAAATCTGAACCGTTCAAAAGTGGAGACCATTTCATTTTGGGGGGAAGGCATTATCCTGTTGAAGAAATCCGCTGTAAGCCGGCTTGCTCCCCCTAATTAAATTACTCAGTAACGCTTGGGGCACTATCGAACGCAAAAAGGGATCATACGTTAACTTTTTTGTCTATCTTACAAAAAAGTTCAAAAATAATCCACTTTTATTCTCTCCGCCTGTGCGTGTGGCCTGATGTCAGGTGGAACTTTTGGGCCCTGCTTGGATGTTCCACGGCAAAGAAACCTCCGGCCAAAAAATCGACCGGAGGTTTCTTTGCTTTTTCACTCCCTAAAACCAGCGCGAAGAGGAACCCTTTTGATAGGTTTCCAGAGGCACCCACCCGGTCCATAGGAACTGGGACAGCGTTTTCTGCGTTACACCGAAGGTAATAAACTCTTCCGGCCTTAATCCGCCTTCCTCGTAGGCCTTTATAAATTCGGGAATTTTATACAATTCCCGAATCACACTCTCGGGAATTTCATCGTCGATGTGGCATACACGCTCGGGATCTCGTTCAATGACCATCTGCTGCACACGGGCCTGCAGAGAAAAGGTCATATCTGCGCCTGCCATAGCTGTGAGATGGTGAATTCCCCGGAGACCGGCAGGCATAACTCTGGCCGGAATATTCCGCTCCTTAAATAGCCGGTACACTTTTTTGCAGACGGCGTTTCCTGCGTTCTGTATCAGCTCCGGATCAATGTGGATCCCGTTGTCCTTCACTGTTTCCAGCAGATATTCGTCTAGTCGGCCGCTTTGCTGTACTACGAAAATAGGTTTGGGCCGTATGCCGCTGGCGATGGCTCTGGAACGGCCACGCATGTAGGCCTCTCCTACAGCCATTGCTTGGGAAACCGAGAAGTTCAGCGTTGTGCAGACGGCAATGCCATGGGCGGACAGTTCTTCTACAAGGGGCAGCGCTGAAAGGATGGTAGGTGTCTTGACAGAGATATTTTCCGCCCAGGAAGCATACCGTAGACCTTGGGCGATCATCTTCTCCGTATCATTGCAGATGGACGGATCCAACTGCCCCAATGCATAGCCGTTTTTGCCTTGAGTTTCTTCGAACACCTTTTGAAACTTCCTGGCAGCATATGTAGTGACAATCTTCAGAAGCGCTTCAGCATGTTCGGAACTCGTCAGATTCCCAGGGAGCCGATCCACCTGCGGCTTCCAAAATTCCGGAACCGCTTGCAGTGTCTTATAGGTCAGGACAGGATTTGTCGTCACTCCCAGGGCGCCATTTTCAATGGCGGCGTCGATCTCGCTGGGAATGGCAGAATCGTGCCAGAACTTTGTGCACGTCTCGTTTGTCAGCCATTGCAGATAGTTCATCTCAGCATTTACCTCCATTTCGGCGAATTGCGTAAGGACCGCCGCCGGGCGGTCTTATCTCAGGACGCGCCCGGACGCATCGCCGCCGGCAAGCCGTTCGATTTCCTCTAAGGTGGATAAATTGAAATCCATCTCGATGCTGTGCTTCAGGCAGGAGGCAGCCACTCCAAATTCTACAGCACGCTGCGGGTCATAGTCATGCATCAGCGCGTAGATCAGTCCGGCCGAAAATGAATCTCCGCCACCCACACGGTTTACAATGTGAATCATGTATTTCCTGGAAAAATAGGTTTTACCGTCCTCGTAGTACATAGCGGACCACTGATTATCCGAGGCGGAGATGCTCTCCCGAAGCGTGACGGCTACTTTGGACACGCCATATTTACGTTGGATTTGCCGCGCGGTGTCCTCATATCCTGCCCGACTGAGCTTTCCTCTAGTGATATCCGTGTCCACAGCATAGATTCCGAGAACCTTTTCCGCATCTTCTTCATTGCCGATCACAAGATCACAGTAGGGCACCAACTGCGTCATCGTCTCCTTGGCCTTTTCCTGAGACCAAAGGTTCTTCCGATAATTGAGGTCGCAGCTGATTTTCACACCTGCAGTCTTTGCCGCTTCGCACGCCTCTTTGCACAGTGCCGCCGTGCTGTCGCTGAGGGCCGGAGTGATACCGGTGAAATGAAACCAATCGGCGTCCTGAAAAATCCTTTTCCAGTCAAAATCGCCGGAGCGCGCCGTAGAGATGGAGGTGTACATTCGGTCATATACAACCTTGGAGGGACGCTGAGCCGCGCCTTTTTCCGTATAGATTACCCCCATGCGGTCGCCGCCGGTTGCGATGGCATCGGTGCCAACGCCGAACTTCCGGAGCGCCGCGATACCGCATTTGGCGATGTCATTATCCGGCAGACGTGTTACGTAAGAGGTCTGCATTCCCAGCAGTGAAAGGGAAACGCAGACGTTTGCCTCTGCGCCGGTATAATTGGTCTCCATAAGATTTCCCTGTAGAAACCGGCGGTACCCGACGGGATTAAAGCCGATCATCAATTCCCCAAAACCTACAAATTTTCCCATTATTCACCACCTCACTTTTTCATGACATGCAGAGCAAAACCGCCTATTTCATCTTTCAGGTAAAAGGATTTTATGAAACCCTTGGCGTTGTATTGGATGCTGTCCTCCCGAATCTCAATACCCCGGCTCTCAAAATGCGCTTTTGCCCGTTCCGCGGAATTAGTGCGGAAGCCAATATGCCCATGGGTCCCGAAATAAGGGGTGTGCATCAGCTCCACAGCCGTACCAAGGAAGGAGGATTTGCCGCTGCCCTCTCTGACGCCCAAAGGAAACCGCTCGTTCAGCGCCTCCGCAGCGTCCAGGGCTTCCGCCTTGTTTGCGGCATTAAGTCCAATGTGTGCCAGTTCAAATCCCAGAGAAAGCTCTATGCACCGCCTGCAGACATCGGCAATTGCATCCCAGCGGCGGCTGGCGATCAAGTCGGCTTTAGCCACAAAGCTGCCGCCCACTGCGGCGACCGCATCACAGCTTAAATATTCCGGCAGGTCGTTCATGCCGATGCCTCCTGTTGGGACAAACCTTACGTCCCGAAAAGGGCCGGCCAGGTCACGGATGGCCGCCACACCGCCGCAGCGTTTCGCAGGAAAGAACTTCAGCGTTTTCAGATCCATGTCGAGCGCTTGCTGAATTTCCGTGGGCGTCACGCAGCATGGGATAATAGGGATTCCGCTTTCCGCACAGTATTCTACCGTCTCCTTTTGATAGGCAGGCGCTACCATTACGGCCGCACCAGCGGCCAATGCCTCCTTGACTGCACCTGTAGATTGAATTGTGCCGGCGATGAGTGTTATGCCAGGGACGGCCCGGCGGATTCGTTCAATGGATTCCAGAGAGGAATCATTTCGCAGTGTGACCTCAATCAGGGAAATCCCTCCGGCGCAAAGAGCCTTCGCCAGCGGTACGGCATTTTCCGGATCTTCTATATTGATCACGGGAACAATGCCGGTCTTGTATAAAATATCAAAGGGGTTGTCCATAAATAAACCTCCCAAATACCGCTCTTACTTAGAGCGGACAGTCAAACACCATAGTCCCGCCATTCTGTTCCGGACCACATCAATCCTTATAATCATAGTTTAAATAAATGGTCTTCTTTTGCATGAAGCCTTCCATCCCGTGTTCGCCGTCCTCCCCTCCGACTCCACTGGTTTTAAAGCCGTTATGAAATGCGTTGAGTTCTTCCCCGATAGACCGGTTGGTGTAAATTTCACCAAATTCCAGATCCCTGACGGCCGTCATGATGGTTTTGTGAGAACGGGTATAGAGATATGCGGAAAGTCCATACACACTGTCGTTGGCATATGTAATTGCTTCTTCCAAGCCGGAAACTTTCATTGCGGCAATCATGGGGCCGAACGTTTCCTGATGCATGATGTCCAGACAATTGTCCTCAACCTCCAACACTGTCGGTGGGAACCAGAAGCCTTTTTCAAAGAGCGGACCCTCCAGGGGCCTTCCGCCATACAGCACCTTTGCCCCCTGCTCTACAGCTCGGTGGTACATTCCCCAGAGCTTGTCAACTTCCTCCCGGCTTACCTTCGGTCCCATTTGGGTGTCTTCTGCTAGGGAGGGGCCAATCTTGATCTTCTTCACTCGGTCGATGAATTTTTCCATAAACTCTTCGTAGATGTTCTCATGGATATACATTCTGTCATTGCAGGTGCAGACCTGCCCGCAGTTGTTGAAGCGGGCGGACACGGCCCCCTCCACCGCCTTTTCCAGATCCGCGTCGTCCATCACGATAAACGGGGCCTTGCCGCCCAGCTCAAGCCGGAGCACGGTGATATTTTCTGCGGCAGCATGATACAGCTCCTGTCCCGCCGGGCCGCTGCCGGTCAGGGAAACCATCTTTGTGATCGGGTTGCGGACCAATTCTGTGCCAATGGTGGCACCGGTGCCAGAAACCATGTTAAATACCCCCTTGGGAAAACCGGCCTCATGGATCAGTTCACCCAGTTTCATGGTTGCCATAGGGGTCAGGGAGGGGGGCTTGATGACCATGGTGTTTCCGCAGACAAGACCAATGGCAAACTTCCTGGCTGCGAGGCAAAGCGGATAGTTCCACGCGCTGATTCCCACTACAACTCCGTAAGGAACACGCTGAATCAAAATCTGTTCGTTTTTCTGGCTGGAATAGAGAACGTCTCCCTTGATGCGGGGAGCCCATGCGATCGCGCTGTCCATCATGGAGGCAGCAGCGTCAATCTCTCCTCGGGACTCGCTGATGGGCTTACCGTGTTCCTCGCTCAACAGGCGTGCGAACTCCTCTTTTTTTGCACTCAATAGATCGCGCAACTTTTTGACATAGCCTGCGCGGGTCTGGGGGGGCAGGATCATCCATGCGTGAGAGGCGGCCTGGGCGGCCTCTAAGACTTTTTTTCCGTCTTCAGAAGTGCCAGCAGGAACGTAGCCTACGATGTGTTCATCCTCGGGGCAGATTACCTCAATCTTTTTTCCGTCGCTGGAACTGCAGAATTCACCGTTGATATACATTTTCATCTCTACCATAATCTTAACGCTCCTTATTGTAGATTTGTGGTTCGTCCCATCTTGCTCTGTTCCGATAGTGTCTGCCAATTTCAATGCTCCGGTTGATCCGTTCTACAATGTCATGCTCGCTGACAACCGTATGATTAATTTCCGACTGAAAAGGCCACACGCCGCCCACTGCGGCAATTTTGGGGTTGGACAGGAAGGACAGTTCACGGTCGTCGATGCATCCGGTGATAATAAACTTCAGACCGGGAAAGGGGCCGGACATGCTGTTCAGATATTTTTCTCCGCCCAGCTCATAAAAGGGGAAGTATTTGGCCATTTTGACGCCCGCCTCAGCGGCCAGCATGACTTCCGTCGGATTGGACACACCGGGAATTATGGGAATGTCATGCTTTATGCACCAGTTTACTATTTCCGGGTTGTATCCCGGCGACACAATGAAATCCGCGCCCAAATCCACCATCTGCTTGCAGCTCTCCAAGGTGCACACAGTTCCTGCGCCAATGTAGGAGGCCGTTTTGAGCCTGACCGCCTCCTTGAAAGCGTTGAGGGCCGCCTCGCCTCTTTGCAGAATCTCTACTACAGGAATTGCTGTCTGCTCAACGGCACGGACGACGCGCCCGGCGCATTCGCTTTTCTCTGCAAACAGAATGGGCATAATGCCCGCTTCAAATACAAGCGTCTCCAGATGATTCATCACATTCCGTCCTTTTCTCCAGATTGAGTTCGAGTCCAGCCAATTCGGAAAGGGCTAAAAGGTTTTCCGCCACGTCGGATGGAAGCAGGATGCCGGACTCCAATGCGTTTTTATACCGGGCGGTCTCCAGTTCCCCAGGCACAAGAATCCGCGCGGAACCTTTACGTAAAGGCGTGCTGTGAATTGAGTCGATATATTCCTGCAAGCGGTCCTCGAATGTGGGCAAATCCATAAATTTTGAAATATCAATTGCGACAGAGGAATAACTCACTTTGTTTGGAGTGGGGAGGTCCCAGCACCAACTCGTCATCTCGTGCAGGATCGCACCACCGCTCATAACGCCTGTGAGAATTTCTACTGCCATTGACAAACCATAGCCTTTGTGAGCAGCCATAGGCTGGGCAGCACCACCGTCAAAAAAAGCCTCGGGACTTGTGCTTGGAAAGCCGTCTTTGTCCACAATCCAGGTGTCGGGAATGGTTCTTCCCTCTTTTTTTGCCTGCTCAATTTTGAGGGCAGCAACTGCGGAAAGCGCAATATCCAGATACAGCGGGTCCCCGGACTTTTGGGGAAACGCAATGGAAAACGGGCTGTTGCCGATTTCCCGGCCTCTGCCGCCTGGAATACACATATTGGGCTCCGTATTGCTGATGGAGATTCCGACCATGCCCCGCTTTGCCGCCATGCAGGCATAGTAACCGGAAGCTCCGTAATGCGTCCCATTTTTTACATTGACAATGGCTATACCGCACTGAGCGGCTTTTTTGATTGCCAGTTCCATAGAGCGATAGGCTGGCACCATGCCGATGCTGGCATCGGCATCCATCAGCGCCCACGCGGGGCCCTCCTTTAAAATCCTGATATCCGCGTCTATACGAATGCCGCCGGCAAGCCCCTTGCGGATGTAATTGACAAGATTTTTCGTGCCGTGAGAGTGTGTGCCCATCATTTCAGATTCCGTGAGGACTTCTGCAGTAATAGCGGCATATTCGGGAGAATACCCAAATTTTTCGCATGCTTTTGCACAAAATTCCCGCAGGACCTCAGGTTTGATCGCATAGTTCATTCTGCTTCCTCCTAGTCAAGCAACGATTAGAAAAGTCTTTTCATGAAATGCTACTTCTATTTTCTTTCTATTCTATGCTATAATCGATATATTTTCAATATAATATATGAAATATACGATATTATATTATGGTATCCCACACACAAAATTTGTGAGCAATTCTCTTGAAATGGGATGAAAATGTATCGTCTTTTAAAATACCTGAGCCGTTATGGCGTTTAACTCCCTGGTTTCTCCCCGCAAAGTGTAAAATTACAGATTGTAAAAGGAAAGCAATTGTGATAGGCTCTGTATCAAGAGCTACCGAAATCCGTGAAATAATTTGAAAACTGTGTAAATATGGGGGAGAGGTCTATGTCTGTTACAATTAAGGATCTGGCAAAAATCACCGGTTTTTCTTCGTCTACGATTTCTCGTGCGCTTTCAAACCATGGATACGTTGACGAGACAACAAGAGCCGCAATTCAAAAGGCCGTGGAGGAAAGCGGATATTGCTATAAACCGTCGCCATCTAAAAGAAACTCTGTAAAGATGGTCATGATCATTATGGGGGAGATATCTAACGATGTTTATGCCCAGAACATCATTGGAATTTCCAGTGTCTTTGATACCCGCAATATCATGTATGTAGGGACTTATGGTGACCGTTATGATACGGAAAAACTGGAGTTCTACATGCGGCGGGCCATTGCCAGCCGTTTTGAGGGAATGATTCTGCTTACCCCCATTGAAACACCGGCTTTTATTAAAATGATGCAGACATGCAGCATTCCTTGCATTTCCATGAACCGCCCGCTTGAAATGGTTGAAATGGATCAGGTCTGCATGGACAATAAGGCAGCGGGGCGGCTTGCCGTTCAGTATCTTGTTCAAAAAGGCCACAGGCGGATTGCGTTCGTGTCTCTGACAGGGATTTCCTCAGCGGAGTATCGGGAAAAAGGTTATATCGACGGGCTCCAGAAAATGGGACTGAAACTGTGCGATGAGGATATTATTCAGGTAAATCACACGTTTGAAGGGGGAATTGGAGCCGGGAGCATTATTGCCGTGTCCAGAAAGGACATTACGGCCGTGTATGCGCCGAATGAGATGATTGCCCGCGGTGTAATCGAGGGGTTGAGGCGCTGTGGGAAAAGAGTCCCGGAGGATATCAGCGTGATGGCAACCGATAATACGCAGGATTCAGTCTTAAGCAGTCCCTCCCTTACGACAGTATCCTGCAATCATTACGAAATGGGTGTACAGGCGGCATTGCTTTTTATTGAGCGCAGTAAGAATCCAAATGGGAAGCGAAAAAAGATCTTTATGGAACCGGAAATCATAGAACGTGACAGCGTTCGTTCAATAGAAGAATTGCAAGAATAAAACAAGCGATCGGCACCTTTGGGCGTCCGGACTGCAACTTTGAAAAACCGGGGTTTCTCAAACAAGAAATCCCCGGTTTTTCCATATCATTCCCAGCAAGGAGTCTGGGCGGAAACCCTGTTTACCATGTAATGGAGTCGGGGGTCCATCCGGAACCTCCGATGTACTCCATATTGGACAGCGTGGACATGTCGTCCTCTGACATTTTGAAGTCAAAAATATCAATATTTTGCAGAATCCGAGCCTCATTATGGGACTTTGGAAGCGGGATAACACCGGTATTCACACACCAATTCAAAATTACCTGGGCCGGAGATTTGTTATAGTTTTTCCCAATCTCCAGCAGCGTCTCATTGTTCAGCAGCTTTCCGGTCCCCAGGGGACTCCATCCCTCCACGATCATGCCATGCGCCCGGGCAAAGGCGACAGGCTCCGCCTGGATATAGCCAGGATGGTACTCAAGCTGCAGAACCATAGGCGGAATCTCTGCGTGCTCCATAAGTGGTTCCAAGTGGTGCGGCCAGAAATTCGATACGCCAATGGCACGGACATAGCCGTCTTTATACAGGGTTTCCAGTGCGCGCCAAGTTTCAGAATTCAGTTTTTGCCATTGCTCAGGCGGGCCATCCTTTGCAGGCCAATGTATCAGGTACAGATCCAGATACTCCAGTCGGAGCAGATCCAAAGATTCCTTAAAGCATGCCAACGCCTGCTCATATCCCCGAAATCGGTTTGAACATTTGCTTGTTACGAAAAGCTCCTTTCTGTCAATTCCACTTCGCCTGATTGCGGCACCAAGATATGCCTCATTTTTATATGCCCACGCCGTATCAATCAACCGATAACCACAGACCAGCGCCTCGTCAATCCCCACGGGCATTTCCTGGCCGATGGCTTCGTTCAGAGGCGCAGTTCCATATCCGATACAAGGAATTTCTACGCCGTTGCTCAGTCGGTATCGCTGACTTGCATCCATCGGTTCTCACCCCTTTTACAAAACATATGCAGAATCTTGCTTTTCTCTTCAGATAGCCAAAGCTCTCTCAAAGCGGAAACAGATCATACGGGGCAGGTCATGCTTGGCGGCCCTCCCGGAAGTCCTTTTCGATAATATCATAGTACTCTATCATCTCGCCCACACCGATCCCAAAACGGGTGGCGCCGAGGTTCAAAAAGTCATAAATCATCTGAACATTGACAAACGCACCGGTGGCCTTGATCTGTGCTTTTCCCTGAATGGTATTCGCTATGACTTCAATGGCGTGCGGAGTCGTCAGGCCAAACTGGCCGTTGCCGGTTTTGACAAAGTTCACACCGGCATCAACGCACATCTGAGAGGCGGTTCGCAGCTCCTCGTCGGAAAGAACCGGCGTTTGGATAATGCATTTCATGATCATGTCATCCGGAATCGCCTTGCGGACAGCAACAATATCCTCATATGCTTCTTTGTACATTCTGGATTTGAAGAAGCTCAGATTGAGATATGTCTCAACCTCGGTCAGGCCAAGCTCCACATAGCGTTTGGCTCCAAAGACCTTTTGCTCTGTATCGTCGTGTCCCGTAGACGCGCAGATGGAGAACTCCAGGTTAATGCCGGTGCCCTTCAACTGTTCCGCCGCGTATTTGCAGAAACATTTCGGGGTATAAATAGAGCAGGCGCGGTACTTTTTCGCGACCTCAATACTGTTGTCGACCTCCGCCTTCGTCGCTAAGGCATGCCATGTGCCGATATCGCACATTGACGCAAATGTCTTACCATCCATCGTCATGGTTCCATCTCCTTTTATACTCAATTATTTATAATTTTCTCGGACTCACTTTTTATCCAGGTCCGGGCAAAATACAACCTTATAGGCTTCTTTGTTGATCACGGTCTCAAATCCTCGCTTCCACTCAGACAGGGGGAGCCGCATACTGATCAGGGGAGCAAGATTCACCCGCCCCTCATTGATGAGTTTCATTCCGATCTCCCATGAAGACATGGCCGTAGAATTTGAGCCAAAAACGGACATTTCCTTTTCGTGAGTGGTATCAAAACGCAGGGTTATGTCATGACCGCCAAAGGTGCCCAGAACCAGCATGGAGCTGCCTGCCCGGGCAATCTCCATGCACGCCTGGATGGAGCTGGGATGACTGCCTGCTTCCACTACGATGTCTGCGCCTAAGGGGTTGACTTTTTTGACTTCCGCTTTCAGATCCTCAAAGTTGTCGGCAATCGCGTTCGCTCCCATGTCCGCCGCCAACTTGAGTCGCTCGGCATCTGTCTTGAGCCCGGATACGATAACATACGCACCTCGGGTTTTCAGTGCCTGAAGCGCAAACTGTCCCATAGGCCCAGGACCGCTGACGACAGCCACATCGCCAGGGTGTACCTGAATACGCTCATATACGCCGCGGACTGCACAAATAAAAGGCTCCGCAAGGGCGTAAACACTTTTATCTTCTGCTTTTTCCGGAACCTTAAAGCTATATTTTGCCGGAACAACAACATATTCAGCCATAGCACCATTGCGATGAGTGCCGATTGATTTCCGGTCCGGGCAAAGCGTTACCAGCCCCGCTTTGCAAAAGCAGCACTCGCCGCAGCTGTAGCAGGCAGGGAGAGTCACTACGTAGTCGCCGATTTTGAACTCTCCTACATCGCCGCAGGTTTCCACAACCCGGCCCACATACTCATGTCCAAGGGTTACGGGCATTTCGGTAATACGTTCATCCAGCATGGAGTGGATGTCTCCGCCGCATATGCCGGCAACACAAACTTTTACCTTAAGCTCGCCTTCTCGCGGAACAGGCTCCGGAATGTCCATTAGGCCCATCCCATCCTTGCCAATGGCGTATTTTACAATTGCTTTCATATGGTATCCCCCTTATGCTTTGTGACAATCGATGTGTTGTGGTCAGCAATTGCATGTATTCTAATATTTAAACCAATTATTTTCAATAGAGAAATGAGAAAAACAGCAAAAATGAATGGTATCCCATAAATCCAAGCAAATTAGAACGAAATAAGTTTAACTTGTTAGTTGGAGTCTTGCCAAATCAAATGCTCGGGATCGATAAAAATTTGCTTCGTGCAAATATTCTATCTCCAGGAAAAGTTTGAAAAAAGGAATGCTATCGAGTATATTTTCTATTTTTCGAGACATCTTGAAAACAATATCTCAGTAAAGCTACTGAAAAGATATCTGTCCCATTTAATGAAATTCCTTTTTCTCCATAGTTCATTTGTGGTATACCACAAATCACAAGTGAAATTCGTTGACAATTCCGCTGAAAAAATGGTAACATAAATAAAACTTGATCAGCACAAATAACGAAGCTTCACCGATTTTTCATATCTTTTTAACAGCCGTCCCCCAGCGGTGTGGATGAAATGAAGTGGAAAATGTCTCTGCTGGTCAGCAGCCTGTTATGAGCTTTTGCTTTACCGCCCGGTAAAGTTAAAGATTAAAATTTTTACTTAGGAGGAATAAGGAATGAAAAAGAAGTATTTAACGCTCATGCTGGCAATCCTGCTGCTATCCGCCCTCGTGGGATGCGGCGGTAAAAAGGTAGCCAGCCCCACCCCGGACAGCAGCTCCGCGCCGCCACAGACCGACGCTCCCACCGGAAACTCCCCAAAAGGCTTGAAAATCGGCGCCTGCGTGATGGATCTGACAAGCGAATATTTTTCTGAAAGCGTCAAGGGTTATGAGGCATGGATTGCAGCCCACCCTGAAAATGAGCTGACGGTTGTGGATGGCCAGGGCGACGTGGCAAAGCAGGTGACCGCCATTGAAAACTTCATTGCGGCGGGAATGGATGCAATTCTCCTCAATGCCTTGGATTCTGCGGCCCTGGAGGATGTGGTCAAGCGGGCCGTCGAATCCGGCATCAAGGTAATGCAGTATCCGGATACCGATTATGTCACTGTCGGCCTCTGCAACGACGACTATAACTTTGGTTACGTTCAGGGCACGGAAGCCGCAAAGTGGATCAATGAGAAGCTGGGCGGTACCGCGACGGTCGCTTTTATCTGGAACCCTCGGAACGCCTCGCTCCTTCAGCGGACGGAAGGTCAGAAGGCCGCCCTTGTGGAGCTGTGCGATGAGAGTAAGCTGACCTTCCTGGAGCCCCAGACCTGCGACACTGCAGCGGATGCCTCAAAGCTCGCCGAAAACCTGCTGGTTTCCAACCCCGACGTTCGAGTTCTGCTCAGTATTGGCGACAGTCAGGCTTCCGCTTTTGCAGAAGTTCTGAAGGCCAAGAACGTGAATCCTGACGAGTGGTTTTTATCTGGGGTAGACGGTTCTCAGGAGGCCCTGAATATGATTGCCGACGGCAGCTATGGATTCCGCTGTTCCGTTGCCTATTCCCTGCGTACGCCCGACATTGCCTACGACCTAATTGACAATATTGCCAGGGCCGCCCGCGGCGAGGATTACGCGGTCAAATACTATCAGGATGTAATTCCCGTTACCGCCGAAAATATTGACGACTACAGCGCAATGGAGGTTACTTACCAGGATAGATTTGAGAACTACTATAACTATTGGCTGGAAAAGGAGCAAGCCGGCTGAGCGTGAAAGCGTATGAGTTTTAGAATTTTGCCGGGATATCCGGCAAAATTCTATTTATGGAATTTTGTTCCGCGAGGAGGATGGAATATGAGCGAAGCGGTTGTGTCAACTCATAACATAACGAAATCATTTGGCGGCATTAAAGCAATTCAGGATATTAATCTGGAATTTTATTCCGGAGAAATTCATGCATTGATGGGAGAAAACGGTGCAGGAAAATCCACGCTGTGCAAAATTTTATCCGGTGCGTATACCCCAGACAGTGGGTCCGTTGAGATCAACGGCAAAAAGTTCTCATCCCTGACCCCGCAGTTGGCAAAGAGTTTGGGCGTCGGAATGATTTATCAGGAATTTAATCTGGTAAATGAACTCACGGTTTATGAAAATATCTTCTTGGGGAAAGAGATCAAGCTGGGGCTCATCAACGACAACAGGCGAATGATCGAACAAACGGAAAAACTCTTTGAACGCTTAAGTATTAAAATTGACCCGCTGGCAAAAGTAAAGAATCTGTCGGTCGCTTACTGCCAACTGGTTGAAATCGCAAAGACGCTGCAAGAAAACTCGAAGATTATCGTCTTTGACGAGCCAACCGCGCCGCTGACCGAAAGCGAGATTCAAGTGCTGTTTGACATCATTCGAAGGCTGAGAGAAGAAGGGTTAACAATCATTTATATTTCCCACCGAATGGATGAAATTGAAGCGCTGACGGACCGGGTTACAATTATGCGGGACGGGACGGCGATCAAAACGTTGAACACAAAAGACACCTCCCGTCAGGAAATCATCCGACTGATGATCGGCAGAAGCCTTAACGAAACCTTTCCCGCTAAAAATACTGTTGTTTATGACAACACACCCGTGCTTGAAGTTCGGCACCTGTCGAACGCAAAACTCTCGGATATCAATTTTAAGCTGTACAAAGGGGAAATTCTGGGAATTGCAGGCTTAGTGGGCGCTGGAAGAACAGAAATACTTCGCGCTCTTTTTGGGGCAGATCCGATTCTAAGCGGCGAAATTCTCATTAACGGCCAGCCCCTGGATGTGAAAAACAATCCTCGGCGTGCGATTGAAAGCGGCATTTCCCTGGTTCCGGAGGACCGAAAAAGGCAGGGCCTGCACCTGATGCTGTCCATTCAGCATAATCTGACATTGGCGAAGATAAAGGACATGAGCAGGCTACTGGTAATTGACTCCAAAAGAGAGAAGGCCTCGCTGGACAGCTATATCAATAAGCTCTCAATTAAGCATGGCGGTATTAAAAACCCCGTAAGCAGCCTTTCTGGCGGCAACCAGCAAAAAGTTGTTGTTTCCAAATGGCTGCTTACGGAAGGAGATATTATTCTGTTCGACGAACCCACCCGCGGGATCGACGTGGGTGCAAAGAAAGAAATCTACGAGCTGCTGGATCAGCTGCGCAGAGAAGGAAAGGCTGTTATTATGGTCTCTTCCGAAATGCCGGAGGTCATCGGAATGTGCAACCGGGTCGTTGTGATGTATGAGGGTGTACAACAAACGGTACTGGATCAATGTGATATGACACAGGAACGCATTATGGAATATGCGTCCGGCATCATTCATTAACAGGAAAAGGAGCATATCGTTATGAGTAATACGCAGAGGATTAGCCGTAGGGCACAATTTGTAAAATTATACAATTCGTATGGTCTTTTGGCGATTTTGCTGCTGGAGATCCTACTGTTTTCCCTGATGACCGACACATTCTTTACATCGGAAAATATTATGAACGTAGGCCGTCAGATTTCCTTCACGGGAATTTCCGGCGTGGGCTTGGCAATTGTTGTGCTTGCCGGCGGAATTGACATTTCAACCGGCATGATGCTGGCTCTTTCCGGCGTATTATGCGTAAAGCTGAATGTGGAGATGGGGATTCCGCTGTGGCTCTCCATTATTATCACCCTGCTGGTTGCGCTGATAGGCGGTATCCTCTCCGGCGAAGTTACAGCCCGGCTGAGGGTTCCCGCTCTCATTACCACGCTCGCGTTCCAGACTATTTATAAGGGTGTGGCGTTTACAATTACCAACGCCATTCCAACTTACGGATTGTCTGATCAATTCAAATTTTTGGGCCAGGGCTATGTATTCAATGTCATTCCCTTCCCTCTGATCGTTATGGTGGCCATTTTTGTCATAGGTCATTTCCTGATGAGTAAGACCTATATCGGGAGATATGTATACGCGGTAGGCGGAAATCCGGAAGCCGCACGGCTTGCGGGCATTAATACCAAACGGGTCATCATTTTATCCTTCGCACTTTGCACGTTCTTTACGGCAATCGCGGGTATTATGATGGCGGGCCGTCTTGGCTCTGGCCAGCCGGGGACCGGCATTGGATTTGAAATGGACGTTATCACCTCCGTGACGTTGGGAGGCATCAGCATCAACGGCGGAAAGGGCTCAATCCTCTATTTGGCAATTGGCGCGCTGATTATGGGAGTCCTGACAAATGGGATGATGCTGCTGGGCCTGAACGAGTATATCCAATGGATAGTCAAGGGTCTGGTCCTGATTTTCGCAGTTGGTATGAGCAGCTTGGAGATCAGCAAGGACTGAGGAGGGGCAGGCTATGAAAGGAATTGAATTTGCAATTCTGCGCTCAGGCGTGGGTGTGGAATCCTTCGAGGGCTACGAACAGGGCGCTTGGTATTATTGTGTTCTAGTCAAACATCCCCAGGTGGGATACTTTATGTACGACGTGGGTGTGGGGCCCGCCGATGACACGTTTCGCCGTCCGGAGACCCATATCCGGCAATGCCCGGTAGCTATCCCCAGGGAGGAGTACGTTGACAAAGCGCTGAATCAAATGGGGATTACCGTAAACGATATCTCCGCCATCATCATCTCCCACTGCCACTGGGATCATTTCGGCGGCTTAACGTTCTTCAAAAATACAAAAGCCATCAAATGTGTATATGTGTGCGAAGCAGATTTTAAAGATGGGTTGTTTCGGTCCCACAGGACCGCAAAAGGATATATGGAGCCGTGCGACTTTTATTATCGGTGGAATTTTGATGTGGAAGGAGCTGAATTCCATATGATTTCCGAGGATACGGAGATCTTTCCAGGCGTCGATCTGAAAATCTTAAAGGGACACACTACAGGGGTAATGGCTATGATACTACACTTGGAGAAGGACACCTATATTTTCCCCAGTGATACGATTCCCCGGCGGGAAAACTATGAGGACCCGGAGCACAACATACATTTCACTACCGTGGATACGGACGAGTTTCAGAAATCCGTCGCTGCAGTGAAAATGTGGCAGAAACAATACTCCGCGAAGCTGATGTTTCCGCATGATGACCGGCCAATCGCCGGATACGCTCCTCATTTTATCCGTTGAACCGCGTTTTCGGAGTACGGAGACAAAACCGCAGGCAGATGTCTGCGGTTTTCTTTTGGGGTAGAAAGATTCACCAGCTCCGCTGGTGGGCTTCGAAACCTTTCTTCATGCATCGGCTCGTGGGCGTTGGATGGAGCAATACCCAGCACCTTTGCTACCATCTCCACATTGCGTAACAGCGGCAGCTCATTGTAACTTTTGTATGTCGCTTCTGAAAATCTTATGAAAATATGAAAAAAAACCCTTGCTTTTTGGAGCTTTCCCTGTTAGAATATAGGTCTGTACGGTAGGACTTGTCCTGCCCGCATGAAATCAACGGCCAAAGGAGGTGTTTGGTTTGCCGAATATCAAGTCTGCCAAAAAGCGCGTCCTCATCGGGAAGGCGAGGAACGCCCGCAACAAGGCCACGAAGTCCGATCTCAAAACCGCGATCAAAAAGTTCGAGGCCGCCGCGGCGGAGGGCAATCGCACCGATGCCGATGGCGCTTACAAGGTTGCGGTGAAAAAGGTCGATCAGGCTGTGGCGAAGGGTGTTCTCCACAAGAACACGGCCGCTCACAAAAAGAGCGCCATGACCCTGAAGCTCAATCGGATCGGTTGATCCAAACATATCCCCGTTCCCGGGGGAATGACGCTTCCGTGTGAATGCCCGGAGGCCGTCAGGCCAAAAGGGCATCCGTTCGGATGTCCTTTTTGTTTTGCTGAGGAGGTTTCGACATGCCCATCTTCGACACCCACGCCCACTACGATTCCAATGGTTTCGCCGCCGACCGGGACGAAGTCCTCTCCGCCCTCCCCGCTGCCGGGGTGGGGCTGGTGGTGGACCCAGGCTGTGAGCTGGAAAGCTCCCGGGCCACCATCGCTTTGGCGGAGCGGTATTCCTTTGTCTACGCCGCCGCGGGCATCCATCCTTCCGACTGCGCCGGGACAGGCGAGGCGGACTTCGCCGCCCTGCGGGCCCTCTGCGGGCATAAGAAAGTAGTGGCCGTCGGCGAGATCGGCCTGGACTACTATTGGAAGGACAACCCTTCCAGGGAGTTCCAGCAGATGGTCTTCCGGCGGCAGATCGAGCTGGCGGTGGAGCTGGGCCTGCCGGTCATTGTCCATGACCGGGAAGCCCATGGGGATTCCCTGGCCATCGTGCTGGACTACCCTGAGGCTCGTGGTGTTTTTCATTGCTTCTCCGGCAGTCCCGAGATGGCGGAAGAGCTGTTGAAGCGCGGCTGGTTCCTGGGCTTTGACGGGCCCATTACCTACAAGAACGCCCAGAAAGCCCCGGAGGTGGCCGCCGTCACGCCCCTGGACCGCATCGTGGTGGAGACGGATTCCCCCTATCTCTCCCCGGTCCCCCTGCGGGGAAAGCGGAACGACAGCCGGAACCTGCCCTATATCGTGGAGAAGCTGGCGGAGTGGAAGGGCGTTTCACCGGAGGAAATGACCCGGATCACCTGGGAGAACGGCCTGCGGCTGTTTCCCAAGATTCATTTGGAAAGAGAGGTTCCCAGCCATGTATGAAGCGCAGACGGCGGCTCTGAATTGTCCCTGCATGGAATTTCCGCCTATGGCAAACCCCGCCCCCATTATCACTGCCTATCAGGAGGCCCGGAGCCGCGCAGGGCGAAACTCCTCCGCTCCGCCGGGAATCCTCCGACGTCTCTTTTCCAAACCGCAGGAATCACCGGCTCCCGAACACTTCGTCCCCGTTCTCATCGCCGTTGGGGATGCCTCCCCATTGGAAGGATTCGAATGGCTGGGAAGTGAAACGCCGGAAGAGCACCGCCAAAAGCTCCTCTCTCAGCCGGTAGAGGACGGCGGAGCTCTTTTGGCCCGCATGGCCGCCCAAAACCAGGAATGTGCTGCGGAAGAAGGCTGGGACTGGCCCGGCGAGGAGCTTTTGGGACCCATGGAAGGCGGCGAGGCCGTCAACCGCTTCCTGGGCATCTCGGATTTCCACGGAAAGACCATTCCCCTCGTGCTGGCGGAAATCCCGGTAAGCCACCCGTGGGAGGTCTTCGCCTGCGTCCCCTTCGGCGGCTGGAACGCGTGCCCCAGCAACGCGGAGCACATGGCGGCCGCCAAATACTGGTATGAGAAATACGGAGCCGTCCCGGCGGTGATCACCCGGGATGTTCTGGAGTACGACCTCCCCGCTCCGGTGAAACGGGAGGAGGCTATGGCCCTGGCTCTGGAGCAATACGCCTTCTGCCCGGACATCGTGGACCAGGGCTGCGCGTCCGTGGGCTGTTTGGCGGATACTCTGGCCAAGTCCACCAAATGGTATTTCTGGTGGGACTGAGCAGCCGCATGAAAAAAGGATGGATTCTGCTGTTGGCATTGCTGCTTCTCAGCGGCTGCGGAGGCTCCCCCTCCCCGGCGGAGCCGGAGGAGCCCCCGGAGGAAGAAGCGGCCATCACCCTGCCGGAGCCCCGGCGGCTGGAGCTCATCTCCGCTCTCGCGATTGTAACCGAGGGGCGGCCCCCGGCAGAGGACTATGACCTGCCGCCCCTTCCCCGGGATACAGACTGGACAACATACCGAAATCATGCGATGCACTGGGTCACGGGAGGCCCTCACATTGCTGTCCTGGCGGAGGACCGGGAGGCGGACGCAGTTCTTTACGGCCTGCCATTATACGCCAACAGCTCCGGGGAAACCACTCTCATCCGCTGGGGAGACAGTCTGGCGGAGTTTGACTGGACGCTTTTCCCAGGCCCCAGCATGACCCTTCCTCAAATAAAGTGCCTTGACGCCGGCGGCGGGGCAAAGGAGCTCGCCGTCATCTGCCAAGTGGGCACCGGCACCGGAGTCTCCATTCAGAAGCTGCATATCCTAAAGAAAGGCCCGGAGGAGACCATGACCGCCTATACCTTCCCTGAAAGCCTCTGGCAGGAAGAGATTCCCAAGCTGTTCGACACCGCCGAACTTGGCGGAAGAACCTTCGCCATGCTGGGACATGAACTGGTGGAGTTCAGCCATGAGGGTCTGGACCTGGAGAAGACTTCTTCCGGTATGATCGCCGGGTTCAGCATAGAGGATTGGGGCGGTCTCCAGCTCCGAGGCGCCTTCTGCCTGAGTCCGCCAGACAGCCCGATCCCCTGTTATCTGGCGGAAGCCTCCGCTCAGATTCCCTATCGGGACGGTGTGTTCACTTTGCAAGATTTTCACCTTTACAGCTACGACCAATAAAGGAGTATCAGCTATGGAAAAAGGCTTTACCATCACTTATGAGTACGGGGAAAACCTGTATGTCAACACCACAAACCGCTGCAACTTCAACTGCGAGTTCTGCCTCCGGCACAACGGGCATGGGGGGAGCATCTACACCCACAACCTCTGGCTGAAGCGGGAGCCCACCCGGGAGGAAATCCTGGCGGACATCGAAAGCCGGGACCTCTCCCGGTACAAGCAGCTGGTCTTCTGCGGCTTCGGTGAGCCCAGCTACCGGATCGAGGATATCTGCTGGGTCATCGACCAGTTAAAGGCGCAGAACCGCAAGCCCTTCACCCGCATGGATACCAACGGCACCGGAAATCTCATCCATGGCCGGAACATCTGCCCGGATTTTGCCGGGCGCTTTGACATGGTCTCCATCTCTCTGAATACCGACACGGCAGAGAAGTACGACGCCCTCTGCCATCCGGTCCAGGGAGGGGCTTACGAGGCCATGAAATCCTTTGCCAAGGAATTGCGGCAGTATGTGCCTACAGTGATGATGACCGTGGTGGACACGATTCCCAAGGAGGAAATTGAGAACTGCCGGAAAATCTGTGAGGAAGAAATCGGAGCGGTTTACCGGGTCCGGGAATATATTGAAGATTAAGGAAAGGATGCGAGACGATGTTTCATTTGCTGGGTTCCCTGATTATGGGCGCACTGATAGGCTGGATTGCCGGAAAGCTGATGGACACCGACGGCGGGTTTTTCCGCAATGTCATCATCGGCATTGTAGGCTCCGCCGTGGGCAGCACCGTGTTCGGTTTGTTCGGCTTTTACGCCTACGGCTGGTTCGCCAACCTCATTGTGGATGTGGCAGGCGCGTGCTTGTTCATCTGGGTGGCGCGAAAATTGTTTCATTAAACCCTCGACCGTACAAAATGGGCTTTCGCCTTCCGGCGAAAGCCCATTTCCTTTACAGCATTTGCAGCAGCTCAATCTGCTCCCCAGAGGGGCCGGTAAAGAACCAGTTCTGCAGCCCTCCGAAAAGCTCCGGCAGGACTTTTTTCTCCGGCGTCAGGAAGGTATCCACTCCTGCCGCCCGAACCGCCGCGGCGGCCGCATCCAAATCGTCCACCAGAAGGGCGAAGTGAGGGAGGTTCCCCTCTCCCATGGGCATGGCCCCAGGGCTTTGAATCAGCTCCAGCGTGATGCCGCCGAAGGCTACAAGAGCCAGCTTCTTCTCCCCCTCCGGCGTGGACACGCCGCCCCGGCCTTTCACCGTGCCGCCCAATCTTTCGTAGAAGGCGATGCTCTCCTCCATATCCCGGGTGTAAACAGCCACGTGCCCAAGACCCAGACAATGTTCGTTCATTTTAATTGCTCCCCCCATAGCCAAAGAGGGACCCGAAGGCCCCTCTTTGCAGTTCATCTTCTTTCCACTTCGCAAGCTCAGCACTTCTCAAAGATAGTGGCAACGCCCATGCCGCCACCGATGCAGAGGGTGGCCAAGCCCTTCTTGGCATCGTCCCGCTTCTGCATTTCATGGAGCAGAGTGACAATGATCCGCGCGCCGGAAGCGCCCACAGGGTGGCCCAGAGCGATGGCTCCGCCGTTGACGTTGACCTTCGCCATATCAAAGCCCAGCTCCCGGCCCACCGCGATGGACTGGGCGGCAAAGGCTTCGTTGGCTTCAATGAGGTCGATGTCGTCGATGGTCACGCCGGCTTTCGCCATGGCCTGACGGGAAGCAGGCACGGGGCCCACGCCCATGATCTTGGGATCCACACCGCCCTGGCCCCAGCCGATGAGCTTGGCCATGGGCTTCAGGCCGTACTTCTCCACAGCCTCGCCGGAGGCCAGGATGATGGCGGCCGCACCGTCGTTGATTCCGGAGGCGTTGGCCGCAGTTACCCGCTGCTGGCCCTTATCCTCGGTTTCCTTCTTTCCAGTGACATCGAAGGTGTGAACCACTTCGGGATTGGGGGACTCGGGACCCACGGGGAACGCGCCCCGCAGCTTGGCAATACCCTCGGCGGTGACACCGGCCTTGGGATACTCGTCCTTCTTGAAATCCACCATGTCCCGCTTGACCTTCACGGGGACGGGAACGATCTCGGCCTCGAACTTGCCGGCGGCCTGAGCGGCCTCGGTCTTCTGCTGGGAGGCGGCGGCGAACTCGTCCTGCTCCTGGCGGGTGATGCCCCAGATGTCGTTGATATTTTCCGCAGTGGTTCCCATGTGGTAGTTGTTATAGGCGTCCCACAGGCCGTCCTTGATCATGGTACCCACCAGCTTCTTGTCACCCATACGGGCGCCCCAGCGGGCATCCATGGAAGCGAAGGGAGCGGCGCTCATGTTCTCGGTGCCGCCGCAGACGACCACGTCGGCATCCCCGGCCAGGATGGAACGGGCACCCTCAATGAGAGACTTCATGCCGGAGCCACAGACCATGCCCACGGTGTAGGCGGGAACGGAGTAAGGAATACCGGCCTTGATGGAGACCTGACGGGCCACGTTCTGGCCCTGGGCGGCGGTGAGGATGCAGCCGAACATGACCTCATCCACATTCTCCGGCTTCACACCAGCGCGGTTCAGGGCCTCCTTGACCACAATCGCGCCCAGCTCCGCAGCGGGAGTGTTCTTCAGACTGCCGCCAAAGGAGCCGATGGCGGTGCGGCAGCAGTTCACGACATAAAGATCTTTCATGATGTTCCTCCGTTTTGTAATATTTTGGCGGCTCGGCGGGCCGCCGGAGTTTCAACGGGCGAGACGGGGCGCGGATTGCCAATTTTTTGGCAACCCGCCGGCCGCCTTTCTCTGCGTATCATTATAGAGACTCCGCCCCGTTTCGTCAATGGGCTTTTCTCAGGTTTTATAATTTCGTTAAATCTTTGACAAAATCAGGGCCGTTTTCGTCAAGGTGACGAAAATCCAGCGTTTTCCATTCCGCCAAGCGGACTTGCCGACGATTCCCAGTCTGCTATCATGTAACGGAGCTGCGCAGGGCTCTTTCCATATCCGCTTTATGAGGTAATTTTATGGATATTTCAAGCTGAATCAAGCAGATGCTGACCGTCCGGGAGGAAATGTGCGGCCTGGATTTTGAAAAGCTCTACAGGTACTGCCCTCCAAACAAAGGCTGTTCCCAGGAGGATATCCGCCGCGCAGAGGCCCGGCTGGGCGTCCGTCTGGACGCCCAGTATGCGGATTTTCTGAGGTACGCCAATGGGTGGAGGGAGTTCTTCGGCGATATCAGTCTCTTCGGGACGCAGGAATTAGCCGGGAGCCCGGAACTGGATATGGCCTGGGAGCTGCTGGAGCTTGTATACCCCCTTAATCCTCATTTGGCGTTCCAAAAAGAGGACCTGCTACCAATCGCCATAGACGAGGCCGGCAGAGGGTTCTTCGTCCTGGCGCCCTCCGCAAGAGGCGGCCCGGGAGCCGTTATCTGGTTTGCCGGGCAGGAGGTGGAACGGTATGCCTCTTTCCATGATTTCCTGCGCTCTATCCTGCAATACAACATAGACGATCTGGAGGAATCCTTCAAAGGGCGCGCTTAATCCGCCGGGTTTTCTTTGCACGCTCCTCCCGGCAGGCCGGCCTCTTGTGCAGTCACCTATTTCCCTGCCTCCCGCAGTTCTGCCAGAGCTTTGTCGAAGGCGGCGGCATCCAGGCCGTCATAGGCCGGAGCGGTCTGAACCAGGGCTCCCTCCGCCGCATCCTGGAGCAGGCGGTCAAACGCCTCTCCTGCCAGGGCTCCGCTCTCGGACGCCAGACGGCGGAGGATGGAAAAGCCCTCCTCCGACTCCAGAATCCCGGAATACTGTCCCTCCTCCAAGGCCCTGGCCGCTTCCTCCAGCGCCTGGGACAGGGTCCCGTCTCCCGGCAACAGAGTCCGGGGGCCCGCCGCGTCATCCCCCTCCGCCGCCAGAGCCGGGAAAGCCGCCGCCGGGTCCTCCGCGACGTTGAGGCGGGAGAACACCTCCGCCGCCCGCTCCCGGGCCGCTTCCCGGTCCTCCCCGGCGGAGATCAGGATGCGGTCCACTGTCAGGCTGTCCACCTGATCCAGAAGCCCGGAAAGCTCACTGCCCTCGGTGAGGCAGAGATTGTAGAGTTTGGCATAGAGCATTCCCACCTCCGTCAGCTCCTCCGCCCGGAGGCGGTCCAACCCCAGATCTGCCAGCTCTTTCAAGTACGCCTCCTCCCCGCCCCGGGCGGCGGACTGTTTCTCCCAGGTTTCCGTCAAGGCGGCCCGCTCCGCCTCGCTGAGGATGCAGCCATAGCGCACCGCCCAGTTCTCCACCGTGGCGTAGAGCGCGGTATTGGCCAGGGCCTGATCCTTGGCGTAATCCGCCAGGGAGCCGCCGGAGACGGGGGTCTCCCAATCCAGAGACAGGCCGGAGTCCTTGTACTTCTCCCGAATCTGGTCACAAGTAAACGCCAGCCAGTAGAGGTAGCGCCAGGCCGGGACCTCCCGGCCGTCCACCGTCAGCAAAATCATCTCCTCTCCCAGTTCCGCCGCACGGCCCAGCAGAGAGGCCTCCTCTTCCTTTTTCAGGGCGCAGCCGCTGAGCCCCAGGCACAGGGCCAGGGCCAGGGCCGCCATTCGTTTCCTCATCGCTCCCGCTCCTCCCATAAGGTTGTCCGAACCATTATATGGGCCGGCGGCGGCGGATATGACAAAGCGGGAGCCCAAGGGCTCCCGCTTTGCCGTTATGCCATTTGCAGTTTTAAATCCTCCACCAGCTCCATGGCGCTTTCCAGGGCATCGGCCCCGGGCTTCAGCTTCAGGGTCAGCGCCGGGTCGTCTCCGGCGGCTATCGTAAGGCGCTGGCGGTACTTGTTCAATCCGCAGACCCGCACTACCGCCTCCGGGCGGAAGACCGCCAGCTGGAAGCGGAGGACGTCCCGTTTCTGGGTGATGTCCGATACTCCCGCTCTTGCCGCCGCCGCCCGGAGCAGGGCCACGTCCAGCAGGGCCAGCACCGGCCTGGGAGCCTCCCCGTAGCGGTCCAGCAGTTCGTCCAGCAAGTCCGACGCATCATCGTTGGAGCGGATGGCGGCAATGCGGCGATAGAGGTCCATCCGCTGTTCCGGGGAAGACACATAGCGCTCCGGGATGTTGGCGTTGACGGTCAGATCGGCGGAGCACTCCGTTTCGATCTGCCTCTCCTCGCCCCGCTCCTCCAACACCGCCTCTTCCAGCAGCTTCAAATAGAGGTCATAGCCCACACTCATGAGGTACCCGGACTGCTCCGGGCCCAGGAGGTTTCCCGCTCCCCGGATCTCCAGGTCCCGCATGGCAATGCGGAAGCCGGAGCCGAACTCCACATACTCCCGGATGGCGGAGAGCCGCTTGGCGGCAACCTCCTGGAGCACCTTCCCCTTCCGGTAGGTCAGGTAGGCATAGGCCCGCCGAGCACTGCGGCCGATACGGCCCCGAATCTGGTGAAGCTGGGCCAGCCCCATTTTGTCCGCGTCTTCAATAATCAGGGTGTTCACATTGGAGATGTCGATTCCCGTTTCGATGATGGTGGTGCAGACCAGCACATCCGCCTCTCCGTCCACCATGGCCCGCATGACGGCGGACAGCTCCTGTTCGCTCATCTTCCCATGGCCAGTGACCACCCGGACCTCCGGACCCAGCAGCTTCTGGATGCGGGAAGCTGTCAGGTCGATGCTCTCCACCCGGTTGTGGAGATAGTAGAGCTGCCCGCCCCGGCTGAGCTCCTTCCGCATGGCGTCTTCCAGGATGGCCCAGTCGTGCTCCAGCACGTAGGTCTGAACCGGCTGGCGGTCCGCCGGGGGCTCCTCGATGGTGGACATGTCCCGAAGGCCCGAAAGGGCCATGTTCAGCGTCCGGGGAATGGGCGTGGCGGAGAGGGTCAGCACGTCCACCTGCCGGCTCATCTCCTTCAAGCGCTCCTTGTGGGTGACGCCGAAGCGCTGTTCCTCATCGATAATCAGGAGCCCCAGGTCCTTGAACTCCATACCCTTTTGCAGCAGCTTGTGGGTGCCGATGAGAAGGTCCACCCGCCCTTCCTTTGCCAGCTCCAGAATGCGCTTCTGGTCCTTGGCCGGCGTGAAGCGGGAGAGCACCTCAATCCGCACCGGGAAATCCCGGAAGCGGCCCATAGCCGTGGCGTAGTGCTGCTGAGCCAGAACGGTGGTGGGCACCAGGATGGCCGCCTGTTTCCCGTCCAGCACGCACTTCATCACCGCCCGGAGGGCCACCTCCGTCTTGCCGTAGCCCACGTCGCCGCAGAGGAGGCGGTCCATGGGCCGGGGCCGCTCCATGTCCTTCTTGATTTCCACGATGGCCCGGAGCTGGTCGTCGGTCTCCGCGTAGGGAAACGCCTCCTCAAACTCCCTCTGCCAGGGAGAGTCCGGGGAGAAGGCGAAGCCGGGGCGGCGCTGGCGCTCGGCGTAGAGCTTCGTCAGGCCCTTGGCCAAGTCCTTGACGGCCTTCTTGGCCCGGGTCTTCTGCTTGGCCCACTCGGTGCCCCCCAGCTTGTTCAGCTTCTGGCGGCCCTCGCCGTCCTCCCCGCCGCCGATATACTTGCTTACCAAGTCCAATGCCGTGGCGGGAACGTAGAGGCAGTCCCCCCCGGCGTAGTCGATTTTGATATAGTCCTTCTCCACGCCGTCCACCGGCATCCGCTGAATGCCCGCAAAGCGGCCCACGCCGTGGTGGGTGTGAACCACCAGATCCCCGGGTTTCAAGTCCGTGTAGGACTGTATTTTCTGGCGGTTGGAGTCTTTCTTGAGCCTGGCCCGCTTCCGGGAGGGGGCCATCAGCTGGCCCTCCGTCAGCACCGCCAGCTTTAAGGCCGGCCACTCGCACCCGGCGGAAAGCGCCCCCACGGTAATGCGAATTTCCCCCTGGGCGGGCATGGCCGTCCCCCGGATATCCAGAGCGGCGGGGATGCCCCGCTCCGTCAGGAGACTGTGGAGATTGTTCGCCCGGGTCTCCCCGCCGCAGAGAAGCAGCACCGCGCTGCCGTTTTCCCGGTACTGCTCCAGGTCTGTGACGGCGGTTTCCAGGCTGCCGCCGTAAGAACTGAGCTGCCGGGCGTTGACGCTTACGATGCCCTTGGGCGGATAGGGGTAGCGGGAGGTGGGCAGGGCATTTGCCATAATCATGGGAAACGCCTCCAGGGCGGCGTAAAGCTCCTCGGTGGAGAGGAGCAGCTTTGCGTAATCCCCCGCCAGGACGCCCGCCTCCATCAGGGCCTCCAGGTCCTGGCGGTTCTGAAGCAGGGCCCCCTTCACCCGCTCATCCACCCGGCCCGCCTCACAGAGGAACACCAAGGCGTCCGGGGGCAGGTAATGGACTCCGGCCGTGTTGTCCGGGTAGACGGCGGCCAGATAGCGGTCACAGCCGTCGGGGACCGATCCGCTGCTCAGGCGCTCCCCATCCTCCCGGAGGCGGGCGGCGGCGGGCGCGCCCTTTTTCTCCAGCTTTGCCGCCAGAGCCAGAAGCTTTGCCCCCAGGCCCTCCAGTCCTCCCTCCGCCTGCCGGGGCAGAACCTCGGCGGCGGGAAGAATCCGGGCGGAGTCCAGGTTCACCGTCCGCCGCTGGGTGCCGGGGTCAAAGGCCCCCATGGAGTCGATTTCATCGTCAAAAAACTCACAGCGGACCGGCTGGTTCATCAGAGGGGAAAACACGTCCAGAATGCCGCCCCGGAGGGCGAACTGGCCCACGCCCTCCACCTGCTGGCAGCGGGTATACCCGGCGGCCAGCAGCCGGTCCGTCAGCTCCGGCAGGTCCCTCCGCTCCCCCACGCTCAGGGTGAGGGACAGATCCCTCAACAGCTTCGGGGGCAGGGTCCGGGCCATCAGAGCGTCGGCGGTAGCCACCACCGCCCGGGGCGCGCCCTGGGCCATGGCATAGAGGGCCGCCAGACGGCCCCGCTCCCAGTCCCGGGAGGCCACGGCCCCGGGGCGGAGCTGCCACTCCCGGCTCAACAGCGTCACAGGGGGCTCTCCCAACAGGGCCTCCAGGTCTCCCGCCAGCTGGCGGGCCTCCCCCTCGTCTCCGCAGAGAAAGACTGCCGGGCGGCCCGCCGCCTGGGCCGTCGCCGCGCCGAGGCAGGCCCGATGGACCGGCTGGAGCCCCGTAACGGCAGCGGGGCAGCCGCCGTCCTCCACCCGGCGGAGAAGCTCCCCCGCCTCCGGAATGGTCATCAATTTTTCCAGCAGATGTTTCATGGCAGCTCCCTTTGCAGTCAGTTAAAGTCGTTCATCGCCCTCTGGCAGCCGTGCTCCAGAATGCAGGCCGCCGCCTGAATGGCCTGCTTGAAGGATTCCAGCAGAATCTCCCGCTCCTTCTGGGAGGGGACGCCGATGACCCAGCCGATCATGCCGTCTTTGTCCTCCGGAGCCCCGGTGCCGATCTTGACCCGGGGAAAGTCCTGGGTCCCCAGGTGTGCGATGATGTTCTTGATTCCATTGTGCCCCCCGGCGGAACCGGTGGGCCGGACCCGCAGCTTTCCTACGGGGAGAGATACGTCGTCGTAGATCACCAGCACGCGGTCCGGGGGAATCTTATAGAACTGCGCCGCCTCCCGCACCGCCTCACCGGAGAGGTTCATATAGGTCTGGGGCTTCATCACCAGACACCGGACCCCGGCAAATTCGCAGACGTTATAGGCGGACTTGAACTTCACCTTGTTCAGCTTCACGCCCGCTTGCTCCGCCAGCAGCTCCACCGTGCGAAAGCCCATGTTATGCCGGGTGTTCTCGTACTTTGGCCCGGGGTTTCCCAATCCCACAATCAGCCACTCCACGGAGGAGCCGCCCTTGTTTCCAAACATATTCGTCTCGCCTTTCCAGAAAATACAAAATTTGACAAATCTGAACAACCCACATAGGCGGGGAAGTTACCCTTCCCCGCCTCGTGTGGCTCTATCTTTACATTATATATAGATATATAGAATATCGTCTATGGCCTCTTTTGTCCTCCACGGCTCTTTGCGGCCGCCCCTCCGGCCCGAATGGCCCTGGAGCGCACGGGCACGCTTTCGATTCCGGGCAGGACCTTCCGAGAAACGGAACTCAGCGGAAGAGCTTGGAAATGGAGACCTCCTGGTAGACCCGCTCAATGGCCTCGCAGAACATGGGCGCCACGGAGAGGTACTTGACCTTGCTGCTCAGCTCCGGCTTGATGGCCGGAATCGTGTCCAGCAGGGCCAGCTCCTGGATGGGGCTGGCGTTGATCCGGTCGATGGCCGGACCGGAGAGCACGCCGTGGGAAGCACAGGCGTGGACGCTGTGGGCCCCGTTGTCCACCAGGGCCTGGGCGGCGTTGCAGAGGGACCCGCCGGTGTCCACCAGATCGTCAAAGAGGATGCAGTCCCGGCCGTCCACGTCGCCGATGACATTCATGACCTCGCAGTGGTTGGCCCGCTGGCGGCGCTTATCCACAATGGCCAGCTGCATGTGCAGCTTCTGGGCGAAGGCCCGGGCCCGGGACACGGAGCCCACGTCCGGGGAAACCACCACCATATTTTCACAGCTGCCACCGAATTTTTTGGCGTAGTAGTCCACAAAAATGGGGTTGCCCGCCAGGTTGTCCACCGGGATGTCGAAGAAGCCCTGGATCTGGGCGGCGTGGAGATCCATGGTCAGCACCCGGTCCGCCCCGGCGGCGGTAATCATGTTGGCCACCAGCTTGGCGGTGATGGGGTCCCGGGCCTTGGCCTTCCGGTCCTGCCGGGCATAGCCATAGTAAGGAATGACAGCGGTGATGCGGCCCGCGGAGGCCCGCTTCAGCGCGTCAATGATGATCAGCAGCTCCATCAGGTTGTTGTTGACTGGGCTGCAAGTGGGCTGGACCACGAAAACGTCGCTGCCCCGGACGGTCTCATACAGGGAGACAAACACCTCGCCGTCGGAGAAGGCGCCAACCTCGGCTTCTCCCAGCTTCGTGCCCATCTGCGCGCAGATTTCCTTCGCCAGCTTCAGGTTCGCGTTGCCGGAAAACACCTTGATATCTTTCCCGTGTGAAATCATATCCAAAACGCTCTCTTTCCATTTATTTTTGTCCAATCGAACAGATTGAACATATTCACTTCTCCCCCTCCGGGTTCTCCCGGCGCCGCAGCAGAGCCTCAATCTCCGCGACGGTGTCCGGCCCGTAGACCGGCAGCCAGCCGGGAATCAGCTCCGCGCCCTGGACGCTGTTGGTCATCTTCACCCTCCAGGTCTCCCGGAGCTCCCGGCCCGGGGCGGCGTAGGCAAAGCCCGGCCCCGCCTCCTCCATGGGGAACGCGGCCCGCGGAAGCACCAGCGCCGGCTCGTCCGTATCCAGAAAGGACTCCAAGTCCGTCCACTGCTCGGAGACGGCGGCCTCCGGAGGCAGGACTTCCCGGACCTCCCCTGCAAACCGGGGGCCACAGACAGCGAAAAGCCGCTGAACGCCTTCGTTCCGCAATCGGTCGCATACCCAGGACAGGATGGGACGGGACAGCACGGTTTCCAGCATCAGCGGCTTGGCGTCCGCCGGGATGGCGGCGTCTTCCTCAAAAATCAGAACAGCTCGCTTCAAGCGACTCATAACCTCCCCCTCCTTTGCACATTTTTACTAAAGGTAAGTCCATTATATCAAACTTTTGGGGAAAATCCAGAGGGAATGGTGAATTTGTCCCTAGAATTTTTTCCAAATCTTTTCCCATTTCTTGTTCTTTTTTGTCAGAGCTTACGGAAAAAGGGGAAAAAGTCCCGGATTCTTCCCGGGTTTTTCGGCGTTTCGCAGAATTTATTTTTTAATGCTGGTACGTTTTACTCAAAAATGGAATTTTTTCAAAGAATGTAGTTGAATTTGTTCAGGTAATAGATTACAATAACACTATTCTGAGAGAAAGTGGGAGGACCTATGCTGCACGTCGTACTGGTGGAACCGGAGATCCCCCAGAACTGCGGGAACATCGCCCGCACCTGCGCCGCCACCGGCTCCAGCCTTCATCTGGTCCGCCCCCTGGGCTTCGACATCTCCCAGGACGCCATCCGGCGCAACATGAAGCGCTGCGGCCTGGATTACTGGCATCTGGTGGAGGTCACAGACTATGAGAATCTGGAGGACCTGTTCCGCCGCCGTCCTGAGGCCGCGTCGGACCTCTGGCTTGCCACCACCAAGGCCCCCCGGTCCTATGCGGAAGCGGCGTTCACGGCGGACAGCTGGCTGTTCTTCGGCAAGGAGACCGCCGGGCTGCCTCTCCACTTTCGGGAGCGGTTTCAGAACCGCTGCGTCCGTCTGCCCATGGTGAACGAGGCCAGAAGCCTGAACCTGAGCAACGCCGTGGCCGTCTGCGTTTACGAGGCCCTGCGGCAAAGCGGCTTCCCCGGTCTCCTGGGGACGGGGGAAATGGCACTCAGCGATGTTTAAACCGGCGTTTGCGCCGAGAAATATGTTCTTTTTTAGGAGGAGTCCTGAGATGAATTACAGTAAGAAGACCGTCAAAGACGTAGAGGTAGCCGGCAAAAAAGTGCTGCTGCGCTGCGATTTCAATGTCCCCCAGGACAAGGAGACCGGAGCCATCACCAGCGACAAGCGCATCGTAGCCGCCCTGCCCACCATTCGGTACCTGCTGGAACAGGGAGCCGCCGTCATCGCCTGCTCCCACCTGGGCAAGCCCGAGGCCAGCTTTGAAAAGTGGATCAAAAAACAGACCGAAAAGGGCAAGGACCCCGCCTCCCTTACGGAGGAGAAGTGGAAGAAGTCCCTGGAAAAGCTGAGCTTGGCCCCCGTGGCCAAGCGCTTGGGCGAGCTTTTGGGCAAGGACGTGTCTATGGCCGCCGACGTGGTGGGCGAGGATGCCAAGGCCAAAGCCGCCGCCCTGAAGCCCGGCGAGATTCTGCTGCTGGAGAACACCCGCTTTGAAAAGGGCGAAACCAAGAACGATCCGGAGCTGGCCAAGGCCATGGCTTCCATGGCGGAGGTCTACGTGTCCGACGCCTTCGGCGCCGTGCACCGGGCCCACGCCTCCACCGCCGGCGTGGCCGACTATCTGCCCGCCGTCTCCGGCTTCCTGATTCAAAAGGAGCTGGACTTCCTGGGCGGGGCCATCGCCAATCCCAAGCGGCCCCTGGTTGCCATCCTGGGCGGAGCCAAGGTCTCCTCCAAAATCGGGGTCATCAACAACCTGCTGGAAATCGCCGACACCATCATCATCGGCGGCGGCATGTCCTACACCTTCTCCGCCGCCCAGGGCGGCAAGGTGGGCGGCAGCCTCCTGGAAGCCGATTGGATGGACTACTCCAAGGAGATGATCGCCAAGGCTGAGGCCAAGGGTGTGAAGTTCCTCCTCCCCGTGGACACCGTCTGCGGCGACAGCTTCTCCGCCGACGCCAAAAGCCAGACCGTCAAAGCCGGTGAAATCCCCGACGGCTGGGAGGGCCTGGACATCGGGCCCGAGACCGTGAAGCTCTACTGCGCCGCCGTGGCCGACGCGGGCACCGTCATCTGGAACGGCCCTATGGGCGTGTTTGAGTT
>CAJTZL010000027.1 GCA_910583695.1 uncultured Oscillibacter sp.
TGGTCCCCATGGTCTTTGCCTCCATTTCCAGCGCCGTGGCCAACATGGAGAGCCGGAAGCGGGCGGGGAAGATCATGGGCGTCACCGTGGGGACCTTCGTGATCACCGGGGCCATCGCCGCCGTGATCATGTATGTGCTGATGATGGTCTTTCCGCCGGTGCCCGCCGCCTGGACGAATCTGGCCGCGGAGGAGATGGGGGAATACGCCACCCTGCCGGACATGATCGTGAACTTCTTCACCGCCAGCGATTTCAGCGGCCTGCTGACCCGCCGGGCCATGCTGCCTCTGATCGTGTTCTCCCTGCTTTTCGGCTTTGCCGTAAACCTCAACGGCGGCAGGGAGACCCCCGTGGGTCGGTTCCTGGATGACCTGGCCGGGGTCATGCTGAAATTCGTGAAGATCATCACCTACTACGCCCCCATCGCCTTCTTCGGCTTCTTTGCCGATCTCGTCGCCACCTACGGGCCCCAGATCACGGAGAACTACGCCCGGGCCCTGGCGGTGTACTATCCCCTCTGCTTTGTCTACATCTTCACCGCCTGGCCCCTCTTCGCCTGGTTCGGCGGCGGCCGGGAAGCCGTCGGCGTCATGTTCCGGCACATCACCAAGCCCGCCGTGGTGTCCCTGGGCACCTGCTCCTCCGTGGCGACGATTCCCACCAACATGGAGGAGGCCGCGGACACCGGCATCCGCAAGGACGTGGCGGACATGGTGCTGCCCCTGGGGGCCACCATGCACATGGACGGGTCCTGCTTCTCCTGCGTGCTGAAAATCGCCTTTGTGCTGGGTGTTTTCGGCCAGAAGCTGTCCCTTGGGATGCTGATTCCCGTGGTGCTGGTGGCGGTGCTCAGCTCCGTGGGCATGAGCGGCGTCCCCGGCGGCGGGTACATCGGAGAGTATATCATCTGCTCCATCTTCTTCCCCGCCCAGATGGAGATTGCCTTCCCCATCCTGGTGGTCATCGGCAATCTGGTGGACCCCCCGGCGACGATGATCAACGCCGCGGGCGACTACGTGACCTGCTTCATTGTCTCCCGCTTTGTGGACGGGAAGGACTGGCTCCGGAAGCAGCTGAAAAAGTAAGCGAAAAAGGTCCCGTGCCAGACAGGGCATGGGACCTTTTTGCGGTTGTATCCGTTTTGTCAGATAGACTTGCCCAGCGACTCCGCCTGCCGGAGCTGTTCAGGATGGCCATGAATCGCCCCCGCCTCAAAATTTCCTCCGGCGTAGACGGCGCCCAGGTCCCGCCAGCCCATGTGAGACGTCAGACCCTCGTACAGCGCCCGGACGGGGGCGAAGTTGTCCTCGTCCTCTCCCTCCGCCGCCATCAGCAGCACGCAGTCCTTTTTCGGATTGGCATAGTTCGGGTCCAGCTCCGCCACGGCGAAGAGGCGGTCAAAGGCACATTTGAGCTGCCCGGTGATATTCCAATAGTACATGGGAGAGGCAAGGACCACCACGTCCGCCTCCCGGTAGGCAGGGTAAATCTTTTCCATGTCGTCCTTTTGCACGCAGGGGCTGGCGGGGTCCTTCCCGCCGCAGCAGCAGCCGAGGCAGCCGTGGATGTTCATGGCTTGCAGGTCAAAGCGCTCCACATGGTGCCCGGCCGCGCCCTTTTCAAACGCCTCGATCAGCGCCTTGGTATTTCCCTTGGCCCGGGGACTGCCGTTGAGAATTAAAATTTTTTTGCTCATGGGAAAACCTCCAAATCTGTGATATACTTACTCTAACAGAAAACCCGTTAGAAGAAAAGTACGCACATTAAAGTTAGATACTAACCGAAAGGAGAGCGCCCCATGCCGCAAGATTCCGCTAAATCCGCCAGCTTTCAGGACACCGGCTTCCACTACACCCTGTCACTCATCAGCGGCAAATACAAAATGGTCATCCTCTACTGCCTGATGGAGTTCGGGGTGGTCCGCTATAACGAAATAAAGCGATACATCGATTCCGTTTCCCACAAGACCCTCAGCGCCGCGCTGAAGGAGCTGGAACAGGACGGTTTGATTCTCAGGAAGGAATATCCTCAGATTCCGCCCAAGGTAGAATACAGCCTCAGCGATAAAGGCCGTTCCTTGATGCCGGTGCTGGACGGTCTTTGCGTCTGGGGGGAGGAAAACCGCCCCTGTGCCCGTCTGTGAATATGAAAAGAGCCAGGGCGCTTCAGCCCTGGCTTTTTCGTTCAGGCGTCGTTGCGGTGTTCCGCATAGAACGCGTCGTAGTCCTTCAGCATCTCCACCAGCAGGTTCGGTGTGTCCAGCCCGTAGGGGCAGCGGCTCTTGCAGGCATCGCAGTGGACGCAGTTTTCAATCTGGTGCATCTTCGCGTGCCATTCGTCGGTCATGTACTGCCGGTACGGCGACCGCCGCAGAAGGGCGGACATCCGGGCCGCCTGGGGAATGTCGATCCCGGCGGCGCAGGGGAGGCAGTAGCCGCAGGAACGGCAGAAGCTCCCCGCCAGCTCCTTTCGGTCCGCCTCAATGACGGCCCGGAGCTCCGACGTGAGGCGGGGATTCCGCTCCGTCAGCTCCAGCCACTGGTCCAGCTCCCACTGGTGCTGGATGCCCCAGATGGGCACCACGTTGGGATATTCCTGCATGAAGGCATAGCAGGCCTCGGCGTTGTTGAGAAGCCCGCCGGAGAGACCCTTCATGGCGATATAGCCCATGTCGGCCCTGGCGCAGTCCTCCACCAGCCCCAGCTCCTTCTCGGTGGTGAGGTAGCAGAAGGGGAACTGCAAAGTCTCAAAATTCCCGGAGGCGATGGCCTCCCGGGCGATGAAGAGCCGGTGGTTCGTGATGCCGATGTGCCGGATACAGCCCTTCTCCTGCATCTCCAGGGCGGCGGCGAAGGGGCCGGCGGGGTCGTTGATATCCGGCAGCTTGGCGGGGTTATGGAACTGGAAGAGGTCGATGTAGTCCGTCCGCAGGGAGCGGAGACTCTGCTCAATGTGGGCAAGGACGGTTTTTTTGTCCCGGCCGCCGCTCTTGGTGGAGATGACCACGCTCTGCCGGGGAACCCCCTCCAGGGCCGCGCCCAATTTCTCCTCGCTGTCCGTGTACATATTGGCGGTGTCAAAGTAGTTGATTCCCGCCTCATAGGCCCGGCGGACCAGCTTCACCGCGTCGGCCTTGGAAATTCGCTGGATGGGCAGGGCGCCGAAGGCCGTCTTCGTCACCATCAGTTCCGTCCGCCCCAGTCTCACTTTTTCCATGGAGTCCTCCTTATTTATTGCAGGGCCAGGGACAAAACGCCCCCGGCCCTCGCTGCTACGTTCCTATATGTATGTTTGCTCTCCCCTGCCGCCGCTGCGGCCGTTTTGGAGGGGATTAGAAGTCCGGGCCGCAACTGTTGGTCAGGGCCTCCAGAATCTGATAGCGGTCCATCTGGAAGCTCTTGGTCATGGCCAGGGCCTTCTCCATCTCCATGTCCGCCAGGAGGCCGTTCTGAATGCCGATGATCTGGTTCCCCGTGCCCTCTGCCAGGACCTTCACCGCCTCATAGCCCATGCGGCTGGCGGTCTCCCGGTCCCGGGCGGTGGGGGAGCCGCCCCGCTGGATGTGGCCCAGCACCGTCACCCGGGGGTCGATGCCCAGCTCGTCGTGAATCCGCTGGCTGATCTCAATGGCGCTGCCCGCGCCCTCGGCCACCACCACCATGTAATGGGTGGTGCCCGCCAGACGGGCCCGGCGGATCTTCTCCACAATGTCCTTTTCAAAGTCCGGCTCCCGCTCGGGAATCAGCACGGCGGTGGCACCCACGGAGATGCCCACGTACAGGGCCAGGTACCCCGCGTGGCGGCCCATGACCTCCACCACGGAGCAGCGCTCGTGGGACTGCATGGTGTCCCGGAGCTTGTCGATGCATTCAATGGCCGTGTTGCAGGCGGAGTCAAAGCCTATGGTGTAGTGGGAGCATCCGATGTCGTTGTCGATGGTGGCGGGGATGCCCACCACCCGGAGGTCCATGCCGTCCTTGGCGGCCTGCCGGGAGATGGCCAGGGCCCCCCGGAAGGTGCCGTCGCCGCCGATGGCCACAATGCCGTCCAGCCCCAGCAGGCGGCAGGTGGCCAGGGCCTTGGCCCGGCCGGCCTCCTCCATGAACTCCAGGCTCCGGGCGGTGTAGAGCATGGTGCCGCCCTTGTTGATGATGTGGCTGACGCTGGAGGATGTCAGCGGAACGAAGTCGCTGGTGATCAGGCCGTTCCAGCCCCGGCGGATGCCGATGCAGCCGATGCCCCGGGAGATGGACGCCCGGACCACCGCCCGCACCGCCGCGTTCATGCCCGGCGCGTCGCCGCCGCTGGTGAGGACGCCGATTCTCTTTACCTTTTTCTCCATAAGAAAACCCTCCTGACGATTTTCCACCGGCGGGGTCCGTCCGGCATGGCTGCCCCGGCCGATTTTTTCCTGTATAACATGATACCGCCGGCGGCGCGGGATGTCAAGGGGCGGACCTGCATGTCCGCCCCTACAGAATGGAATCTCCGGACAGAACCCATAAATATGCCCTCAAGGCATTCCATCGGGAGAAGAGGCGCGGGGGCCTCAGTCAAAATTTGTCACCCATTTGTTACCCTTTTCCGCCGGGAAAACTGGTATACTGAGCTCATGAGACCTCTTATGGAAAGGATGTCGGGCCCATGCGCCGTTTGCTGCTTTTGACGCTGATGCTCCTGTCCCTCTCCGCCTGCGCCGCCCCGGCGGAGGTGGAGGAGAAAGAACCTTCTGCCCCGCCTCTTCAGGAGGCCCCGGAGAAGCCCGCCCCGGTGGAGGTTTCCCCGGAGGAGGAAGTCCCCGTGGAGGAGGTCCCCTCGGAGGACCATGTGCTTTTGACCCTGGAGGCCCCCCTGGCGGACGGGCGGACTTTGACCCTGGAGGCCGTGGGGAAGCGGCTGGACGAATACAGCGTCGGCGTGCGGGAGGTCCGGGTGTATGACGGGGACGGGCTCCTCCAGACAATTCGGGCCCAGGAGGGGGTTGAGCACTTCTGGGGAGACAGCGACGGGGGAATTGTCCCCGAGTACACGGACTGCTGGTCCCCGGAGGAAACCATGGAGGTCCTGGACCTGAACTTCGACGGCAACACGGACTTCGGCCTCTTCGGCTGGCCCGCCAACAATACCATCCCCTACTATTATTGGATGTGGGACCCGGAGGCGGAACAGTATCAATACGCTTTCGTCCTGCAAGGCGTTTCCGTGGATTCGGACAAGCGGGAATTGAAAGCGTCCTTTCGCTTATCCGTTGCTAAGCAGGAGCTGGACTATTACAGGCCGGACGAGACCGGGGCGCTCTGCCTGATACGGTCAGAAATTGACAACTGGGAGGTCAGCGGCGTGGACGACCGGCCCGCCACCGAGACCTGGGTCCCCGCTCCAGACCAGCGGCTGAGGCCGGGGGCGCGGGACTGGAGCTATCTGACCCTCGTCCGCCGGGAGCTGCCCATCCGGGAGTTTCATGATGACGGCACGATTTCCAACTACACGGAAATCTGGGAACGCATAGACGGCGAATTACAACTGACCGGCCGGGAGGAGTACACCGATGAAAACCAACCATGACCTGCGCCTGGCCGTCACCCTCCGCCTTCTGGACGGGGAGGGGCGGCGGCGCTTCGGCCCGGGCGTGGCCGCCCTGCTGGAGGAGGTCCGGGAAAAACGCTCTCTCCGGGCGGCGGCGGCATCCATGGGCATGGCCTATTCCAAGGCGTGGCGCATCATCCGCACCGCCGAGGAGGCCCTGGGCTGCAAGCTGTTGGACTCCACCATCGGGGGCCGCCACGGCGGCGGCGCGGCGCTGACGAAGGAGGCGGAGGCCCTGCTTGCCGCCTATCAGTCCCTCCGGGAAGAGGTGTCCGCTTACGCACAAGAGCGGTTCCGGGAACATTTCCGGGACCTTTGAGGGGCCCTGCGCATAGGATGGAATACATCCGAATGTGATAGGAGGTCCTTTATATGGAATCTGTTTGTAATGAGTGCGGCCAGGAGCCGGAGTGCCGGGAGCCCGTTGTCATGAATGCCCGCATCCTGCGGGTGAACTGCTGCGACCTGCTGGTTTGCGACCTGTGCGGCTGCCAGGAGGTGCTGGTCCATACCAACGACGCCTGCTGCTTCCGCCCCGGTGAGTGCGTCTGCATCGAGTACAGCGGCGCGATGACCATGAGCCTTCCGCCTCAGATCAGCGCGGACTGCATCAAGCGCGTCCCCTGCGGCGGGTGCTGCTGCTGAGAAAAAAGCGCCGGAGGATCTCCTCCGGCGCTTCCCTTTATGTATCCAGCCTTTTCAGGTGCTTCGCCGCCGCCTTCAGCATCAGCTTCTTCGGGCCCGTGCCTGCAAAGTCCACCTGCACCAGGGCGTCGCCCCCCATGGGCTGGACGGACAGCACCGTTCCCTGGCCGAAGGCCCGGTGCTCCACCCGGTCCCCCTTGCTCAGGGAGAGGGCGGGGCTCGCCGCGGCGGGACGGGCCTCCTGATAAGAGGGCCGGGCGGGGCGGGTCTGGACCGGGCGGGAAGGGCCGCCGGAGGGCGCACCGCCGGAGGGCGCACCGCCGGAGGACGCACCGCCGAAGCCGCCGCCTCCGTAAGCGGAGCCGCCGTACCCGCCGAAGCCCCCGCCGGGCTGGAGGTCCCGCCCCTCCCAGCTGAGGGTTTCCTCCGGAATCTCCACCAGGAAGCGGGAGAAGCGGTTGCTGGCGGTTTTGCCGTAGAGCATCCGCTGGCGGGCGTTCAGCAGGGTCAGCCGCTCCTTGGCCCGGGTCATGGCCACGTAGCACAGCCGCCGCTCCTCCTCCAGCTCCTCCTCCTCGTACTGGGCAGAGCTGCCGGGGAAGACCCCCTCCTCCATGCCCACCACGTAGACCAGGGGGAACTCCAGACCCTTGGCGGCGTGAATGGTCATCAGGGTCACGCAGTCGTCCCCGCTCTCCAGGGAGTCCAGGTCCGTGTACAGGGCGATTTCATTGAGGAAGCCGGAGAGTGTGGCATCCTCCGGCTGACGCTCCAGGAAGCTCAGGATGTTGGATTTCAATTCCTCCACGTTCTCCAGGCGGCCCCGGCTCTCCAGGTCGTTCTTGTCGCGCAGGGCCTGGGTGTAGCCGGTCTGCTGGCACACGGCGTCATAGAACTCCGGCAGGGCCAGGGAGCCCCCGGCCTTCCGGAGGCCGTCGATGAGGTCCGCGAACTGGAGGAGCTTTTTCGCCGGGGTTTTCAGCTCCGGGAACAGGTCCGCGTTGCGGAGGATCTCATAGAGGGAGGCCCCCTGCTGGTCCGCCAGCGCCGCCACCTTGTCCATGGTGGTCCCGCCGATGCCCCGGGGCGGGTTGTTGACGATCCGCCGCAGGCGCAGGTCATCCAGGGGGTTGTTCAGCACGCAGAGGTAGGCCAGCATGTCCTTCACCTCCGCCCGGTCGAAGAACTTCATGCCCCCCACCACCTTGTAGGGCACGCCGCCGCTGCGCATGGCGTACTCCAGTGCGTTGGACTGGGCGTTCATCCGGTAGAGAACCGCCGCGTCCCGGAAACGGGCCCCCCGGCCCACCGCCGAGAGGATGTCCCCGGTGACAAAGGCGGCCTCGTCCCGTTCGTTCAGGGTGGTGCGGACGCACACCTTTTCGCCGCCCCCGTTTTCCGTCCAGAGGGTCTTCCCCTTCCGGCCCGTGTTGTTTCGGATGACGGCGTTGGCGGCGTCCAGGATGTTCTGGGTGGAGCGGTAGTTCTGCTCCAGGCGGATGGTCCGGGCGTCCGGGTACTGCTTTTCAAAATTCAGGATGTTTTCAATGTTGGCCCCCCGGAAGCGGTAGATGGACTGGTCGTCGTCGCCCACCACGCAGAGGTTTTTCCGCCCCCCTGCCAGAAGGCCGGTGAGGAGGTACTGGAGGTGGTTCGTGTCCTGGTACTCGTCCACCAGCACGTAGCGGAACTTCTTCCGATAATGCTCCAGCACCTCCGGCTCCTGCTGCAGCAGGGCCACGGTGTGATAGATGATGTCGTCAAAGTCCAGGGCGTTGGCGGAGGCCAGCTTCTTCTGGTAGGCGGCGTAGACCTTGGCGATGCGGCCCATCCGCCAGTCGGTTTCCGCGCTGTGCCGCCGGGCAAATTCCTCCGGGCCCAGATACTGGTCCTTGGCGGCGCTGATGACGGCCAGGACATTCTTGGGGGGGAAGGCCTTCTCGTCCAGGTTCAGCTCCTTCACCACGTCCTTCGCCACCCGGCGGGAGTCGTCGGTGTCGTAGATGGTGAAGTCCTTGGCAAAGCCCAGGCGGTCGATGTCCCGCCGGAGGATGCGGACGCAGGCGGAGTGGAAGGTGGAGGCCCACACGTCGTCCGCCGCGGGGCCCAGCCGGGCGGCCAGGCGCTCCTTCAGCTCCCCCGCCGCCTTGTTGGTGAAGGTGATGGCAAGAATCTCCCAGGGCCTGGGCACGTCCACGGCGCAGAGCCGCCGGGCCCGGTCCGCCTCCGGGGGGGAGGGGTGCTCCGGGAAGGACTCCAAAAAGGCCAGATCCTCCTCCGCGGCGGATTCCGGGACGAAATCGGAGTCGCTGCCCCGGCCGTAGGTCAGGAGGTTGTAGACCCGCTGGATCAAAACGGTGGTCTTGCCGCTGCCCGCCCCGGCCAGGAGGAGCAGGGGCCCCTCGGTGGTCATGGCCGCCTGACGCTGGGCGTCGTTGAGCCGCCGGAGGTCCCCGGCGATGACCCGGCGCCGGGCGGCGATGTAGCGCTGCTTGAAGTCGTTCATAAGCTCCACAATTCCTTTTCTCATGCTGAGACCTATTTTAAGGCAAGTCCGGCGGCAAATCAACATAATTTTTTGTTGACACTCTTCCCACCCGTATGATATACTATCCCATGCGTCCAAGCGACGCTGTGATTATGTCTGCCGCGCCGCCCGCTCCTCTGGATTCGGGCAGTGTTGGGAAAGCGCCGCTCCGTGACCGGATGCCGGAGCGGACGGAATATGGACAGGAGGTGTCTCAGCATGGCAACGAAACGTACCTATCAGCCCAAGAAGCTCCACGGCCAGAAGGTCCACGGCTTCCGCAAGCGCATGGCCACCGCCAACGGCCGCAAGGTCCTGGCCCGCCGCCGCGCCAAGGGCCGCGCCCGCCTCTCTTATTGAGCGGCAGGAGACACTTGAACACGAGTCCTGACAGGGGCGGCTGGAATTGTTTGGATTCCTCCGTCCCTTGTACTGGTTCTCCGGACTGGGGGGGATGGGCGATGAAATCTGCGGTGACGCTGAAAAAGAATCATGAATTTCGCCGCCTGTACCAGAAGGGGGCGTCGGCGGTGTCGGGGAGCATGGTGCTCTACTGCCGGCGCAACCGCCTGGGACACAACCGCCTGGGGATTACCGCCTCCGTGAAGCTGGGGAACGCCGTGAAGCGGAACCGGGCCCGCCGGAGGCTGCGGGAGGTCTACCGGCTGAACAGCCCCCGCCTCACCCAGGGCTGGGACCTGATTCTTGTGGCCCGGGGGAGGACGCCCTCCGCCCCGTGGAAGGAGCTCAACGACAGCTTCCTCCGCCTGAGCCGGAAGCTGGGCCTTCTGGGGGACAAGCCATGAAGCGCCTGCTCATCTGGCTGGTGCGCTTTTACCAGCGGAACATCTCCCCCGGCCGTCCCCGGTGCTGCAACTACATTCCCACCTGCTCCCAGTATGCGCTGGAGGCCCTGGAGAAGTACGGGGCCGTCAAGGGGAGCTGGCTCGCGTTCAAGCGGATACTCCGATGCAACCCCTTCCACAAGGGTGGATACGACCCTGTCCCCTGAAGGGGCAGGCTCTCCGCGACTACGATTTGAGAGGAACAAATTATGTTTTCAACCATCGGATACTTCATCTGTATCCCCTTCGCCTGGCTGGTCCGGCTCTTCTACAACCTCACCGGCTCCTACGGCATGGCCATCATCCTCTTCACCCTGGTGGTCAAGCTGATTATGGTGCCCTTCCAGATGAAGTCCAAAAAGAGCATGATGCGCATGAGCCGCATGTCCGGCCGGCTCCAGGAGATTCAGAAGAAATACGCCAACAACCAGGCCAAGCAGACGGAGGAAATGCAGAAGCTCTACGCGGAAGAGGGGGTCAACCCCATGTCCGGCTGCCTCTGGAGCCTGCTGCCCTTCCCCATTCTGCTGGCCCTGTACTCCATCATCCGCCAGCCTATCACCCACTTCATGATGCTGAGCCAGGACGTGGTGCAGCAGATGGTGGACGCCGTGACCGGCGCTGGGCTGGACGTCACGAACATCGTCCAGATGAAGGACGGCGCCGCCGTGGTCCGGGATGGGTTCACCCAGCTTCTGCCCTACGGCCAGATCAATCTGGTCAAGGCCGTCGCCTCCGAGATGCCGGAGCTGGGCAGCACGGTGGACGGCTGGATCAACATGAACTACACCTCCTTCGGGCTGGACATGGCGGCCAACCCCTGGAGCATGGTGACGCACTTCACCTTCACCTGGGCCGCCGTCGGCCTGATTCTCATTCCCGTTCTGGCCGGCGGCAGCCAGTGGCTCATGACCAAGATCACCATGAAGCACCAGCCCCAGACGGACCCCTCCGCCGCCAGCGCCAACCGCATGATGATGTTCATGCCCCTGTTTTCCGTGTATATCGCCTTCACCATGCCTGCGGCCCTGGGCGTGTACTGGATTGCCCAGAGCGCCTTTGCCGCCGTGCAGGAGTACTTCATGGGCGCCTTCTTCAACAAGAAGCTGGAGGAGGAGGAGAACGCCCGCTATGAGGCCCGGCAGGCGGAGCGGAAGCGCAGAATGGAGGAGGCCAAGGTCCTCCAGGAGCAGCAGCGCCAGCAGGCCGCCCAGAAGCAGACCCTGAAGGAAAAGCAGAAGGCCGCCCGGGAGGCCAAGGCCGCCAGAGCCGCCAAGGCCGGCTCCGCCACGACGGAGGCCGGACGGGTGGGGGACAGGCCCTACGCCAGGGGCCGGGCCTACAAGCCGGACCGCTATGACGAAACGTAAAGGTGGAAGCCGTTATGAGAGACTATATTGATGTCACGGGCAAGAACGAGGACGAGGCCATCTCCAAGGCCCTGGCCCAGCTGGGCCTGGACCGGGACGACGTGTCCGTGGAGGTTCTGGAGCGGGCCAAGTCCGGCTTCTTAGGTCTCGGTGCCTGCCCGGCGAAAATCCGCGTGTACTACGGCCCGGAGGAGGAAGCGGAAATCCTGCCTCCCCCGCCCGCCCCGGCGCCTGCGCCGGCGCCCGTCCGGGAGGAGGTCCCCCGCCCCGCCGCTCCGGAGAAAAAGGAGCGCCCGGAGCGCCGGGAGCGGCCCCCCCGGGAGAAGAAGGAGCGTCCCGAGAAAAAGGAGCGCCCCGCCGCCGCGGCGGAGGAGCCCTTCCAGCCCGTCCCCCTGGGGGAGGAGGCCGACGACGAGAAGGCCGCGGCCATCAAGGACTTCCTCACCGGATTGCTGGAGCACATGAACAGCGCCGCCGAGGTGAAGGTCTATCTGCCGGAGAAGGGCCGCTACAAGGTCATTCTGGAGGGGCAGGGCCTGGGGTCCCTCATCGGCCGCCGGGGGGAGACCCTGGACGCCATCCAGCAGATCACCAGCTACGCCGTGAACCGGGGCGGCGGGACTCGGGTCCGCATCCACCTGGACGCGGAGAACTACCGGGCCAAGCGGGAGCAGAGCCTCCAGCATCTGGCCCGGAAGGTGGCGGGGAAGGTGGTCCGCTACCGCCGCAGCGTCACCCTGGAGCCCATGAACGCCTATGAGCGGCACGTGATTCACACGGCCCTCCAGGAGTTTGAGGGCGTGACCACCTATTCCACCGGCACGGACCCCAACCGCCGGGTGGTGGTGGCCTTCGACCGGGGACACTGACCCGCTTTTACGAGGAGCTTGGAGCCGCCGGGGCCCCGCTTCGTCCCCGGCGCGCCGCCCGGCTGAGGCGGCGGCCCGCGGGTCTGAGAGAAATGAAAAAGAGAGGTCCGGGTACTTCCCGGACCTCTCTTTTTTTGTTTGTTCCGGCGGACGGAACTCCCGGCGGCGGGGGGGTGACATTATCAGACTCTGTTGGTGGGATAGAAGAAAAGGGAAGCCCCCGCCGTCCGGCGTCCGCCGGAAACATATCGCGGGCCGAGTTCTGAACCATTCGTCCAACTCAGCCCTGCGTAAAAGCAGACGCACGGTCTTGTCATACCCCTTACAAATGCAAATGGTACATACCTCTTGCAAATGTAAATGGAAGGGGGTATAATAAGTGTGTGGTGCAGTGGATACTGCTGTGCTGAGTGGTGATGCACTCGTACAGGGCCGCAGGGTGCGCCTACACCCGGCGGCCTGCCACTTTATGTTTCCAATTTCCATTGTACTCCGTTTCGACGGAAATTGCAAGAGGCTTTCAGAAAAAACCGGGCGGCGGGGCGCGCCTGTTCATTGGGAGCGGCCGGTTTGCCGGGGCGGACCGATGGGCCGTCCCCCTTTTGCGGCACTCCCCGGGGAAGAGCGGACACGCGGAGCCGCCCCTGGGGGGAGGAACCCCCTCCGGACGGGATTTCCCAGGTTCCCCCTTGACTTTTGCCCGCCCCGGGGGTATACTGTTCTTGAACTTGTGAAACTATGAAATCCAAAAGTTCACCTAAAAGCGGAGCTCCCGGAAGGTGTGTTCTTCCGGGAGCTCCATTTCAGGCTGCTGCTGTCATCTCTTCCCTTCCAGCCATTTGCAGACGAGGTGCGTGACCACGTTTGCTGCGAGGGAAGCAATCAGGGAAACTATGAAATCCATATGTCCACCTCCTCCCACTGTGGAGGGCCGACAGCAATGTGATGATAACACATTTTTCGACAAAAAGCGATAGCCTGAGAAAAAGTTTGGGAGCGCCCGGCTGCGCATTCCACGAGGAGGCCCGCCCCGGCAGGATGAACGACCCCGTCGGGGCGCGCTCCCAAAATGATTCCAGAAGGCCGCCCCCCGGCTGATGCCGGGGGGCGGCCTTTTCCTTTGCTCGAAAAACAGAGGGCTACTTCACCCGCAGCTCCTTCACCGCGGCCTCCTCCGGCGTGACGCGGACGGTGCGGCAGGTGTGGTAGATCACCATGCCCGGCCGGGCTCCGGCGGGCTTTTTCACGTTCCGGACCTCCGTGTAATCCACCGGCACGTTTCCGCTCTCCCGGGCCTGGGAGAACCACGCCGCAAGCATGGCCGCCTGGACGATGTCCTCCTCGGCGGGGCTCTGCCCGGCGCAGCGGAGGAGGACATGGGAGCCGTGAATCTTCTGGGTGTGGAACCAGAGGTCCCGGCGGTCCGCGTCCTTCAGGGTCAGCTTGTCGTTCTGGCGGTTGTTCCGGCCCACCAGCACCCGGAGGCCGGAGGCGGTGCGGAACTCCCAGGGGGCGGCGGGGCGGGATTTCGCCTGCCTAGCCTTGCCCTGCTTTTTCAAAAAGCCCGCCTCCCGGAGCTCGGAACGGATGTCCAGGAAGTCCTGCTCCGTCTCCGCCTGCCGGATTTCCGCCAGGACGCTCTCCAGGTATTCCAGGTCCCGCTTTGCCAGGGCCATCTGCTCCCGGAGGTATGTTTCCGCCGTCTTGGCCTTGGCGTAGCGCTTGTAGTATTTGGCGGCGTTCTGCTGGGGAGTCAGCAGGGGGTCCAGGGGAATGACGGCGGGGGCGTTGTCCTCGTAGTAATTCTCACACTCCAGCCGGGACCGGCCCCGCTCCATCCGGTAGAGGTTGGCGGTGATCAGGTCCCCCTGGATGCGGAGCTTGTCCCGGTCCTGTGTGGCGGCGTATTCCGTTTCCTGAAGGGCCAGCTTTCGCCGGAGGCGGTCCCGGGCCGTCGCGGCCGCCCGGAGGAGGTCCGCCCCCCGCTGGCGGGTCCGTTCCTGCCGCTCCCGCTCGGCATAGAAGGCGTCCAGCAGGGCGGAAAAGCTGGGGTAGGCCACGCACTCCGCCGCGCCGCCGTACTGGTCCACGCCGACACAGGCGAAGTCCAGGGGCCTGCCGTCCCGCATCAGGCAGACGGGGGTGAAGCGGTTTTCCCGGACCCGGCGGGAGAAGTCCTCCATTGCCCGCCAGAGGGGCCCGGGGCCGCCCAGCTGAAAGACCCGGGTATCCGTGTCCCCCGCCGCCCGGAAGGCAAGCTCCCGGGCCATGAGGGGGGAGAGGCCGAAGTACTGGTCCAGCAGGAAGGCGTCCAGGGTCTTCTCCGCCGCCGCGGCGGCGAAGCGGGCGGCAAAGCCCTCCTCCGTCTCCTCCAGAAAGGGAAGGCGGCCTGTGGAGGCGGGGGGCTGGTAGAAGAGGCCCGGCAGGACCTGCCGCGCGGCGGACATGTCCGCGTCCACCCGGCGGAGGCTGTCGATCACCCGCCCCTCCCCGTCCAGCAGGATGAGGTTGGACCTCCGGCCCATGGCCTCCAGCACCAGAGTTCGCCTGCCCGTCCGGCCCAGCTCGTCGGCGGCGTCAAATTCGATGTGCACCAGCCGCTCCAGGGGGGGCTGGACGATGTCCGCCACCCGGGCCCCGGAGAGGTGCTTGCGCAGCAGCATGCAGAACATGGGGGGCTCCGCCGGGTTGTCCCGGAGAATGTCCGTCAGCTGGAGGCGGGGGGCGCCCGCCCCGGCGTTCAGCAGCAGGCGCTTTCCTCGGAAGAGGAGGATTACCTGATCCCGGGCGGGCTGCTGAACCTTGTCCACCCGGAGGCCGGAAAGCTGGGGGCGCAGTTCCTCTACAACGGCCTGTAAGCAGATTGCGTCAATCGCCATGGACTTCCTCCTCCATCATGATGCAGAACAGCTGGTTGATGCGCTCCGTCTCCCCCCGGAGGTAGAGCCAGCCCAGAAGGGCCTCCAGGGCCGTGGCCTCGCCGTACTGGGCCCGGCTGGCGTGGTGGGGGACGGTGTGCACCTGGGCGTTTCGCCCCCGGCGGAAGACGGCGGTCTCCTCCTCCGTCAGCAGGGGCTTGATTTTCTCCGCCTTCTCCGCCTGGGACTCGGCGCAGACCAGCCCCACGGCGGAGCGGTGCATCCCCCGGCCCGTGGCCCCGCCGTGAGCGCAGAGCCAGGCGCGGACCAGCAGCTCGAACACCGCGTCCCCCATGTGGGCCAGGCCGATGGAGCTGATTTCCAGAAGACGGTCCCGGCTCAGCTCCGGGTGAAAGTAGTTTTCCATAGCGCGCTCCTTTTCCAAGTCCCGGTGCCGTTCGTCAATACCGCAGGACATAATAGACAACATATACCCAGCTCATCAGGCCGTGAATAACAGCCCATCCCACGGAATGCCAGTTGGTATAGCTGATGACCATGGCCAGGGCGCTTCCAAAGGTAATGCCCGTTTTCACGGACGTTTCCACCATCTTTGTCTTGTGTTCTTCCGGCATAACTTAAACGCTCCGTTCCATCAGTTTTGAAGTACCGCCGCCAGCCGGGCGAAGTCCTCCAGGGTCAGTTTCTCCCCCCGAATGGTAAGGGGCAGGCCGCAGGTCTCCATGGCCGCCTGCACCCGCTCCTTCCCCGCCTCCGGCAGGGCGGCGGCAAGGCTGTTCACCAGAGTCTTCCGCCGGAGGAGGAAGGCCCCCCGAACCACTTGGAAGAAAAACGCCTCGTCCTCCGTCTCCACGGCGGGCCTCTCCCGCCGGACGCAGCGGAGCACGGCGGAGTCCACCTTGGGGGCGGGGAAGAACTTGGCCGCGGGCACGTCAAAGAGGACCTCCGTCTCCATGTGGTACTGGAGCCAGAGGGTGAAGGCCCCGCCGCCGCCGGAGCCCTGCTCCGCCGCCAGCCGCCGGGCCACCTCCTTCTGGAGGAGGACGGTGATGCTTTCAAAGCAGGGGGTCTCCACCAGCTTGGTCAGCACCGGGGTGGTGATGTTGTAGGGGAGGTTGGCGCAGACCAGGGGCCGGAGGCCGGGGAACCGCTCCGCCGCCAGGGCTTGAAGGTCCAGCTTCAGCGCGTCCCCGGGGATGATTTCCACGTTTTCATAGGGGGCCATGGTCTCCGCCAGCACGGGGAGGAGCTTTTTGTCCAGCTCGATGGACGCAACCCTCCCGGCCCGCCCCGCCAGCTCCGCCGTCAGGCACCCCACGCCCGGCCCGATTTCCACCACGCCGCAGCTCTCATCCGCCTGAGAGGCGGCCGCGATATCCGCCGGAACGGCGGGGTCGATGAGGAAGTTCTGTCCCATGGACTTGGAGAAATGGAAGCCGTGCCGCCCCAGGAGGGTGCGGAGGGTTTCCCGGTCGCAGAGATTCATGGCTTGTCCGCCTTTCGGTTTGTTTTTTGCGGGGGATGCGTCAGCCGTTTTCAACGGGGTAAACGGCGAAGGATTGAATCAGCCAGCGGCCGTCCTTCTCCCGGAGCGTCAGCTCCTGAATCACCTCGTCTCCGTTCCCCCACGCGGGCCCGGAGCGGAGGCGGACGGTATCGCCGTCCCGGACCCCCTCCGCCGGCTGGAAGGAGCCGGGGCCGTAGTCGCTGGTGAAGTTGTAGCAGGCGTCGTACTCCGGCAGGTACAGCACGGTCTCCGTATCCTTCAAATCCGCCGTGGTGATGCCGGCATAGGTCTCCAGGGTCTGGTCCACCGCCGCCCGGGGGATGCGGTGGACGGGCACCGGCAGGCCGCTGGGAACGTTCCCCCAGCGCTCCAGGTCCTCCGTGTCCCACGGGAAGCCCGGCAGGGCCGCCAGGGCTTGGAATTCCTCCGCGTCTCCGTCCTCCAGCTCGGTGCTGTCCACGAAGTAGTACCGGAGAAATTCCTCGAAGTCCAGCTCCGTCACGTCCTCGTAGGCGCTGGTAAAGAAGCATCCCAGCTCCAGGGCCTTGTCGCCGGGGTGCCCGTAACAGTTGAACGCCTCGTCCGCCCGGGCCAGCTCCTCCGCCGTCAGGGGCGTTCCCTCCAGCGGAGGCGGCGCACCTTCCGGCCGGTCCTCCTCCGGAGGGACGCTCTCCGCCGGGGCCTCCGATGGTTCTTCCTCCGGCCGGACGGTTTCCGCCGGGGGCTCCTCCGGCGGAGCGGAGGGGGCCTTCTCCGCCCCGCAGGCCGTCAGGCCCAGGACCAGGGCCAGCAGAAGCAGTATTGGAAAGCGGTGTTTCATCGTGTCCTCCTTGTCCCGTTCCGGCGCATGCAATTTCAAAGGAGAGTATAACACAAGCCCGCTGGCGATTCAATTCTTTTTCGGGGGCAAACGGGGAGGGCCTTGCAATTTTTCCCCTTTCTGCTATACTTGCTTTATCAGAAAGGAGGGCCCCCATGTTCCAAATTGTCGACAAAGCCGCGTGGCCCCGGCGGGAGCTGTTCGACTTTTTCTCCCCTATGTCCCAGCCCTTTTTCTCCGTCACCTTCCGCCAGGACGTGACCCGGCTCTACGCGTTTACGAAGGACAACCATCTCTCCTTCTACCACTCCCTGGTCTGGCTCTGCACCCGGGCGGTCAATCAGGTGGAGGACTTCCGCTATGCCCTCCGGGGGGAGGAGCTGGTTCTCTTTGACCGGAGGAATCCCAGCTTCACGGATCTGAAGCCCGGGGCGGAGCAGTTTCGCATCGTCACCCTGCCCATGGAGGAGGATATCCGGGCCTTCTGCGCCGCCGCCAGGGCGAAAAGCGCCGCCCAGACCGCCTTCCTGGACCAGGAGGACAGCCTGGACCTGATCTACTTCACCTGCCTGCCCTGGGTGGAGCTGACGGCCCTGACCAACGAGCGGAACTTCGACCCGGACGACGCCGTGCCCCGCATCGCCTGGGGGAAGTATGCCCAGGAGGGGGAGCGGAAGGTGCTCCACATCTCCCTGGAGCTGAACCACCGCTTTGTGGACGGCCTCCACGTGGGCCGGTTCCACCAGGAATTGACCAAGCTCATTGAGGCGCTGTAAAGGAAGGACCGGGAACGGCTGTTCCCGGTCCTTCCTTTTTTACGCTCAGGGCCCCTCGCCCAGATAACGGATGTTCCACAGCCACACATCCGACTTGAGGGAGAAAATCTGAAGCCTCCCATCCATCCGGCCAAACCACACGGATTCCCCCAGAGCCGAGGCCAGCCCGCCGCCACCGTCCAAAACCGGCTCCGGGTCCGCCCGGAGGTCCGCCGCCAGCGTGCTCCCGCCGGTCCCGAAGGTCTCGCCGTAGCACTCCAGAAATTCCTCCGGCGTGTTCGCCATCCACTCGCCGCCGGGGGCCTTCACCTGGGCGGGGTAGGTCAAAAGGTCCGCGATTGCCTCCCGTTCTCCCCGGTCGATGAGGTCCGCCAGATGCAGGAGAAATTCCCGCCCCTCGTCCAGGGAGAGGGCCTCGTACAAATCACCCTCGCTGTCCTGGGTAATCGTCCCGCTTCCCGCCCGGATGCTCCATTGATCCGTCTGGAGGGTGAAAATCCGAATCACGCCGTCCTCCACCAGCCCGAACCACACTGCGCCGTTGGCCGCCGAGGCCAAGCCGCTGCCGTCGCTGAACACCTCTGAGGGAGCGGGCTCCCAGGCCATGTCCGCCGCCAGGGACAGGGCGCTTTGCCCCACGGTCTCATCATAGTGCCTGAGAAATTCCTCCGGCGAGTTCACCGTATAACTCCCCCCGGCGGTCTCCACCTGGGCGGGATAGACCAGAAGGTCCGCGATTTCCTCCCGCCGCCCGTCCTCAATGCGCTCCGCCAGCAGGAGGACGAAGTCCCGGGCCACGTCGCTTCGGATTCCCGTCCGGGTATACAGCGGGTCCTCGGACTCCGAGGGCAGGGTCCCGGCGGGCTGGTTTTCCAGAGTCTCCATACACCGGGCGTTGGCATCCAGGAGGGCCGCCCGGTCCGGTTCCCTCACCGGCGTCAGGGCGGAATAGAGGAAGCTGTCCGCCAGGGCCTCCAGCTCCTCCCGGCCGATGGGACCGGAGGAGAAGGTATCGTCCCCCTGCCGCCCCGTCAGCACGTTCACCAGGATAAAGCTGTCCCCCAGGTCCGCCAGGATCAAGGAGCGGTTCCGCTCCCCCAGGCCCAGGGTGACCAAGGTTCCCCCGGCGGTCTGATAGTCCCATTCCTCAAAGCCGCTCAGGTTCCCGACGTTCAGCGTCACCTCGTCAAAGGTCCCCTTGACGGAGCGGCTGAACTGGTACTCAATGGTTCCATAGCCCTTCAGCTCCCCGGCCCCCAGCTCCGCGCCGCCGTCGAAGCGGAAGGTGCCGTTTTCGTAGATATAGCCGGTGTAGGGCGTGACGTTCTCCCCGCAGAAGTCCCCCGCCGCGATGGGCCAAGTCCCCGGGAGAACGTCCTCCATCCAGCTGTGGAGCTTTAAATCGTATTTGGCGATGATCTCCTCCAATTTGTCGGCCATCTCCTGGGTGTAGACTGAATAGAGGCCGTAGTCCTCCTCAAAGCCCGTGGGGCTGTTGCCGATCTCCGCGATAATGGCCCCGTCCCGGTCATAACCGTCCCGAAATGCCTGCCACTCCGCCAGGGCCCGACTCTCCGGCGCGTCCGCCAGACCGGAGAGGCTGACAAAATCCTTATATTCGAACGCCCCGGGGACCACTATTCCCTGTTCGTCCGTCACGTAAACCCGCCCCTGCTCCGGCAGCAGCACATCCCGAAGGCCAAAGAAGTTGGCCGCCACCGCCAGGGCGGACAGGGCCGCCAGCAGGGCAATGGACGCCGCCGGCGTCACAAGCCATTTCAGGCTCCTTCTGCGTTTCCGCACCGCATAGTCCTCCCATCGAATTTCTTCGGTCCCCCGGACCTGGGAAAAGGTTTCCTGGTAAAATTCCCGGTTAGTCATCCTGCCAGTCCTCCCCCAATCGTTCCCTCAGCCGCTGCCGGGCCCGGGCCAGCCGGGTGGTGACGGTGGACTCCCCCACGCCCAGCAGCGCTCCGATCTCCCGAACGCTCAGCTCCTCGTAGTAAAAGAGGTACAGCGCCGTCCGGTATTTCTCCGGCAGAGCCATCACCTCCTGGTACAGCGCCGCCTGCTCCGGACGGTCGAAAACCGGAATCTCCGGCGCTTCCTCCCAGGAGACCCGCCGCTTCCGCCAGGGGCTTTTCAGCATGTCCCGGCAGCAGTTTACCGTCACCCGCAGCAGCCAGCGCCGCAGGTGCTCCTCTCCTGCAGGGGCCTCCCGGCGCCGGAAAAGGCGAAGGAAGACCTCCTGCACGGCGTCCTCCGCGTCCTGGGGACTGCCCAGGGCGTGAAGGGCCGTTCGGTAGACCATGGGCCGGTATTGCGCAACGGCGTTTGTAAAGCGGGTCTTGTCCATAGGCCGTCCTCGTCCGTTTCGTTCTTGGGAGTGCTCTCACTTATCATACGATTTGGAACCGGGGCTTGTCTCAGCTTTTTGAATATTTTGAAAATTTTGAGGCGCAGGGAACACGCCCGGCGGAGAATGTGGTACAATGCGGCCTCATCAAGGAAGAAGCGGAGGTGCTTGTATGACCATGGAAGAGGCCATGCGGAGCCGCCATACGGTTCGCCGCTACACGGACCGGAGGCTGCCCCGGGAGGTTCTGGAGCCGCTGGAGGCGCGGGTCCGGAGGAACAACCAGGAGCACGGGCTGGCCATGAGCCTGGTGACGGAAAACACGGAGGCCTTCGGCCCCGTCTGGAAGCTGCTGCTAGCCAAAGGGGTGCGGAATTATGTCATCCTGGCGGGAGGGGACCGCCCCGGCGTGGACGAGGCCGTGGGGTACTGCGGGGCGGACGTGATGCTCTATGCCCAGACCCTGGGGCTGAACTCCTGGTGGGTGGGGGGAACCTTCCGCCGGAAGGGCCTGGAGAAGAACGCCGCCCCGGGGGCGGAGAAGATCCTGGGCCTCCTGGCCCTGGGCTACGGCGCGGCGCAGGGGGTGCCCCACAGGTCCAGAAGGCCGGAGGACATCGCCGCCTATGAGGGCGAAGCGCCGGAGTGGTTCCAAAAGGGGGTGGAAGCCCTTCTCCTGGCCCCCACGGCGCTGAACAAGCAGGCATTCATCCTTCGGGGGAAGGGGCGCAGGGTCTCCCTGCGCTGTGACAACGGCAGGTTTTCCGGCGTGGACCTGGGCATTGGAAAATACCACTTTGAGCTGGGGGCGGGGAAGGAGCGGTTTGACTGGGCCTGACCGCCGGAATATGACAAAGGGACCGCTTGTGCGGTCCCTTTCTGCATGTTACCGAGCCTCCAGGCGATCCGGAATCCCCAGATTTTTCCCCAGCAGATTGGCCAGGGGCACGCCCAGGAGAAAACACGCTGCCAGCTCCCCCAGCCCCACGGTCAGGGCGCTGAGGCCGTAAGCGGGCCAGAAGGCCCCGCCCTCCTGAACGGTGAACCAGGCGATTTCCGCCCCTACGATGACCGCGTTGCAGACGACGGGGGGCAGAGCCGCCAGGTACAAATTGGGCATCCTCCGGCTCCAGAGGGCTGCCAAAAGCGTGGCCAGGGTGCCGAAGATCCAGTCCAGCATGATGGGGGAGCCCAGCAGGTTCGCCAGGAAGCAGCCCACCGCCAGACCGGGGATGGCCTCCGGGAACAGGAAGGGCAGAAGCGTCATGGCCTCCGCCACGCGGAACTGGACGCCCATGTATTGGGGAATGGGCAAGAGCAGGGTGGCCGCCGCGTAGACGGCGGCGATGAGACCGGCCAGGGCTAGTCTCCGGGTGTGGAAACGGGTGTTGGACATGATGAAATTCCTCCATTTTTTTAGTCCGCCTCACAGGGCCGGCAGGGTGATGGCACCTGCCGCGGAAGAGTATACCACAGACGGGCGGAAAGGGCAAGGGGGAAAATTTCCGGTCAAATTGCGTCAAAAACCCTTGACGAACGCCGGGGGCTGCCCTATACTATTAAAGTTGCCTGTTTGCGCAAACGACATTTTCTGTTACGCAAAGGATTCCGCCTATGAAAGTCACCATCAGCGACGTGGCCCGGCTGGCCGGGGTTTCCACCGCCACCGTTTCCCACACCATCAACAGCACCCGCTACGTCTCCGAAGAGACCAAGGCGCGGGTTTATCAGGCCATCCGCCAGCTGGGCTACACCCCCGACGCCTCCGCCCGGAGCTTCCGCACGGGGAAGAAGCAAACCATCGGCTTCATCGTCCCCGATATCTCCAACAAGTTCTTCGGCACTATCATCGAGTCGGCGGAAAACCACCTCTCCGCCCAGGGCTATCACCTCATCATCGCCAACACCAAGGAGAACATGGAGCGGGAGGAGACGAACCTCCGCCTCCTCACCGCCGGGCTGGTGGACGGGCTCCTGGTTGCCAGCACCATGGACAGCTTCGCCCGGCTGGAGAGTCTGCTTCCCGCCGGGTTCCCGGTGGTGCTGGTGGACCGGACCTTCGGCAGTCAGAAGTACTCCTCCGTCTCCGTCTCCAACTTCCAGCCCATCTACCGCAGCGTCTGCCGTCTGGCGGGGCGGGGAAAGCGGCGCATCGGCATTGTGGGCGGCCTGCCCCGGCTGTCCACCACCAAGGAGCGGATCGCCGCCTATCGGGCGGCTATGGCGGACTGCGGCCTGCCCCAGGAGGAGGAGCTGGTGGTGTGCGGGGACTCCATGGAAAACAGCGCCCCGCCCTGCCTGGACCGGCTTCTGGAGCGGGGCTGCGACGCCATCCTGGTCTGCCAGGGCCTCATGGCCTCCGTCACCATCGCCTATCTCCGGGGGAAGAACATCCGGCCCCGGCGGGATCTGGAGCTGGTGAGCTTTGTGGACTACGACACCCGGGCCTATGAGTTTTACTACGATCAGGTGGACCGCATCATCCAGCCGGTGGAGGAGCTGGGGAAAATCGCCGGGGAGCAGATTCTCCTCCGGCTGGAAAAGCCCGACGCGCCGGTGGTGGAACGGGTGCTGACCTCGGAGTACCGCCCCTGCGGGGAGGAAGGCGCCTAGAACGCGCTTTTTGCGAGGAAAACGCTGGAAGCATTGGCTTCCAGCGTTTTTATATCCCCACGGTCACGGTTCCTCATCCCGGACATACCGCATGATATCCCCCACTTCGCAGTCCAGTATCCTGCAAAACATCTCAATGGTGTGGGTGCTGACACTTTCGTTTCTCTTGAGCCTGGTGATCTGCGCGGGGCTGACGCTGTATTTTTTGATCAGGGCATATTGGGATATCCCCTTTTCTTTCATGACCCTCCATAAACCATCGTAAGAAATCATAGCATTCAAGCCTCACCTTCTGCTTGAATGTTATAAGAAAATGATATATAATGAGATTAACCAATATCGGTTAATACTATTCAAAACTGGAGGAAATGAAATGGGAGGACTGCTGATTTTGATCGGGGCCGCCGGTTTTATTGGCTGTATCATTTGGCTGATTGTGTGTATCCGAAACTGGGATTCGAAAATCCCACCCATCATCGGGGCGCTGTTGTGCCTGGTGATGGCTGCGGGCGGGCTGATGTGGAGGGCGGAAACAGAACCGCCGGGAGAGCCGAAGCCGGCCGGCGAACGTTCAGAGCCAGAGGGAACCGGGGAGGCCGCGCCGGTGAAGGAGGAGGATGCCGTTGCGTGCCTGACCCATGAAATCCCCTTCTTTGGCATGGAGTTTGACTGCCCCGTGGCCTTCGCCACGGAGGGGAAATCCAACGTGGTTGCGGAGGATGAAGTACACTATTCTATCGGTACCGAAGACAGCGCTATCGCACTTATGTGTTCACGGATATCCTCTCTGAGCAGGACCGAGGAACTCTTTCGTCTGGCGGGAAAAGATCCCGCTGTTCTGTATGAAAATTTCGAAACGCTGGATCTGGCTGACGAAATTACCCGTTGGAGTGAGACGTATCGGACCTTTGATTTGCTGGACAGCTTTTCCTCTCCTGAGAGTTGTGGCTTTTTCTATGTCGCGACAGACGATTCCTTTGGGGAACCCTATACGGAGATGGGATACAGATATAAAAACTATGGCGGCTTTGTGGATGATGGCGGCGTTATAAATATCGTCCTGTTCATCTTTGTGCCAGAGGATACGGACCGGGAGGACTTCTTTACCCTCTGTGAAACCGTCACCAATTCCATACGCTTTTCCGAAGCAAAGGCAGGGGGCGGCGCGTCTCAGGACGCGGCCGGGGACCCTGTTCCAGATAACGCGTATGAAGAAATCTGCTGGGAAACGATGCAGCTGTTTTGGGAGGAGGCCCCTCTTGTCCGAAATGGCGGTTCTCCGGACGCCCTGACGCGGCTGCTTGGCGGGAACAAGGACCTGCTCAGCCGTTTGCGGAATCCGGACGGCATTTTGGACAATTCCAGCGGCTTTACCAGTGAGTGGAGCTTTCAAGAGTGCTGGGTAAGCGACACGGATCCCAGCACCTATTACGCGGGCATCAACGAAACCCGCAAATATGATCTGCAGGGATTGGAACCCCGCGCGTTTGCCCATACCTTTACGCTGTCGAAGCCCAGCTCGGGGGACCACTATATCTCAGCGATTGAGAGCGACGACAGGGGGACCGCCGACGTCAGTTATGAGGTGCTTCCGGCATACGATGGACCCATTCCGGAGGAAGCGGGGGAACTGCCCCTTGATCCCGACGTGTATCGCCAGCACTACACCCACCTCAACGCCCCGGAGCTGCAGCCTACTTATGGGACAAATTCTAAGATAGATTCGACCGTGTTTAATACGATCATTGCCTTCATCAAAGGGGCCGACCTGCTATGGGCTGATGGAGAATTTACAAAGGCCACTATGGAAAAAAAGTATGGCTATTATGACTACGAAATGAACTTCGAGCCGATTATCACCTCTTATGACAATGCCCGCCGAATCTTTGAAAATACGTTTCCCGAGTATAAAGATACCCCGATGTATGAATATGTGTACAACCTATGGTTATGGGGGCCTTTATGGGACTCCGCCCGCCTGGGCTGAGGGAACCTCCGCGTCCCGGGACGCTTTCCGCAAAAAAGGGCGGAGCCGTTCGGCTCCGCCCTTTGCGATGCGCTTATTCCTTTTCAAACACGTCCTTGCCCAGCTCGCAGGTGGGGCAGACCCAGCTCTCGGGGACCTGCTCCCAGGGGGTGCCGGGGGCCACGCCGTTGTCGGGATCGCCAACAGCGGGGTCATAGACGTACCCGCAGGGGCATACGTACTTATCCATAATCGTATGTCCTCCCGCTCTTACTTGAAGAACCGCTCCAGCAGGCCCTTGAAAGCCTTGCCGTGACGGGCCTCATCCCGGGCCATCTCATGGACGGTGTCGTGGATGGCGTCCAGGTTGTACTGCTTGGCCAGCTTCGCCAGGGCGAACTTGCCGGCGGTGGCGCCGTTTTCGGCCTCCACCCGCATCTCCAGGTTCTTCTTGGTGCTGGTGGTCACCACGTCGCCCAGGAGCTCCGCAAACTTGGCGGCGTGCTCGGCCTCCTCATAGGCGGCCTTCTCCCAGTACAGGCCGATCTCGGGATAGCCCTCCCGGTGAGCCACACGGGCCATGGCCAGATACATGCCCACCTCGGTGCACTCGCCGGTGAAGTTGGCGTTCAGCCCGTCGATGATTTCCTTCTGAACCTCGGCGGGAACGTCCGCGCCGAAGGTCTTGCCCACGCCCACCACATGCTCGGCGGCCCAGGTCATATCCGCGCCCTGCTCCTTGAACTTCGCGCCGGGAACGCCGCACTGGGGGCACTTCTCCGGGGCGGTGTCTCCCTCATGCACATAACCGCAGACAGGGCAAACCCACTTTTTCATAATCGTATTCCTCCTTAAAATGTAAGACCTCCTGGTCCTGTTCAGTTCGTGGTCTGAGTATAACAGGTTCCGGGGAAGACTGCTAGTTGCAAATGCGACAAAACAAAAATTTGATTGAAATTTACGGTTTATTTAAATTTAAGGACGGCAGAAAAATTGACGGGCGGAAGCCCGTCAATTTTTACCATGCCTTCCGCCCTCCGGCGGCTCAGTCGTGGTGATTGATCTCGTATTTCTGCTCCACTTCCTCCAGCCGGTCCAGATAGGGGCTCTCGGTGCAGCTCATGGAGGGGGCCTCGTTCTTGAACTTCTCCACGGTCATCATGCTGTCCCGCACGGGGCGGATGGTGCCCGCGCCGGCCACGCACCCGCCGGGGCAGCCCATGCCCTCCAGCAGATAGCCGTCCCGCTTGCCCGCCTTGGCCATGGCCAGCATTTTCCGGCAGTTTTTCAGCCCGTCGCCGTACTCAATCTTAATCTGCCGCTCCGGGTCAATGTGCCGGATGGCCTCCACCACGGCGGCGGCCACGCCTCCGCCCACGGCGAAGCCCCGGCCCATGCCGGTGCCCTCCTCCATCTCGTCCTCCGGGTTGGCCCGGAGCTTGGTGAAGTCGATGTCCGCCGCGTCGAAGATGCCCAGCATCTCCTCGAAGGTCAGCACGAAGTCCACGTCGGAGCGGATGGTCCGGCGGTTGGCCTCCAGCTTCTTGGCGGAGCAGGGACCGATGAAGACCACCTTGGCGTCCGGGTGGTCCTTCTTCACCATCCGGGCGGTGATGACCATTGGGGTCAGGGCCATGGAGATATAGTCGGAGAACTCGGGATAGAGCTTCTTGGCCATGACGCTCCAGGCGGGGCAGCAGCTGGTGCCCATCCAGGGCTGCTTGGCGGGGACCTCCTCCAGGAAGTCGTGGGCCTCCTCCACGGTGCACAGGTCCGCGCCGATGGCCACCTCCACCACGTCGTAGAAGCCCAGCACCTTCATGGCGGCGTGGAGCTTGGCGGGGGTTGCATCCTTGCCGAACTGGCCCACGAAAGCCGGGGCCACGCAGGCCACCACCTTTTCGTTGTTCTGCAGGGCCTGGCAGACCTGATAGATCTGGCTCTTGTCGGCAATAGCGCCGAAGGGGCAGTTCACCAGGCACATGCCGCAGGAAACGCACTTGTCGTAATTGATTTGCGCCCGGCCCAGCTCGTCGGACTCAATGGCGTCCATGCCGCAGGCGGCGGCGCAGGGCCGCTCGATTTTGCTGATGGCCCGGTAGGGGCACTGGTTGAAGCATTTGCCGCATTTGATGCATTTGTCCTGGTCAATGTGGCAGTGCTTGTCCTTGTCCCGGTAAATGGCGTCCTTGGGGCAGACGTTCATGCAGGGGTGGGAGATGCAGCCCTGGCAGTTGTCGGTGATGCGCAGCTGCTTGGGGGGGCAGGCGTTGCAGGCGAAGGGGATAATGTTCACCAGGGGGTTCTGGAAGTGCTTCTGGGACTTCTCCGCCCATTGGAGATCCTCGCTGACGGGGGTGGTCTCCCCGGCGAAGCGGATGTTCAGGCCCAGGGCCAGCCGGACCCGCTCCTGGACAATGGCCCGCTCCAGGAAGACGTCGTGGCGGTGCCGGGCCACGTCGCCCTGAATCATTTTCAGGGGAATCTGGTCCAGCAGGCGGGGGTCTCCGCCCTCCAGGGCCAGCTTGGCCACCTCCTTGAATACCGTGCGGCGGATGTCGTCCACCGCGCTGTGCACACCTCTCATAACAGTCTCCTCCTATTTTTCAGGCGGCGTGCCCCGCCTGTTCTTTGTGAAACAAGTAACCATGTCGTGTCAAGCCTATTATAGCGAAGGTCCCGGTATAATGCAAGAGGTTCTTCGTGGCAGGAAACCCGGGACGCGGCGCAAAAAAATCCGGCGGACGGGAGGGCCCGCCGCCGGCTGCAAAGAGGGAAAAGAAACAGAAAGAGAGGAAATCGTGTCTCCTCCGCAGAGGATGGTGATAGCATACCCGGGAAATTTGAAATCAATCTGGATTTTTTATAAATAAACTGTGAACCTTGCGGAAAAATCATTCAGACTGCTTTCAGGCCGGGGCCGTAAAATTGACAAATCCGGGTTCCATGGGATATAATCGGAAGGAAATTTCCCGGCGGCCTGCCGCCGGCTTCAAACAGGAGGACGCTTCATGACCTGGAAAGAGAGACGGACCGTCACCATACTGCTGAGCATCGCCGGGACGCTGTTTCTGGCCCTGCTCATTGTCTTCGGCATGATCTACCGGGAGGGACGGGAGGAGGCCCTGGCGGGAGCGGATGCCGCCGCCGGATTCTCCGCCGCCGGCGCTCCGGCGGACGCCGGGGCCTACAGCGCCCTGCGCTGCTACAACGGGTCCGCAACCCTCTCCTTCGCCCTGGACGAGAACGGGGAGTGGATCTGGGCCGACGGGCCGGACTTCCCGCTGAACGGGGAGACGGTGACGGCCATTCTGGACACCCTGACGGCCTTGAAATTCCAGCAGGTTCTGCCCGCCGGGGAAAGCATGGCGGAATACGGCCTGGACACGCCCTCCGCCACCCTCACCGCCGCCGCCGGGACGGAGGAGCAGACCCTGGCCTTCGGCAAAACCACCACCGACGGGGACAGCTACTACATGATGATGAACGGGGACGAGTCCACGGTCTACATCGTGGCCGACACCCTGGTGAAGCTGATGCAGACCCCCATTTACGACATGTGCGCCCTGCCGGAGCTGCCGGATCTCAGCGAGGGAAACCTCCGGGCCATCACCATCCAGGGGCCCGTCCCTGAGGACGAATCCCCGGAGGAGGACGACGGGGCGGAAGAGGGCCCCGAGGAGCCGGCGGAGGAGCCGGATCGGCCCACGGTCACACTGAACGCCCGGCGCTCCGGCGGGGAGGACCAGCCCGCTCTGTGGTTTGAGGGCAGCGACAACGTCACCGCCAGCTCCCTGCTGCAGGACCTGCTGTACGATTTGAAAACCCTGGCCATGGCCAAGTGCGTGGACTACTTTCCCAGCCAGGAGGCGGCGGAAATCTGCGGCTTTGAAAGCGCCGCCGCCATTTTGAAGGTGGAATACGCCGCAGGCGGGACGGACCAGACCTTCACCCTCACCGTGGGGGCCCGGATGCCCGACGAGTCCGGGCGCTACGTCCGGCTGGAGGAGGACGGGGCCATCTACGCCCTGGCCACCGACGGCGTGGACGCGCTGATGACCATTTCCGTGGCCGGGATGCGGGGCGTGACCCAGGAGCCCGCCCCGGCGGAGGGCCAGGACGGGGCCCAGGAGTAAGGAGGTGCGCCCATGCGGGTGCTGGTAATCGAGGACGAGACCCGGCTGGCCGCCACGCTGCAGGACCTGCTGGAGCTGAACGGGTACACCGCCGACGTGCGCCACGACGGCGAGTCCGGCCTGGACGACGCCCTGACGGGCATTTACGACGTGATCCTGCTGGATGTGATGCTGCCCAGGCTGGACGGCTTCACCGTCCTGCGCCGCCTCCGGGAGGCGGGGAGCGCCGTGCCGGTGCTGATGCTCACCGCCCGGTCGGAGGTCTCGGACAAGGTGGAGGGCCTGGACCGGGGGGCGGACTACTATCTGACCAAGCCCTTCGACCCCAAGGAGCTGCTGGCCTGTATCCGGGCCCTGACCCGGCGGCAGCCGGAGCTGCGGAACCCGGATGCCCTGGAGTTCGGCGGGGTGAAGCTGGACAAGAGCAGCTTCACCCTCTCCTGCGGCCAGCGGTCCGTCCGCCTCAGCCGGAAGGAGTTCGACATCTGCGAGCTTTTGATGCTGAACCGGAATCTGGTGCTGACCAAGGAATCGCTGCTGCTGAAAATCTGGGGCTACGAGTCCGATGCGGAGGACAACAATGTGGAGGTTTATATCTCCTTCCTGCGCAAAAAGCTGGCCCATCTCCACGCCGGGGTTCGTATCCGCACCATCCGCATGGTGGGCTACTGCCTGGAGGAGGGGGACTGAAACGTCCGTTTCGTCAACTGTGAGTTCCGCCCATCTTATCCACGGCCTTCTGGCGGTTTTACACAATTTCCACAAACTTATGCACAAGGGGTAAGAGTGGCATGATTCGAAAGCTGCGGCTGAAATTTGTGGCGGTCTGCATGGCCATGGTTACGGCCGTGCTGGCGGCGGTCTGCTTCGCCATTTTCGCCGCCCTCCGGGGAAATGTGGCGGACCTGAGCCGGGAGGTGCTCCACCGGGTCATCCAGGAGGAGGGGCGGCGGCCGGAGATCGGCGTGGAAATCGGCGGGGACAAGCTGCTGCTGCCCTATTTCACCGTCAGCGTCTGGCCCGGCGGCGGAGGGACCTACGCCGCCTACGTCACCGGCGGCACCTACGCCGGGCTGGAGGACACGGCGGAGCTCACCGCCATTTTGGAGGACTGCCTGAGCCAGGAGTCCCCGGAGGGCGTGGTCCAGAGCTACAGCCTCCGCTACCTCCGGCGGGACAACGGGCTTTACCGGCGGCTGGCCTTTGTGGACATGTCCATGGAGCGGGCCATGCTCCGGGAGATGATGGGCTCCTATCTGCGCATCGCCCTGGCGGCCTTTTTGCTGCTGCTGGGGGTGTCGGCGGTGCTGGCCCGGTGGGCCACGGGCCCGGTGGAGCGGGCCTGGGGCCAGCAGAGGCAGTTCCTCTCCGACGCATCCCACGAGCTGAAGACGCCCCTGACGGTGATTTTGTCCAACGCGGAGCTCCTCTCCGCCCTGCCCCTGGAGGAGCGGCCCGCCCGGTGGACGGACAACATCCTCTCCGAGTCCCGGCAGATGAAAAATCTGGTGGAGGAGATGCTGACCCTGGCCCGGGCGGACCACATGGCCCAGCCCGCCGTCCTGGCGGAGGTCTCCCTGTCCGAGCTGGCGGAGGACTGCGCCCTGGCCTTCGAGCCTGTTGCCTTTGAGGCGGGAAAGCCCCTGGAGTACCACGTGGCGGAGGGGGTTTTCGTCCTGGGGGACGGGGACAGGCTCCGGCGGCTGGTCTCCATTCTGCTGGACAACGCCGTGAAGTACGGGGCGGAGGGGGGAACCATCACCCTGGCTCTGGAGAAGACGGAGCGGCAGGCCCGGCTGACGGTGGCGAACCCCGGGGAGCCCATCCCGGCGGAGCAGCTCCGCCGGCTCTTTGAGCGGTTCTACCGGGCGGACGCCTCCCGGGGGGAGAAGAGCGGCTTCGGCCTGGGGCTGAGCATCGCCGCCGTGATTGCTCAGGAGCACAAGGGAAGCCTCCGGGCGGAGAGCGACGCGGCGTCCACCCGGTTTGCGTTCAGTGTGCCGCTGAAAAAATAGGGCGGAAATGTCAAGAGTAAATGCGAAAAAAATATAAAATTTTTTGAGCGGGTCAAATCAGGGCGGCGACGCACTCCCTGAACAACATTTCAGACGTTTTCCACCCCAATATTTTACGCGGATAGTTGTTCATCCACTGTTCAGCCCGCGCAACCTCCGCGTCGGTCACGTTGCCGAAATCGGTTCCTTTTGGAAAGGGTCGCCGAATCATTTTGTTTTGACATTCATTTGACCCGCGTTCATAGGACGAATACGGGTGACAGAAATAAACCTTTGTCCGCTTCAAGGTCTTTCGGAGGGGGGACCGCTCCATCCGGTCCACGTCGGCGAATTCCCCGCCGTTGTCAAATGTGATCGTCTGAAAAATTTTTCTGAACAGAACCGGCCCGTATTTCCGTTCGATACGGTCCAGCGCCTTTATCACGCTTTCCGCGGTTCTGTCCTTTATCCGCATAATGATTTCTTCGCGGGTCAACCGCTCTGTTAAGACGAACAGGGCCTTTGACCCGTCCTTTTTGCTGTAAACCGTGTCCCCCTCCCAATGTCCGAACGTTTCGCGCGCGTCAACCTCCGCCGGGCGCTTTTCGATACTCTCCCCCCGCGGCGGTCGCTTCATGGTCTTAACTTTTTTATAGGGCCGTTTTCTTTTCGGCTTTTCCGGCAAGTCCGTATTCGTCAGGAAGCGGAAAACGCCCTTTGTTATGTAGCTGTAAAATGTGCTTACGCAAATAGAGGTTGAAAACGTCTTGCCCTCCAGCTTGATCGACGCAAGAGCGGCGGCGGGGGAATATCCGTCCTCCAGCACCTTCTTTTCCAGAAAATCCGCAAGTTCACGGTCGTTCCCGATTTTCAGATCAGCGCCCTTTTTTCGTAAATTCTCCTGATACTTCCGTTCCGCTTCGTCCGGGTTATACCGTTCTTCTTCCGTCCAGTCCGAATTGCGGTGAATCATGCGGGCGCGTTTGATCTCCCGGTAAATGGTGGAAACGTGAACGTGAAGTTTTTCCGCTATCTCTTTCGGCTTCTTTCCGTCCAGCAAAGCGTCCTCCAGCCTGTATCTGTCTGTCTTTGTCAGGTGACTAAAGCAATGTCCCATGATATACCCTCCGAATCCGAAAACCGCCCCGCCGCAAGGCAAGGGCGGATTCTTGCTTTTTCGACACGGAAAGTATAACATTTCGTTCATACTCACGCAAGTATAAATTCTGATTATTCGCGCATTAGTAGCCATTCGACGGAAACGCCCAGCACGTCCGAAAGAACCGAAAGTTCGTAATCAGTCACAAACCGCGTTCCTATTTCGATTCTTGAAACGCTGTCCCGCTCCATGGTAACCCCCGCCACTTGCAGACGGGCGGCAAGGTCCGCTTGCGTGATATTCAGCCGGGCGCGTGCTTCTTTCACCCGGTTTCCGCAAAGATTCTTCCGCCCGTTGTAATCGTAAATTTTCATTTGTTGTTCCTCCGACGTGTGTTAAAGTTCAGATTTATGCTTGACATTAGCACACGTTCCAGCAATAATTGTGTTAAAGGTCAGAACGCCAGCGGTTCCCGCGCGGTCCGGCCCTTAAAAAAACAAAAGTCCGCCCGCTGAACGTGGGCGGCGGAACGGAGGATTTCAACATGAAGCGGTTTCTTTTCCTTTTCCTTGCGGCTGGGCTGGTTTTGTCCCTTGCCGCGTGCGGCGCGGTGGTGGACTACGACACCCCAAAATCAGAAGAATTGTCCGCCGCATACGATTTTTACCGGGATTCTCAATCTTCCCTTGCTTCCGGTATGGCAATCACCCCCGAACAGGCCGACGACGTTTTTCTTGTCCTTGTTTCCTGCGGCATGGACAGCAAGGTTTCCGGCGTTACCCGCAAGCAGGGCGACGACGGGCATTGCACCATTTCCAGCGGTTTCAGCACATACGACGTATATTACACGAACGGCGTTGTTGACCGCGTGGACAAGGGCGGCGAAACGCTGTACCCGGCCCCCGCCGCTCCCGCCGACGACAACCCCTTGACCGCCTGTACCCTGATCGTGAAAGACGTTGAAAGCGGGACCGGCGAAAAGATCGGCGAATATGCGTTTATTGAAATCAGCAAAGGCCAGCTTGAAGCTGTCACGGCGGAACAGTATAAAGATTTTGCCGAAACCGTCGTAAAGGACAGCGGCTATAACTGGGTGGCGATTATCTGCGACGACGGGACCGGAATTTGCTTCCCCGGCTCTATGTACTATGTCGCCCAATACGGGAAGCAGGACATGGACGGCGGTATTCTGGAAGTCGCCGGGACGATCACGCTTGACGAAAACGGCGGCTATACCTATGAACCGGGCGAATGATCTTACATACAGCAAAAGCGGCGGGCATTGCGCCCGCCGCTTCTCTTTTACGTTTCAAACGCCCGCCCGATGATAAACCGGGCGTATATGTCCGCTATGTCCTCCAGCGATTCCACGCGGGAAAAATCCTGTCCGGCGCACGTCGCTTCGTAAATGGTCCCATAGAACGCGGCCCGCTTCCTTGCCGGTTGCGCTTCTATGATCGCCCGGACCCGCTCGAATGTGTCGGCCCCCATGACCGCTTGAAGCCGCGTCCGTTCTTCGTCCAGTTCCGCCGCGTCCTTGACCGCTTCCACGAAAACCGGGTGAAAGGTCACTTTGCATTCGTTCACGCCTGTTCCCCCCAATTTTCCCCGATTCCCGCCGCCGCGTCAAGCGTCTTTTCCAGCCACTCATTCAAAGACATTCCCGCCGCCTGCGCCGCCGCAAGGTAAATTTCCTTTTTCCCTTTTTTTACATACGGGTAAAGTCTGTCGTAATTCTCTGCGTTCCACTTGTTTTTTGCGCGGGTGTTGCTTGCGTACTTCTTTTTTTCCATTCCCGGCCCCTCCTTTCGGGTTGCTTCTTGATTATAGCACCTTTTCAATACTCACGCAAGTATGAAATTCTGCACAATCTCACGTGAGTATTTTTGTGCAATTTTCCCCGTTGACTTTTCATACTCACGTGAGTATAATAATAATCAGAAAGAGGGAAACACAAGCCGCCCGGTTGCCGGGGCGTAAAGTTCGGCAACGGCCAACCTTACGGGCCGACACGAAAAGGGGGCCGACACGGTACAAAGTAACTTCAACATTTCGTTTAATATATGGAGGTAGTCAAAATGAAAAAGTTTGAAATCGGCAAGGAATATTTCGATACCAGCGCCTGTGCGGGGGTTTCTTCCGTCATGTCATAGGTGATATACGGCAAGCGTCCGTGTTTCGTCCACTTGCGCCCGTTCATACCGGCAATTTTCCCTATATTCAGGCACGCCGTCACTTGAACGCGGTTCAGGAAAGCGGGCGAACATTCAATGACCTTTCCGCCGCCGATGTAAACGCCGATATGACCGGAAAGCCAGACAGCTTCCCCGGGAATGATCTTCCCGAAATCGGTTGAAACGTCCTTGCAAACCCGAATCATACTGTCGGCCCCAATATCGGGAACGCCGTTCGACGTGTACTTTGCGCCGCCGTAGGTTTTGGACGCGTCGCCGGTCCATCCCCAAAGAATCCCCTTGATTAAGCAAACGCAATCGAACCCGAAAACAGGCGGTTTCTTGTTTGCCGCGGCGCGAATCATTGCGGTTCTGTCCGCCTTTTTGTTGTAACTGTGGTTTCCGCAATACCGGGACACGTTCGCGCCGGTCAGGGGCGCACCAAAGCACCCCATAACGTACAGGGTCGCGTGATTGTTCACAACGTCCTGCAATTTCTTAATGAATTCAGAAGCGTTCATTTTCCCCGTTCCTTTCCCGTCTGCGGGGCTTCCTGCCCCGCCCGTATCATTTGACCCGCCGGACGCTCCGGGCCGTCCTGCGGGCGCTGTGGCGCTCCCTGCGCCGTCGTAGGCGGTCAAGCTGTAATTCTCGACAATCTGAATCAGCTTGTCCGCGTATTGCGGGTCTGTGGCGTACCCTGCCGCCTTGATCGCCCGGCAAGCGGCTTTATAGTCCCGTTCTCCGATAACGGCTTTATACCGGGCCGCACTGGTCAGCAAGGCCGAATGATCGGCGACGCTCTCCGCCCAGCTGTCATAGGCGCGGAAAAGCGCCGTAATCGTGGTAAAGGTCGCGCCGTCGTAACATTCCTGTGTCTGTGCGCTGTAAACCTTTCCTTTCCAGCTTTTCCCTGCCTTGATTCCGAAAAGGGCGTTTGCCTTGACGGTCAGGCCGGATTTTCCCCATCCGCTTTCAAGAATCGCCTGTGCGATTGTCAGCGACGCAATCTTGATCGGAATAATCACGTCGTCGGAAGCGACAAGGGCGTTGATCGTGGA
>CAJTZL010000028.1 GCA_910583695.1 uncultured Oscillibacter sp.
GCAACTTCCTGCTGATGCACGCCATGGGCCCCAACGTGGCCGGCGTCATCGGCTCCGCCATCGCCGCGGGCGTGATGATCTCCCTGTTCGGCTGATAGACTAGGAGGTAGTAGAAATGGCTATGGAATTTTTGTCTAAGAAGCCCCTGTATATCACCGACACCATCCTCCGGGACGCCCACCAGTCCCAGGCGGCCACCCGGATGCGGGTGGAGGACATGCTCCCCGCCTGTGAGGTGCTGGACTCCATCGGCTACTGGTCCCTGGAGTGCTGGGGCGGCGCGACCTTCGACTCCTGCATGCGCTTCCTCAACGAGGACCCCTGGGAGCGCCTGCGGAAGCTCCGCAAGGCCCTGCCCAACACGAAGCTCCAGATGCTCTTCCGGGGGCAGAACATCCTGGGCTACAAGCACTACGCCGACGACGTGGTGGACGCCTTCTGCCGCAAGTCCATTGAAAACGGCATCGACATCATCCGGATTTTCGATGCCCTGAACGACGTGCGGAATCTGGAACAGGCCATCAAGTCCACCAAGAAATACGGCGGCATGGTGGAGGCGACCCTCAGCTACACCATCTCCCCCATTCACAATGAGGAGTACTTCGTGAAGCTGGCCCTGGAGCTGGAGCAGATGGGCGCGGACGTGATCTGCGTGAAGGACATGGCGAACCTGCTTCTGCCCATGGACGCCTATTCCCTGGTGAAGAAGCTGAAGGAGACCGTGAAAATCCCCATCCACCTCCACACCCACAACACCACCGGAACCGGCGACATGGTGTATCTCATGGCGGCCTACGCCGGAGTGGACATCGTGGACACGGCCCTGAGCCCCCTGGCCAACGGTACCGCCCAGCCCGCCACGGAGTCTCTGGTTGCCACGCTCCAGGGCACCGTCCGGGACACCAAACTGGACCTGAACAAAATGAGCGAGGCCGCCGCCCACTTCCGGAAGGTGGCCCAGAAGCTCAAGGAGCAGGGCTCCCTGGACCCCAAGGTGCTGAACGTGGACACCAACACTCTCCTCTATCAGGTGCCCGGCGGCATGCTCTCCAACCTGATCTCCCAGCTGAAGCAAGCGGGCAAGGAGGAGAAGTACTACGACGTGCTGGCGGAGATTCCCCGCGTCCGGAAGGACTTCGGCTATCCCCCGCTGGTCACCCCCACCAGCCAGATCGTGGGCACCCAGGCCGTCATGAACGTGGTGGTGGGCAAGTACAAGACCTTCCCCAAGGAGTCCAAGGGCCTCCTCCGGGGCGAGTACGGCCAGGTCCCCGGCGAGGTCAACGAGGAGGTCCGGGCCCTGGCGGGCATCAAGCCCGAGGACGTGATTACCTGCCGCCCGGCGGACCAGCTCCAGCCGGAGGTGGAGAAGTACCGGGAGGAGTTCAAGGGCATCGCCAAGAGCGACGAGGACGTGCTGTCCCTGGCCCTGTTCCCCCAGGTGGCCCCCAAGTTCCTGGCCTGGCGGGACGGTCCCCATGACGAGCCCGCCGCCGCCCCCGCGGCTCCGAAGGCCGCCCCGGCGGACCCCAACGCCGTGCGGGAGCTGTTTGTGGAGTTCAAGGGCTGACCTACTTTTCTTGAAAGAAAAGTAGGCAAAAGAACTTTCGCTCGCTCTGGCTGTCTGGAGGGTATCCGGGCCGGAGCGGCGGCAACGGAGAATTGCTGAAATGAAAAGAGGACGGTATCGTGAAATGCCGTCCTCTCAGCTTGTCAAAAAAGTAGTGTCTGAAAGAGGCCGGAAAGGAAAAGAGCTACGAGAGAAACCCATCAGGGGTTTCTCTCGTTTTCAATCAGAAGTTTTCAGACCTTTTTAAAGGTCTGAAAACTTGCTCAGGCTGGCGAAAAGACATTTTCGACAGCCTGAGAGGACGGTATCGAAAGATACCGTCCTCTTTTTACGGATAGGAATGCAGTTCATAATTGTCGATGGACAGCTCCAGAGTATCCAGCACGCCGCCCGCCTCATCGTACAGCGTCACCTTGACCGGCAGGTCCCCGTGGAGTACGCCCCGGACTCCGTCGGAGGCCCCTTTTGGATACACGCTGTACCAGTTGTGCGCCGCCGCCTCCAGGCCGGTGTAGGGGCCCCAGGCGCCCCAATTGTCCGGGCCGTCCTCCCGGTAGTCAAAGGTGAACAGGGCGTCGCCGTCCTTCTCCCCCGAATAGGTGAAGGTCTTTCGCTCCCCAAGGGTCAGCTCGTACTCCTCGGTTTCCGGGTCGTATGTCCGGGTGGTCCGCTGGGCCGTCACCTCCAGGGAGGCGGAGGCCGCCCCGGCGAAGTCCCCGGCCACGTACAGCGTCCCGTTCAGCCCCAGGCACAGGGCGTCCCGGCTCATGGCCAGGTTCCGCCGGTACTCCGGCCGGACCTCCAGGCCGTGGCGGGTAAATTCCGTGCTGACGTAGGTGTCTCCCGTCCGGGCGATCAGATGGGTGACGTGGTGGGGGAGGAAATTATTGCTGTAGCGCCAGGAGTCCCGCACCACCAGCACCGGCTCCAGGTCCGAGAGGAGATACAGCCGCTCCACCCGGTCCAGCATCCCCCGGACCGTGTAGGGTGGGAAGCCCAGCATTGTATAGACCAAAGCCCCCAGCAGGGCGCACAGGGCCAAATTTCGGACCGTCTTCTGTCCCCGGCTCAGCTTCATGACTCCGCCTCCCATTCCACCCGCAGCACCCAGTCCTGGCCGGAGAGGGGATAGGACGCCTCCGCCCACCGGGGCGGCTCGTCCAACACCAGCTTCACCGTCTGGCGGAAGCGGGTCCAGCCGGAGGACGCCGCCTCGGCGTTGTAGATCCAATACCGGCTCTCCGGCCAGGTCCAGGAGGCGTTGTCGCGTCTGTAATGCGACAGCTCCCCCCGGCCGTCCCGCCAGGTAAAAAACCAGCTCCGTATGCCGTACCAGCACTCCGTCCCCAGCGGGTCCCCCATTTTCATCCAGAGGCGGACCTCCGCCACGGTATGGCCGTCCTCCTCCGTCACGTCCCCCGGCGCGGCGTAGAGGGTCCCATGCTCCAGCTCCACCTTGGCCGCCGAGGCCGGGGGCTCCTCCCAAGTAAGCTCGTCTATGGTGCGCTCCACCAAGGAGTCTGGGCCGACGGTCCAAAACAGCGTCGCCAGGGCCAGAACAGTCAGAGTCAGCGCCAGAGCGCGGCTCACCTCCCACAGCCAGCCAAGCCAGGGCTTATGTACCTTATCCAGGGCCCGGCCCACCTCCTGGGCGTTGCCCATGGCGGCCAGGGCCCGTTCCTCCGCCAGCGCCGGGTCTCGCCCCAGGCGGAGGAGATCCTTCACGTGGTCGTCGTAGTGGACCCGGAGCTCCCGGGCAATGCCCTTCCGGTCCGGCCGGAAGCGGACCTGCTCACACACGGCGTCCACCCAGATTTGAAACTCATCCCGCATCGTACCGCCCCCCCTTACGCAGGAGAGGCGCTGTTCACCACCGCGTCCACCTGCTCCCGGAACACCGCCCATTCCTCCTTCCGGGCGTCCAGGGCCCGGCTTCCCTTTCGGGTGATGCGGTAGTACTTCCGGGTCCGGCCTCTTTCCGCCTTCTCCTCCCGGACGCTGACCAGCCCCTCCGCCTCCAGGCCGTGGAGAATGGGGTACAGGGTCCCCTCCTTCAAATCGAAGACGTGGTTGGACCGCCGGGCCAGCTCGGCGATCATCTGGTAGCCGTACATCTCCTCCCCCGCCAGCAGGGAGAGGATCAGCAGTGCCGTACTCCCGCTCATCAGGCTTTTGTCAATTTTCACGGCGCGCCTCCTTATCAGGCAAATACCTCGATCATCTATGTTAATTATACATAGGCGGCCGAGGTTTGTCAAGGGGCATGGAAACCCGGGGCATGTCCAATGGCGCATGTCATGAGGAAGCATGGGGCGCAGGGGCGGATAAACGCGCCGGAGCGGATGCTCCCGGAAACCGGCGCTTGTCCGGGCATTCTCTGCTTTTCCAGATACGCGCAGCGGCTGCGAGATCATGAAATCTTTCGTTTTGGCCCTCCCTCCGCCGGTGTCCCTCTGGACTTTTCCGCCGCCCCGCGCTATAATGAAACCATCCTTGAGAAGGACGGTGAACACCATGAATCCTGAAAAACACGACAACAAGCTCACCCGCTGGCTGCTGGCGGCTACCATCGCCCTGCTGGTCCTGGTTCTGGGCCTCCAGCTCTGGCAGCTGTTCGGCGGAAAAACGTCCGGAGGCGCCGGCAGCAGCCAGCCCCTCACCCAGGATGCCGCCGGCCCGGAAGGTTCCCAGGGCAATACTCCCGCCGGTCCCGCGCTCTCCCCTGGCAAGGCCGCCATGATTGAGGACGTGCGGGCCCTGAACGGGGAGCTCTCCGCCGATGATCTGGCAAAGCTCTCCGCCGAAGAGCTGGAGCAGCTCTGGGAGACCGGCGCGCCGGGCCTGCCCATCGGCGTTTCCGCCGCCGCCCAGGCCGCGGAGGAATACGCCGGGACTCTGGAGCTGGACTCCGTCACCAGTGAAACGGACCCGGAGCTGGACGAGATCCCCGCCCACTACGAGGTGGAGCTCCACCACCCCACCCTGGGGGACTTCGAGTATAAAATCGACGCTTACACCGGTCAGGTGCTGAAGGGCGCCCCCGGCATCCTTCGGAACCTCCACGTCGCGGATGTGCCCCAGGAGAGCTCGGAGGCCCCTGCCCCAGAGTCCCAGCCCCCGGCCGCCGGTACCCAGAAGCCTGCTTCCGGCTCCCCCGTCCAGCAGCCCGCCGACGACGGCGAGGAAGCCGCCAAAAAAGCCGCCTTCACCCACGCCGGAGTCTCCGCCGGCGAGGTCTCCAGCCTTCGCTGCAAGCTGGAATGGGACGACGGCCGTCAGGTTTACGACATCGACTTCTGGGTGGGCGATACGGAATACGACTACAAGATCGAAGCCTCCACCGGCGTCGTGCTGGAGGCCCAACAGAAGCGGAGCATCCGCCCCTCCGCGGCTTCCGGGCAGCCCGGCAGCTTCATCGGCGAGGAGGCCGCCAAAAGCGCCGCCTTTGCCCACGCCGGAGTCTCCGCCTCCGACGCCGGTTCCATCCAATGCAAGCTGGACGAGGAGGACGGCCTCTGGGTCTATGAGGTCGAGTTCCGGTCGGGAGGCCTGGAATATGATTACGAAATCAGCGCCTCCGACGGGACGGTGGTGAAGGCGGAACAGGACCGCTGAGCCCAGATTGAAAAAGAACTGTAAACATTTGGAGTACCTGTTGCGTTTCACAAGCGAATCCGCTATACTAGGTCCTGTAGTCCATGAAATCAGGGCCTGTGCGCAGGTTCGAAATAGGAAAGGGGAACAACAACCATGGCGTTTAACTTTGATGAACTGACCCGTAAGGCAAAGGACGTTGCCAATAAGGCCGCCGACCGGACCAAGGACGCCGCGGAGCTGGTCAAGCTCAACATGGCCATTGCCGGAGAGCAAAAGGAAATTGACAAAAACTACCGCGCCATTGGCGAGTGGTTTGTCGACGAATACGAAGGCGAGATTCCCGACGCGGTGCGGGAAGCCGTGGACGCCGTCAACGCCAGCAAGGCGAAAATCGCCGAGCTGGAAGCCAGCAAGCCCGTCAAGGAGGAGCCCGCCGAGGCCGTGGAAGAGGCCCCCGCCGGGAAGAAGTGCCCCATCTGCGGCGCGGAGTCCGACAGCAAGTTCTGCCCCCAGTGCGGTGCGCCCATGGGCGAGTGAGGAAACATCATACACCGTTTGGAAGAGGAGGCGTTTGTGCGCCTCCTCTTTTCGCATCCCGGCGGCAGGGAGGCGCGCAAGCGGCGTTTTTTCACGGGCTTTCCCCCGGCCTGCAAAATTCGGCAACCGTATTTCCAGACATCACCAAGCCTTCCGCTGGCATAAGCCGTGGAAAACAGCGGATACTAGCTTTTGCCAGAGTGACATAGCAACCATCACTTTTCAAAGGAGTTTTTCGATATGAAGGCAACTGGAATCGTGCGCCGGATTGACGACCTTGGCCGGGTGGTCATCCCCAAGGAAATCCGGCGCACCATGCGTATCCGGGAGGGCGACCCCCTGGAGATTTACACCAGCCGGGACGGCGAGGTTATTTTCAAGAAGTACTCCCTGCTGGGCGGCGTGGAGGACTTCGCCGGTCAGCTCTGCGAAACCATGAGCCGCTCCACCGGCTGTATCTGTGCCGTGACGGACCGGGACACGGTGATCTCCGTGGCCGGAGGCGGCAAGCGGGAGTTGCTGGGCAAGCGCATCACCCCCGAGCTGGAGCAGGTCATGGAGAGCCGCCGCATTTACCAGTACGGCGGCGAGGGGGACCCCATCCCCGTCTGCGACGGTTCGGACAAGCTGGTTACAAATGTGGCCGCTCCCATCCTCTCCGAGGGGGATCTGCTGGGCATGGTGCTGTTTGTGGGCTCCACCCCCGGCGCCGCCACAGGCGACACGGAGTACAAGCTGGCCCAGACCATCGCCGCCTTCCTGGGGCGGCATATGGAAAGCTGAGAAGGAAGCTCCCCTCTGACTGCGGTCAGAGGGGAGCGCCTTTCCCCCAAGGAAGTCAGACAACCACCAATTTGTTCTCCAAAAAGAGACATCATACAACTATGGAGAAATATGATTGCAAAACTCTCAAAATCTTGTGCGCTTCGTCATTGACTTTCCCAGGCCCGGCGTGTAAACTTTCATACAACAATATCACAAGGCAAACGGCGCTGATGGAGAAAAGTACCGCGGAAGTTTCGGTTCAGTGAGCGGGGGACAGTGGAAACCCCGTACCAGAAAGCCGCGGGAAGAACACTCCGGAGCCCCAAGCTGAACCCAGGGACCCGTCCCCGGCAGTAAGCGCGGCGAGTTGTGATCGTTACCTCACACGGGCTTGTTGGAGCCTTGAAAGGGACCGCTCCCCGTCAAGGGGGGAGGTAAATTAGGTGGCACCGCGGATAGCAGCTATTCGTCCTAAGTTTTTAGGAGATAGCTGCGCTTTTGTTTTTCCGGACGGAAAAACCGTAACAATTCGGAGGTGCTGTTTATGTGTTCCATCATGGGCTTTGAGAAGAAAGACGTTTCAAAAGAAGAGCTCCGGCCCTTCTTCCGCCGCACGCTGTCCCGGGGGCCGGACCTGTCCCGCATTGCGGAAACGCCCTCGGGCTGGCTGTGCTTCCACCGGCTGGCCATCATGGGCCTGACGCCGGAGGGCATGCAGCCCTTCCGGCTGGGAGACAACCTGCTGGTCTGCAACGGGGAAATCTACGGCTTCCGGCCCCTCCGGCGGCAGCTCCGGGAGAAGGGCTATGCCTTCCGGAGCGGCAGCGACTGCGAGATCCTCCTGCCCCTCTACCAGGAGTACGGCCTGGAGATGTTCGCCCGGCTGGACGCGGAGTTTGCCCTGGTCCTCTACGACGGAAAGACGGATTCCCTGGTCGCCGCCCGGGATCCCATTGGCATCCGGCCCCTGTTCTACGGGTACGACCGGGCCGGAGGCATGGTCTTCGCCAGTGAGGCCAAGAATCTGGTGGGCCTTTGCAAGGAAATCCGCCCCTTCCCGCCGGGGCACTACTACGCCGGGGGGCGCTTCGTCCGCTATGCGGACCTGACCACCGTGGACGAATACTGCCGGGACGATCTGGAGACCGCCTGCAAAACAATTCGCGGCAAGCTCATCGCCGCGGTTGACAAGCGGCTGGACGCCGACGCGCCCCTGGGCTTCCTCCTCTCCGGAGGGCTGGACTCCAGCCTCGTCTGCGCCATCAGCTCCGTCGTGCTGGGAAAGCACATCCGGACCTTCGCCATCGGCATGGACAAGGACGCCATCGACCTGAAATACGCCCGGGAGGCGGCGGACTTCATCGGGGCAGACCACACCGAGGTCTTCATGACCCGGGAGGAGGTCCTGGCGTCCCTGGACCGGCTGATCGCCCTGCTGGGCACCTGGGACATCACCACCATCCGGGCCGGCATGGGCATGTACCTCTGCTGCAAGGCCATCCATGAGCGGACGGACGTCCGGGTGCTGCTGACCGGGGAGGTCTCCGATGAGCTCTTCGGCTACAAGTACACGGACTTCGCCCCCAGCGGCGAGGCCTTCCAGCAAGAGGCCGGGAAGCGGATGGAGGAGCTTTACCTGTACGACGTGCTCCGGGCGGACCGCTGCATCTCCGTCAACTCCCTGGAGGCCCGGGTGCCCTTCGGGGACCTGGATTTCGTGCGGTACGTCATGGCCCTGGACCCCGCGCTGAAGCGAAATACTTACGGCATGGGGAAGTACCTGCTCCGCCGCGCCTTTGAGAGGGACAACCTGCTCCCGGAGAACATCCTCTGGCGGCAGAAGGCCGCCTTCTCCGACGCCGTGGGACACTCCATGGTGGACGACCTGAAAGCATACGCCCAGGAGACGTACACGGACGCGGAGTTCGAAACCCTGCGCCGCAAATACGATTACCACTGTCCCCCCTTCACCAAGGAGAGCCTGCTGTACCGGGAAATCTTCGAGAGGCACTACCCCGGTCAGGCGGCCATGATCCCGGATTTCTGGATGCCCAACCGGTCCTGGGCGGGCTGCGACGTGGACGATCCCTCCGCCCGGGTCCTGAGCAACTACGGTGCCAGCGGGCAATGAACGGCTCTTTCAAGGAACGGCCCCCCTTCGGACCGGAAGTTTAGAAGTATTACCAATTGTGTTTGCATGGTTTTATGTTACGATAGAGTCAGAAAATGAGGAGGTAACGATTATGAGTACCAGCTTACAGCTCCCTGAGCTCTTCGGAAGCCGGGTCTTTAACGAGGAGACCATGAAGGACCGCCTCTCTCCCGCCTCCTACGGCGCGTGGAAAACCTGCGTCACCCAGGGCACGGCCCTGGACATCTCCACCGCCAATGAAATCGCCGAAGCCATGAAGCAGTGGGCCGTGGAGCGGGGCGCCACCCACTTCACCCACTGGTTCCAGCCCATGACCGGCGTCACCGCCGAGAAGCACGACGGCTTTCTCACCCCCATCGGCGGCGGCCGGGTCATGATGGAATTTTCCGGAAAGGAGCTGGTCCGGGGCGAACCGGACGCCTCCTCCTTCCCCTCGGGAGGCCTCCGGGCCACCTTCGAGGCCCGGGGCTACACCGCCTGGGACCCCACCTCCTTTGCCTTTTTAAAGGAAGGCTCCCTCTGCATCCCCACCATCTTCTGCTCTTACTCCGGCCATTCCCTGGATAAGAAGACCCCCCTTCTCCGTTCCATGGAGGAGGTCAGCCGTCAGGCCATCCGCATCCTCCGCCTCTTCGGGGATACCGAGAGCCGGAAGGTCATCGCCCAGGTGGGCCCGGAGCAGGAGTATTTCCTCATTGACAAGCAGCTCTACAGCCAGCGGAAGGACCTGCGCATGACAGGCCGGACCTTGTTCGGCGCCAAGCCCCCCCGTGGCCAGGAGCTGGACGACCACTACTACGGCGCCATCAAGCCCCGTGTCGCGGCCTACATGAAGGACCTGGATGAGACCCTCTGGGCCCTGGGCGTCCCCTCCAAGACAAAGCACAACGAGGTGGCGCCCTCCCAGCACGAAATGGCCCCCATCTACACCGACGCCAACACCGCCTGCGACCAGAACCAGCTGGTGATGGAGGTGATGAAAAAGGTGGCAGACCGCCACGGTCTGGTGTGCCTCCTCCACGAAAAGCCCTTCTCCGGGGTGAACGGCTCCGGCAAGCACGACAACTGGTCCCTCTCCACCGATACCGGGCGGAACCTCTTCCACCCCGGCTCCACCCCCAGCCAGAACGCCCGCTTTCTCCTCTTCCTGGCGGCCTTCGTCAAGGGCGTGGACGACTATCAGGACTTCCTCCGCACCACCGTGGCCACAGCCGGCAACGACCACCGCCTGGGGGCCCAGGAGGCCCCTCCCGCCGTGATCTCCATCTTCCTGGGGGACGAGCTCAACGCCGTGGTGGAGTCCATCATCCAGGGCACCGAGTACACGGACACCAGCAAAAAGACCCTGAAGATCGGTGTAGACGTGCTCCCCGCCATCCGCCAGGACACCACGGACCGGAACCGCACCTCCCCCATGGCCTTCACCGGCAACAAGTTCGAGTTCCGGATGCTGGGCTCCTCCCAGTCCATCTCCGGGCCCAATATCGCCCTGAACACCATCATGGCCGAGGAGCTCAAGCAGTTCGCCGACGAGCTGGAGCCCTCCGCCGACTTTCAGGGGGACCTCCAGAAGCTGATCCGCCGGGTCTTTACGGAGCACCAGCGCATCATCTTCAACGGAAACGGCTACGACGGCAACTGGATCGCCGAGGCGGAGCGCCGGGGCCTCAGCAACCTGAAATCCACCGCCGACGCCCTGCCCGCCTACGTGCAGCAGAAGAACATTGATCTCTTTGTCCGCCACGGCATCTACACGGAGACGGAGGTCCGGGCCCGGTACGAGATTCATGTGGAGAACTACCGGACGGTCCTCTCCATTGAGGCCGGCACCATGATCGACATGATCCGCCACGAGATTCTCCCCGCCGTCTCCCGCTGCGCCGCGGAGCTTTGCGAGCGGGCCTTCAAAAAGAAGGAGATGGGCTCCAGCTGCCGCTATGAGACCGCCACATCCCAGAAGCTCTCTGCCCTGACGGACACGCTGATGGACGGGTGCATCAAGCTGGAGGCGGATCTGGCCGCCATTCCCTCCGGCCCGGAGGCGGCCATGCGCTACTGCCACGACGTACTGGTTCCCGACATGACCGCCGCCCGGGAGACCGCCGATCAGCTGGAAGCCCTCACCGACGGGAGGGCGTGGCCCTTCCCGGTGTATTCGGAGCTGCTGTTCTCCGTTTGAGGCAAGCCCATCAAAAAGCGCCCAGCGGTTTCTCCGCTGAGCGCTTTCCTTATGCCTTGGGCCCATCCCCGCCCTTGTTCCACCGACGACCGCCCCGGTAGGGGGGACGGCGGCGCTTGTTCTCCCCGGCGGGCCGGTCCTCCCGCTGGTCCTTCTGTCCCTCGGGACGGCTCTGCTGCCTGGGGGGGCGGGGCGGCTGGCCGCCCTGTTTCCTGGGCGGCTGCTGGACGGCCTGTCCCTCGGGACGGGGGCCGCTCCGGCGGCGGCCCCCCCGGTGGCGGTGCCGGGGCTTGCCGTCGCTCTCGACGCTCATCTTCTCCCGACGGGGGGACTCTGCCAGATGGTCATCGGTGTAATAGGTGGTGGAGAATACAGGCTGAATCAGCTCCTCCTCCTCCCGCTCCTCCACAAAACGGGCGGTGCGCTCGGGAATCTCAATGCCGTCCCGGCTGCCCTTGCCGTTGCGGAGAACCTGGATCTCACAAGCGCGGTAGGTCTTCAGGCTCTCCGGCGCGCTGTCCAGGCTCACCTTCACCCGCTCCCGCAGCAGCTCCACGCCCTTCACATTGCCGGGGCCGTCGGGGGTCTGGACGAAGGACTCCAGCTTGGGCATCCGCCTTGCGGCGTCCTCGTAGGCGTTCTGCTCGTACTTCAGGCAGCACATCAGCCGCCCGCAGGTGCCGGAAATCTTGGTGGGGTTCAGGCTCAGGTTCTGGGTCTTGGCCATCTTGATGGAGACGGGCATGAACCCGTCCAAAAACTGGGAACAGCAGAAGGGCCGCCCGCAGATGCCCAAGCCCCCGATCATCTTCGCCTCGTCCCGGACGCCGATCTGCCTGAGCTCAATCCGCGCCCGGAAGACGGAGGCCAGATCCCGGACCAGCTCCCGGAAGTCCACCCGCCCGTCGGCAGTGAAGTAGAACACGATCTTGTTGCTGTCAAAGCCCACGGAGACGTTGACCAGCTTCATCACCAATCCGTGGTCCGCGATTTTTCCCTCGCAGATGCGGAAGGCCTCCCGCTCCCGCTTCCGGTTGTACTCCACCACCCGGAAGTCGTTCTCCGTAGCCCGGCGGACAATGGCGCTGAGGGGCTTGACGATGGCCTCATCGGCCACCTCGTGGTTCCCCTGGGTGCAGGTGGCAAACTCCAGGCCCTGGGCGGTCTGCACGATGACGTTCTCCCCCATGCGGACCTGGATGCCCCGGGGGTCGAAGAAATAGGTCTTGCTGCCGCCCCGAAAGCGGACGCTGATGACTTCAGTCAAAATATCTCCTCCAATTCAGCGGCCAGGGCCCCCAGCACATGGCCGGGGCCCACGTTATAGCCGCACTCTCGCCGGTACTTCTTCATGAGCTCTATTGTGCGCAGAATCTGCGTTTTTGTCAAGCGCTTCCCGATTTCTCCCGCCAGCGCCCGGTCCCCGTCCTCCGCCGTCCCGCCGTAGAGCAGGACCAGCGCCTGGGAAAACAGGGCCTCGCTCCGCTCCAGCAGGGCGCTCAGGGCCTCCCGGGAGAGCTTTTTCTTCTCCAGCCGGACCGCCAGCTCCGCGGCGCTCCCCCGCCTGCCCCGCAGCAGGCAGCGGCAGAGGGCCTCCCCGTCTCCGTCCTCCTCCGGGGCGGGAGGAGCGTCGGGCTGGAGCTTCAGCTCCACGCAGCGGGATCGCAGGGTCTGGAGCACCGCCGCCGGGTTCTCCGCGCAGAAGAGGAAGGCGGCATAAGGCGGTCCCTCCTCCACCAGCTTCAGCAGAACGTTCTGGTCCTGCTCCGTCAGCAGGGCGCAGTCCGGGAAGAGATAGACCTTCCGGGCTCCCTCGTTGGGGCGGATATAGGCGTCCTTCCGGGCCTCCCGGATGACCTCCACGGAGAGGAACTTGTGATCCGGGTCCCGGACGGTGATCACGTCGGGGTGGATGTTCTCCCGGATCTTCCGGCAGGCGGGGCACACGCCGCAGGGGCGGTCCCGCCCGGTGCACTGAAAGGCCGCGGCGGCAAAGCGGGCCGCGGCCGTACGGTCCCCCGGGCCGGTGAAGAGCAGAGCGTGGGAGAGGGCCCCCCGGGCCGCGGCGGAGCGGAGTCGGGAGAAGACGGGGGCTTCCCCCTGGACGGATGGGGCCATGGCGGGACTCCTTTCTCCCCCGGCGGGTTTGATACAGTAACAGTGAAAGTATATCACGGAATCCGCAAAAAGGGAAGCGGGATTCCGTTCCAAGTTTCACTGGGCGGTCAGCCGCTTTTCCGGCTCTGTTTTGCAACGTACCACCAGCTCAAAGAGCTGATTCCCGTGAAGGCGGCCAAGTGCAGCGCGATGTTGGGCAGGGTGAAATTATAGGTGTTGGATGCCTCTCCAAATTCCAGGAAGTACCGGCAGGCCAGTCCCCCGCAGACAAGCGCCGCCGACAGCAGCACAATCTGCCAGATGCGCTTTTGGGAGAACTGCGCCGCCAGAAGGGCGCCGGAAAAGATCGCGGCTCCGACGTCGAGATAGAAATACTCCGCCGTGATGAAAAACGGCCACTCCTTATTCAGGTTGTATATAGGGAACCCAAAACAGTTGAAAAATATAACCATGCCAAAAATCAGGCCATAGGCAACCGCCTTGTGAGATTGTACAAACTGCCGTATGCACTCCATAATTTGCTCCTTTTTTAAATCCGGTCCCCTCACTCCACCGGCCAGAGGATGTCCCGGGCCACCGGGGTGTAGAAGAGGCGCTCCACCTCTCTCCGCTCCCGGGTCTGGCCCAGAATCCACATCAGCTTTGCCGCCACGGCCTCCGTGGTCATGTCGTAGGCCTCCAGGACCCCCAGCTTGTTTTTCAGGGCATGTCCCACGTGATAAACCCCCACGTCGCTGCCCTCGTTCTCCACCTGGGTGGTGATCACGATGGTCTTCCCCGCCGCCAGGGCCTCGTCCACGCAGTGGTAAAAGCCCCCGGACTCCGGCAGGCCTCCCACGCCGAAGCTCTCAATGATGAGCCCGTCGTTCCGCTCCAGAAGGAAGTCCGCCGCCTCCCGGTTCATGCCGGGGAGGAGCTTCAACAGGGCCACCCGGGTGTTCAGCGCGTCGTAAAACACCGGATAGGCCCCGCAGTCCGGGCGGATATACCGGAGGAGCACCCCGTCCCGGAGAATGCCCAGATAGGGGTAGTTGATGCTGGAAAAGGCCTGGAAGCTCTTGGACCGGGTCTTCTTCGCCCGGGTACCGGGGATAACCTTGCCGTCAAAGACGATGGAGACCCCCGGCAGGTCCTCCGCCGCGCACCGGAAGGCGTCCATCAGGTTCGTCTTGGAATCCGTGGAGTCAAAGCCGATGGGCCGCTGAGCCCCGGTGAGGACGATGGGTTTCGGGCTCCCCTGGATCAGGTAGCTCAGGGCCGCCGCCGTATAGGCCATGGTGTCCGTGCCATGGGTGAGAACGAAGCCGTCGTAGCGGCCATAGCGCTCCCGGAGGCACCGGGTCATTTGCAGCCAGTGTCCGGGGCCGATGTTGGTGCTGTCCAGATTCAGAAGCTGGAGGCAGTCCACAGCGCAAATTTCCGAGATGCCGGGAACGTGGTTCAGCAACTGCTCCGTGGTCAGCTCCGGGGCCAGTCCCCCCTCCGTCACCTCCGAGGCGATGGTACCGCCGGTGCCGATGAGGAGGACGCGCTTTTTGTCTTTCATATAAGGCATGGAGGGAACCTCCTTAAAAGTTTGAACCGCAGGGCGCGTTGCCAGATGAACCCGCCGCAGCGGGGCGAGCCGGGAGGAGCACGCCAATCAGATAGGCAATCCACATCAGGGCGTAGTTCTTCTTGCAGCCCATTTCGCCACTTCCGATATGGTTTTACATGTTTGTTTTTTATTATACCGCTTTTTAAGCGCCCCCGTCAAGCAAGAAAGGCAGCGCCCCGCCGGGTGCTGCCTTTTCCGCTATTTGCTCAGGATCAGCTTGAAATCCGTCCCCTGAGGCTCCGCCGTCACCTGGTAGCCCAGGGAATGGGCGCAGCGGGTGACGTTCTCCACTGCCACCTGGGCGTCCACCAGGACCTCCAGCCGGGCGGGCTTTTCCTTTTCCAGGGCCTTCCGGGTCATGACCACCGGAATGGGGCAGGACTGCCCTCTCGCGTCGATCATCACGCTTCCTCCTTTCCGGGAAGATGAAGCAGGCTCACCGCCAGCAGCACCGCGAAACCGATGACGACGGCGATCATGCCCGCCGTCCCAATGCCGCCCACCTGGTACACGCCGTCCGCCGCGCTGTCGGGGTTTCCCGCCAGGCCGAAGTTGTGGGCGGCCGCCGCTCCCGCCACCATGCCCAGCACCGTCACGGCGGCGTCGCCGTTGCCTTCTCCCGCCAGAATCAGCTGCCGCAGGGGACAGCCCCCCAGCAGGATGGAGCCCCAGCCCGCCAGGGCCATACCCAGGAAGGACCAGAGATGCTGGCTGTGGGCCACGGGCTGGGAGAGCATGGAGAGGTTATAATTTCCTTGGATGAGATTTCCCACGGTGACAGTGATCCAAATGGCCAGGAAACCCGCCAGAAGGGTGAAATCCCGGATCAAAAAGGCGTCCCGAATCCCTCCCGCCATACACAGGCGGCTCCTCTGGGCGAAAAAGCCCACCGCCAGCCCGGCGGCCAGGGAAATCAGCCTGAAAGCCCGCATGGACCCCGGCCCCTCCTCGGAGAACTTCAAAAGCCCCGGGGCCAGCAGAAGCAGGGCCAGCAGCCCCACCATCACGGCGGGCAGAATCAGCCCCTCTCCCCGCTTCACCGGATAGGCCCGGCCCAGGGAAAAACCTCTTTTCAAAAAGACCACGCCCACCAAAATGCCTGCCAGAAAGCCCAGCAGGCCCGCCACGGCGGTCAGGTCCCCGCCGCCCAGGCGGATGACCATCCGCAGGGGGCAGCCCAGGAAGGCCAGCGCGCCAATCATTACAAACAGCCCCAGCACAAAGCGGCTGGCGGGGCAGGACCCCGCCCGGGCCTTGAACTCCCGGAAGGACAGGGCCGAGAGCATGGCCCCCAGGACGATGCCGGGAATCTCCGGGCGGAGGTACTGAACCTTCCCCGCGCTGTGGAGGCCCAGGGCGCCGGCGATGTCCCGCTCAAAGCAGGCGATGCAGAAGCCCATGTTCTTGGGGTTCCCGGCGGCGGTCAAGATCAGCGCCGCCGCGCCCACCACGACCCCAGCCAGGATCATCCGGCCATAGCGGCGGGCAAAGGTGTTTTCTTTCATAAAGTTCCTCCTCAATCTGCTATTCTTCTTTTAGAATAACGCTTTTTGAAAAAAAGGCCCCATCAAAGGGTCAGCGCATGGAAGCCCGCTGCCTCGATGCCCGCCTCCCGGAAGCGGCGTTCCAGAATCTCCCGCAGCTCCGGCGGGGCGGACCAGGCCAGCCCGCAGTCGGAGGTAACGCTCCGGGGAACGGAGATCAGCTTCCCCTCCAGCCCCTCACAGCGGCAGAGGCGCTCCGCCGCCATAGCTCCGGCAGTGGTGTGGAAGGACACCACACAGCGCGGAATCCGCTGTCGCATAAACCCCCTCCTCTTCGTTATTCTTTTGTAAGAATAACATATCTTTCCTCCGGCGGCAAGCCCCTTTTTCAGAAAGGTCAACCTATCTTTGTTTTTTTACACTTCAGCCAAATGCAGTCCCCTTTTTCAGTTGGAATCACCAGGTATTTCGTGCCTCTCTCCATCCGCGCCGCATAATCCCCGCTCCTTTGGGAATCCTTTTCCAGGGAAGCAATGCCAGTCGTTTCAGGCGGTTTGGAAAAGAGATGCTTTATTATCAAAAATTCACAATGGCCCTTTCAAATTGTTGTTTGAAATGATGATTGCCAAAAACTTCACGCTGTGATACTATGATTTCTGGAAAAGACCTAAACAAATCGTTTACGCAATCGTTTATATGGCATTCCGGTACAATTTGTACCCAAAATTCGAAAGGAGTTCCTGTATTATGAAAGCGAAAATCGGCATCAATGGTTTTGGCCGCATCGGCCGCATCGTGTTCCGCGCCGCCCTGAAGCGCGACGACGTCGAGGTCGTCGGCCTGAACGACCCCTTCATGAATCCCGAGTATATGGCCTACATGCTGAAGTATGACAGCGTGCACGGCAAGTTCCCCGGCGAAGTCTCCTACACCGCCGACGCCCTGGTGGTGGACGGCAAGGAGTTCAAGGTCTTCACCGCCAAGGAAGTCGGCGACATTCCCTGGGCTTCCGTGGGTGCCGAGTATATCTGCGAGTGCACCGGCCAGCACCTGGAAAAGAGCAAGTGCGAAGGCCACATCAAAGCCGGAGCCAAGCACGTCATCATGGGCGCCCCCTCCAAGGACGACACCCCGATGTTTGTTATGGGCGTGAACAACTCCAAATACACCTCCGACATGACCTATGTCTCCAACGCCTCCTGCACCACCAACTGCCTGGCCCCCATCGCCAAGGTCCTGAACGAGAAGTTCGGCATTGTCGAGGGTCTGATGACCACCGTGCACTCCGTCACCCCCACCCAGAAGCTGCTGGACGGCGCTTCCATGAAGGACTGGCGGGGCGGCCGCGCGGCCACCGGCAACATCATCCCCTCCTCCACCGGCGCGGCCAAGGCCGTGGGCAAGGTCATCCCCGAGCTGAACGGCAAGCTGACCGGCATCTCCATGCGCGTTCCCACCCTGGACGTGTCCGTGGTGGACCTGACCGCCCGTCTGGAGAAGCCCGCCACCTATGAGGACATCTGCAAGGCCATGAAGGAAGCCAGCGAGGGCGAGCTGAAGGGCGTCCTGGGCTATACCGACGAGGATGTGGTCTCCAGCGACTTCCTGGGCGACTCCCGCACCTCCATCTTCGACAAGAAGGCCGGCCTCTCCCTGACCGATAACTTTGTCAAGGTCGTCTCCTGGTACGACAACGAGTGCGGCTACGCCAACAAAATGGTGGAACTGATCGCCTATATGTTCTCCGTGGACAACAAGTAAGATTCGTCTTCCGACAGGTCTTCAAGGCCCCGCCGCTCTCAGAGCGACGGGGCCTTTTTCACCGGGGCTTCCCTTGCGGGGGATGTCGGAATCTGGTATAATGCTACGCTGCCCTTCTCCAATCTGGCTTGATGGACATCGCAGGGGCAGATGAGCACAAACGGACCCCCGGAGAGTCACCCCTCTCCGGGGGTCCGCTTTCGCGTAAATGTTATGGAGCTCCTGACCAGCTTCCGCTGCTGGTTATTATACCACAGCCCTCTCAGCATATGCAAGCAGTAATTTTTTTATACCACCCGAAATTTTCTGTTGCCATTTGGGAAAGAATATAGTAGAATAACAAAAGCAGTCCTCCGCAGGCAGCTGCGGAGCCGGTCTCGCGCAATGAAGCTCTGCGAACCATGTCAGGCGGGGAACCGAGCAGCATTAAGCGGAATGTTTCATGTGCCGCGAGGCAACCGGCTCCGCAGCTGCGTGGGGAGGACTCCCTTTTCTTTTGCGAACAGAATTTGAATGCCCTGCCGGGCCATTGAAACGCTCCCGCGGGGAGAAAGGAGGGGGACCGGCCGTGTATCAGGCCCTCTATCGAAAATGGCGGCCCAAGGCCTTTGCCGACGTCATCGGCCAGGAGCATATCACCGAAACCCTCCGCCGTCAGGTGTCCGAGGGACGGACCTCCCATGCCTACCTCTTCACAGGTACCCGGGGCACCGGGAAAACCACCTGCGCCAAGATTCTGGCCAAGGCCGTCAACTGCGAAGCGCCCCGGGAGGGGGACCCCTGCGGGAAGTGCCCCTCCTGCGTGGGAATCGACAGCGGCGGCTTCCTGGACGTGCTGGAGCTGGACGCCGCCTCCAACAACGGCGTGGATCAGGTCCGGGCCCTCCGGGACGAAGCGGTTTACTCCCCCGCCAACGTCCGCAAGCGGGTTTATATCGTGGACGAGGTCCACATGCTCTCCACCGCCGCCTTCAACGCCCTTTTGAAAATCCTGGAGGAGCCGCCGGAGCACCTGATGTTCATTCTGGCCACCACAGAGCTCCACAAGGTCCCGGCCACCATCCTCTCCCGCTGCCAGCGCTTCTCCTTCCGGCGCATCCGCCCGGAGGACGTGGCAAGGCGTCTGCGCTATGTGGCAGAGCAGGAGGCCATTGATCTCCGGCCCGACGGGGCGGAGATCCTCAGCCGCCTGGCGGACGGGGCCCTGCGGGACGGGCTGAGCCTGCTGGACCAGTGCGCCGCCGCCGGGGGGACCATTGACGCCGCCGCGGTGCTGGACGTGCTGGGGCTGGCGGGAAATCTCCAGACCGCCCGGCTGATGGAGCTGATTTTAAGCCGGGACGCCCAGGGGGCCCTCCTCCTGCTGGACGAGCTCTACAAGGGCGGCAAGGACCTGGGGGCGGTGCTCTCGGAGCTCTCCACCCTCACAAGGGACCTGCTGCTGCAAAAAACCGCCCCCAAGGGCGGCGCGGCCCTGCTCTCCGGCGGCTTTGACGCCGCGGCTCTGGAGCGCCTGGGCCAGGGCGTGCCCGCCGGGCGCTTTCTGCATCTGGCCGCCACCCTGCAAAGGGCCTCGGCGGAGCTGTACGCCAGCGTCAACCGCCGCCTGGACACGGAGCTCTGCCTCCTGCGCCTTTGCGACGAGAGCCTTTCCGGAGACCTGACGGCCCTGGAGGCCCGCATCCGCCGCCTGGAGGACAACCAGTCCGCCCGGGCAGAGCTGGCCCGGCGCCCTGCCGCCGCCCCGCCGCCAAAACCATCCCCGGCGCCCCCGGAGGACGTTCCCCCCGGGCCGCCGGAGGAAGGCCCGCCTCCCTGGGACGAGCCCCCCCTGCCGGAGGAGCCGCCCCCCATGGAGGAGCCGGGACAGCGGGTCTACGACCTTCCGGAGGAACCCCCTCCCCAGGCCCCGAAGGCGGCCCCGCCTCCGGCGGTCCCTGCCGCCGAAGCGCCTCCCCCCGTCCCCGGGCGGGCATTGGACGGCGGCTGGTGGCGGACCCTGGCGGAGAACTGCAAGGGCCGCCTCCCCCCCATGTACCGGCCCTTCCTGAGCATGTGCTCCGGCTTTCTGGAGGGAGACCTGCTGACGGTCTGCGCCCCCGACGACCTGACCCTGGGCCGCCTGGACAACGACCGGGTCCGGGAGGCCCTTACCCAGGAGGCGGAAGCCCTGGCGGGGGGGCCGGTGCGGCTGATGCTCCGCACGGGGGAGCCGCCCAGATCCTCCCCGGAGGAGAACCTGAAAAACCTGCTGGCCTTCGGGCGGCAGTTTGACAACATTGAAATCAAATAGACAAAAGGAGAAGATCACCATGGGATACAGCGCCCGCCGCGGATTCACCAGCGGCAATATGAAGGCCACCGGCGCACAGCGTCAGGCCGCCGTCCAACAGCAGATCGCCCAGATGCAGGAGGCCATGAACGCCGCCCAGACGGAGGTGGAAAACCGCTCCTTCACCGCCAGCGTCGGCGGCGGCGCGGTGGAAGCCGTGGCCAGCGGCAAGAAGGAGCTGACGGCCCTCACCATCAAGCCGGAGGCCGTGGACCCGGAGGATGTGGAGATGCTCCAGGATCTGGTGGTCTCCGCCGTCAACGAGGCCCTGCGTCAGGCCGGAGACGCCATGGACAAGGCCATGGACAGCATCACCGGCGGGCTGAACCTGGGAAACCTGGGCATTTGATGGAAGGGCGGGACCGTGACGGTCCCGCCCTTTTTTACAGGAGGTTTTATGAAACGAATGAAACGCCTTTGGGCGGCGGTCCTGGCCCTGGTCCTGCTGGCGGGCTGCGCCCCCGGACGGACGGAGCCCCTGCCCTACCCGGAGCCCGCCGCCTCCGAGCCGGGGAAGACCATCGCCTATGTCCCCCTGGACGACCGGCCGGACAATGTGGAGCGGGTGGTGTATCTGGCGGAGTCCCTGGGGTATGCCCTGAATATGCCGGAAACGGTCCTCTACCGAACGGCCCTGGACCACCAGCCGAAAAACTTTGACAGCCTCCAGCGGGGGGAGCCCTGGTCCCTGTTCACCTGGGTGCTGGAGCAGGAGGCGGCAGGGTGCGACCGCTATATTCTCTCCCTGGACCAGCTGCACTCCGGGGGGCTGGTGGCCTCCCGGTCTATGACCGGGTACGACATCGAGCTTCCCGGCGGCGGAACCGTTCAGGTACACTCCATGCTGGAGCAACTTTTGACGGCCCTCTCCGCCGACGAAAACAATGTGGTCTGGCTTTTGGACTCCGTCATGCGGCTGGCCCCCACCGTGGGCTACGAGGGCGGGACCCTGGAGGACTACAATGCCATCCGGGCCTTCGGGGCCCTGCCCCGGCGGACACTGGAGGGGAAGGCGCTGAATCTGGAGGACATTAGCGAGAGTTATTGGTGGGGACCCAATGGGGAAAGCCTCCGTTCGCAGACAAAGGAGGACAGCACCTATGAGACCGCACTCCGGCACGTGCGCTCCCGGGAGCGGAAAATGGTACTCTCTTATGTGGTGCAGAATACGCTGCGCAAACCCGGCTATGAGAACTCCCGGCTGTTAATCGGCATCGACGACTCCTCCTTGGAGGACTGCATCCAAAAGAACGAAATCGCTTTTCTCCGGCAGGGCCTTCGGACCGGGGAGGACGGGCGGCAATGGGACTGGCTCCTCTCCGGGGTGGACGATCTGGCCTTTAAGGCCGTAGCCCGGCTGTATCTGGACGAGGTGGGCTGGACAGGGGCGCGGACGACGGTCACTTACCTCGGCGGCACCGAGGACCGGCCCGCCTGTGAGTACGACTTCCAGCCCCTGACAGAAATCATGGAAGAACACCTGGCCTTCTTCGATTTGCTGGAGGCCGACGCCGCGGAACTGCAAATTCTGGTACTGACCCAGCCGGAGGACCCGGACCAAATGAGCGTTTACCGCAAACATCTCATAGAGGCCCTGCGGGACTACAGGAAGGCCCGGCGGCCCACCATCCTCATCGACGCCAGCAACGGGACCTACGGCACGGCGGTCTATGAGGCGCTGACCAAGGACACGGAACTGGGATATCTCACCGCTTACTCCGGCATGCTGGACATGGCCATTGTCACCGGCACCGCCCTGAGCCACGGCGCGGCCCGCTACGCCATACTGAAAAACGGCGAGAACACGGACGCCATGGACCGGGCCTGGGCCAGGACCCTGGCGGACAGCATTCTCAAAGACTTTTGCTACAAGGGCGTAGTTCGGAACGACCTGCTGGCCCATATCCGAAACGATCTGGGCGGGGACCCCAATAACTTCTGGTCCCCGGAGCTGGACCGGGCGGAGCTGCTCCAGCGCCTGGAGAAGGGCATGGAGAAGGAGACAGCCCCCGTCATCCGCAATCTGGAGCGAAGCTCCTTCCTCTTCTCCATCTCTCCTGATGAAGAGCGGCATTGGGGCGGCATCGCCCTGGAGAACTACCGCTTCCCCTGGGACCGGGCCTTTGAGATCGGCATGGACATCCGGCTGGGAGCGCTCCAATAGCAAGCCGCAAAAAAGCCCGCCGTCCAACGGACGGCGGGCCTTTCACATTCATGCTACAGGGATGCGCCTTACAGCTGCTTCACCGTGTAGTACACCGCCAGGGCGAACACCACGATTCCCAGGGCCCACATGGCGTAGTAAGCCACGGCAGCGCTGAACAGCCCCAGGACCACCGCGGCGGCGGAGAGTCCGGCGGCGGCGTAAATGGGCATCAGGTCCGCGTCCGCGGGGAGCAGCTTTTCCAGCTTCTTGTTTTTCGCCAGCCAGCACAGGCCGCCCAGCAGCAGCACATACACCACAGCCAGCGCCTTCACGGGCAGGCCCAGGGTCAGGTGGTTGAACAGGCGGCGGCACATCCAAAGGAGAATCAGGGTCCCGCTCAGGGCCGTCATGGCCACGGCGCACTCCCGGTCGTAGAAGGCCCAGATTACGGTCAGAACCATCGTCACGGGCACCACCACGCTGAGGAGGGTGACGGCGGACTCAAAATACAGGCGGATCAGCATGCTGCCGCCGCCGAAGAACAGGCCCAGGCCGATGAGGCACCAGCCGACGAGGCGTTTGCGCTGATCCGTTTTCCAATGCACGCTCAGCCCAATGCCCAGGGCCAGCACCGCCGCCCCCAGGCCCGCGAAAATCAGCAGCCGTTCATGCCAGACCAGGGCCTCCGTCACCACGTCGCCGTGGATGTAATACTTGCGCAGCAGCAGCAGATAGAACTCCGCAAGGCAGGCAGCAAGGAAAAAAATGGTGGCTCCATACAGGGAATTGTCCCGTTTCATAGACTTTCCGTTCGGATTCTTTGCCATTTATCAAGACCTCCAAGGTGTTTTTTCTTTTCAAAACGTCCGGCGAAACAGACCTCCGCCGACACGCTTAAATAGTATAGCAGACTTTTTCCTCTTTTGCAAGGCCCTTCCTGTCAGGTTTTTTATTTTTTCGCCCAAACTTTCGTTTTTCGTTGAGATGCGCTTCCGGTCGTGCTATACTATAGAAATCACAACCAGACCGACAAGAGGATTGCTATGAAACGTTTTGCCGCATATGTTTTCCTGCTGGCCCTGCTTCTCACCGGCTGCGGAGGACCCGTGGACCCGGACACGGCTCAGGAGAGCATCCAGGTCCTTGCCATGGACACCGCCATGCTCATCACCACCTACGGGGAGCGCTCCCCCGCCGCCGCCTACGCCTGCGAGGATGTCATCCGGGACCTGGAGGCCAAGCTCTCCCGGACCCTGGAGAACAGCGAGGTCTTCCGTCTCAACGCCGCCGGGACGCTGGAGGATTTGGAGGCGGAGCTGCGCACCATTTTAAGTCAGGCCGGATACTACTGCCAGGAGACGGGCGGAGCCTTTGACGTCACCGTGGCCCCGGTAGTCTCCGCCTGGGGCTTTGCCGGGGGGGATGAATACCGTGTGCCCTCCCAGGAAGAGCTGGACCGGCTTCTGGAGCTGGTGGACGGTTCTGCCGTCAAAGTGAACGGCCAAACCGTCGCCCTGGGCCCCGGACAGTCCATCGACCTGGGAGCCATCGCCAAGGGCTGCGCCGCCGACAGGATTCTGGAGGTCCTTCAGGAGTACGAGGTTCCCCGGGCCAACATCAGCCTGGGGGGCAACGTGCTGGCCTGGGGCGATCGGCCCGACGGCACCCCCTGGCGGGTGGGCATCCAGGATCCGGCCCGGGTGGGGGAACCGAACGCCTTCGCCGGGGTATTGGAACTGACAGACGCTTTCGCCGTCACCTCCGGGGGCTATCAACGGTACTTTGAGCAGGGCGGAAAGACCTATCACCACATCATTGACCCCGCCACGGGACATCCGGCGGACAGCGGCCTCCGCTCCGTCACCGTGACGGCCCCGGCGGCCCGGAAGGACGATTGGAACGGGACCATGTGCGACGCCTTTTCCACCGCCCTCTTCGTCATGGGGGAGGAGAAGGCCCTGGAGTTCTGGCGGGAGCGTGGAGCCGGCGGCACCTTCGACCTGGTTCTGGTGACGGAGGACGGCCGGGTCGTCGTCACGGAGGGACTGGCGGACCGCTTCACCCTGGATGAGACCAGCGGGTATGCCCTTGAGGCGGCTTCCCAATGAGGCCCAAGCTCCGGCCCACGGCCTGGGACGGGCTGGTGGTGCTGTGCGTGGCGGCCCTGGCCTTAGGGCTGGCCTTCTTTCAGTGGCAGAGCGGGACCTCCGCCGGGGAGCTGACGGCGGTGGTGTCCCTGGACGGCGCGGAGGTGGACCGCTTCGCCCCGGCGGACCTTCTAAAGGCCCCCCGGACTTACGCGAACAACGGCTATACCCTGGAGGTGATGCTGTCCATGGACTATGAGCACCCGGCCTCAAGCGCCCTGCCCCCCTCCGGAGCGTCCGGCCTCTGCGTGGCCCGGTCCGACTGTCCCACCCAGGACTGTGTCCACACCGGGACCATCACCCGAAGCGGGCAGAGCATCGTCTGCCTCCCCGCCCGGTTCATCCTCCGCCTGGAGGGCGGGACGGCGGAAGACGACGGGGCCGTGGACGCGGTGTTAGGTTAGGAGGCCCGGGATGAAACTGACGACCAAGCAGCTGACCCTCTGCGCCCTGCTGACGGCCATGGCCCTGGCGCTGAGCTATCTGGAGAACCTGTTTCCCCTCTCCCTGGCCATTCCCGTTCCCGGCGTGAAGCTGGGGCTTGCCAACATCGTCACGGTCTTTGCCCTTTACGCCCTGGGCCCGGGAGAGGCGCTGTTGATTCTCCTGGCCCGGTGCTTTCTGGGGTCCCTCTTCGCCGGGAACATGAACGCGCTTGTCTTCTCCCTGCTGGGGGGGCTCTCCGCCCTGGGGACCATGGCTCTCCTCTCCCGGCGGCGGGGGCTGTCCCTTTACGGCGTGTCCATCGGCGGGGCGGCGGCCCACAGCTGCGGGCAGATCGCCGCCGCCGCGTGGACCCTGGGCAGCTCCGCCCCCCTCTATTATCTGCCCGTTTTGCTGGCGGTATCCCTGCTTACCGGCGGATTGACCGGATTGGCCTCCGCCTGCCTGTTCCGGGGGCTCCGGCACACCGACTTGATGAAAGGCTGAACGTGATGGATAAGAAGGACAAAAAGGACGAAATCATCCTCCAGCAGCTGGAGGTCATCCAGACCCTGACGGAGCACAACCTCCGCCGGATGGGCGCGGACTTCTGGGGCTCCCCCCTGCCCTCGGAGGCCAAGACGCCGGAGGCGCCCTCCCGGGACGCCGCCTCCAAGACCCCGGCCTCCCCCCAGGAAAAGCCCGCCGCCCCGGAGACTCCCCAGTCCGCGGGCGGAAGCGTCCAGCCCCAGGAGGAGGCGCCCCCGCCGGAGAAGCTGGAGGACCTGCAAAAGGAGCTGGAGGGCTATATCGGCCTGGCCGCCGTAAAAAAGGAGGTCCGGAACCTCATTGATCTGGTGAAGGTCCACCAGCTCCGGGAGAAAAACGGCCTGCCGGTGACGGACCTGTCCCTCCACATGGTCTTCTCCGGCAGCCCCGGCACCGGCAAAACCACCATCGCCCGGCTGATGGCCCGCATCTTCCACACCCTGGGCATCCTTTCCAAGGGCCAGCTGGTGGAGGTGGACCGGGCCGGGCTGGTGGCGGGCTACGTGGGCCAGACGGCCCTGAAAACCAAAAAGGCCGTGGAAAAGGCCCTGGGGGGCGTGCTGTTCATCGACGAGGCCTACGCCCTCAACGGCTCCTCCGGGAACGACTTTGGCCAGGAGGCCATCGACACCATCCTCAAGGCCATGGAGGACCACCGGGACGATCTGGTAGTCATCGCCGCCGGGTACGACGATTTGATGGACCGCTTCATCCACTCCAACCCGGGCCTGGAATCCCGGTTCAACCGCTTCCTCCACTTCGAGGACTACACGCCGGTTGAGCTGCTGGAGATCTTCAAGATGCGCTGCAGCAAGGGCTGCTATGCGCTGGAGGAGGAGGCCGAGGGCCTTGTCCGGGACTTTCTCCGGGAGGAAAACCGGAACCCTGCATCCTTTGGCAACGCCCGGGGGGTGCGGAATGTCTTTGAGCGGATCCTGGTCTCTCAGGCGAACCGTCTGGCGGGACAGGAGGCCGTTACCCGGGAGGATCTGATGAAGCTGACGGCGGCGGATGTGCTGGCCGCCCAGGGCCGCCCGCCCCAGGAGAAAGAGGCCCTTTCGGCCGGGGAGGAAGCATGAAGACCGCCAAGCTCTTTCTGGCAGGAATGTATGTCCATCTGGCGTTCAGCATCGCCGCCCCCATCGGCATCTTGTACCTGGGCTGGGGCGGGGCCGGGTGGGGCCGCTCCAACGGCATGCTGCTGCTGGCCTGCCTTCTCGTGATCGGTCTGGTCCAGCTCCTGGGCTGGATCAGCGTCGGAGCCGCCGTCTCCGCCTACCGCCGGAACGACATGGCCCAGCTCCTCTCCGGCTGGCGGACTCTGAAGCTGGGGGCCGTCCCCTTCCATATTCTGAACTTCCTCTGGAGTCTTCTGGCCTGGGGGGCCCTCGTGGCCGCCTCTCGAGGGGTCTTTCTCCTGTTGGTCCCCATTCCCATCGGCGTCACCTGGCTGATGGTTTTGCAAAGCGGCTTCCCCGGCTGGCTGTACATCCGCTGTCTCCGGGAGTCCGGTGAGGACGCCGCCATTCTCCACAGCGTCTGCCAGTTCCTCCCCGTGCTGGACGTCCTCAGCACCCTCCTTCTGCTCCGGCGGCGGGGAGCCCGCCCATCCTGACCCTTACGGGAGGTTTCTCTATGCTGAAACAAACCCTTTGCCTGCTGCTGGCCCTGGCTCTGCTCTCCGGTCCGGCGGCGTCGGCCCTGACCTGGGAATACCCCGTCTCCGCCCATCCGAAGGTGGACTACGCCGACATGCTCCCCGTCACCGGCTTTGACGAGACGGCCCTTCTGGCCGCCTTGAAGGAGCTGGAGGGAATCTGTTCCCGCCACAGCCGGGACCGGGGAACCCGGGAGACCCGCCGCCGGGTCCAGGCCCTCTATGACCGGATTCTGGAGGAAATGGACCTGCTGGCCACCAAGGCGAACCTCAGCGGCGTCCAATACGACGCCGGCGGCGGGGCCCCGTCGGACGCGGCCCTGTACCTGGAGCTCTCCGCCCAGCAGACCCGGCTCTATGACCGCTGTTATCAGGCCCTCTCCGCCATGGCCGCCTCCCCCTACTCCGACATTCTGGACGAGGACGCCGGGGAGGGCGCCGCCGGGAGCCTCCTGGGCTACCGGGGCCTGACGGAGGAGGAGGCCGCCCTCTATGAGGAGGAGGACCGGCTCACCCAGGCCTATGACCGGATCATGGAGCAGGGCGTCCCCGTTTCGGTGGAGGGGCGCGTCTGGACGGCGGAGGACCTGGAGAGTGCCCAGGTGGACGGGGAGACCTATCAGGCCGTCCGGGAGGCTCTGGCGGCGGAGCGCTGCCGGGCCGCCGGGGAGCTCTACCTCCAGCTGGTCCGGCTGCGGACGGCGCAGGCCCTGCGGGCGGGCTATGACAACTACGCCGAATACGCCTACGAGGCCCTCTATACCCGGGACTACGGCCTGGAGGACACGGCGGCCCTGGGGGAGGCGGCGAAGCGGTACATACTCCCCCTCCAGCTCCGCCTGCTGGAGGAAACCAGCCAGCAGGACCTCCGGGCCCTCAGCGTCCGGAGCCGCATGGACGGCGAGGCGGTGTTGGACGCCCTCCAGCCCTTTGCCCGGGATTTCGACCGGGAGATGGGGGAGACCTTCGACTTCCTCCGGGAGCACCGCCTCTACGACATCGAATACGGGGAGTCCAAGCTGCCCACCGGCTACACCGTGGCCCTGCCCGCTTACGGCAGTGCCTTCATCTTCAACAGCCCCTACGGGGATTACCAGGACCTCAGCGACACCATCCACGAGTTCGGCCACTTTCACGAAACCATCCACTGCACCCAGCACGACCTTTGGGCGGACTTCAACATCGACGTGGGGGAAATTGACTCTCAGGCCCTGGAGCTGATGTTCACCGAACGGGCCGGGGACCTCTTCGGGGAGCCTTACGGAACCGTTTACCGGGACGCCGTCCTCTACAACATCCTGGACTCCGTTCTGGACGGCTGCCTTTACGACGAGTTCCAGACGGCGGCCTACCAGAACCCGGAGATGACCGTGGAGGACCTGGACCGGCTCTTCAAGGCTTTGTCGGAGGACTACGGCTACTCCTATGCCTCCGGCGTGGAGTCCGACCCCACCTGGGTGGAAAACGCCCACAACTTCCAGAATCCCCTGTACTTCATCAGCTACGCCACCTCCGCCCTCTCCGCCCTGGACCTGTGGTTTCTCTATCTGGACCGTCCCCGGGAGGCCAGGGAAACCTATCTGGAGCTCTCCGCCCTGTCCCTCTCCCTGCCCTACATGGCGGCGGTAGAGAAGGTGGGCCTTCGGGATATCTTTGCGCCGGAGACCGTCCCCGCCCTGGCGGAGACGCTGGAGGCGTATCTGGATGGGGAGCCGGTCTCCTACGGCCGGCGGCAGAGCGGCACGGCGGGGCGCTTTGAGGAAATTCTCCTGGTTTCCTGCTTCGCTCTTACAGCCCTGGGGGCTGTACTCCGCTTCCGGCGCGTCCGTCAGGAGCGGGCAGAGCGCCGCCGCCGGAACGCCAAAGACCCCTGGTCTCCCCGGCAGGACCGGGAGGCGCCCCGCCGGAGCGGGCCGGACCCCTGGTCCGTCTCGGACAAAAAGCCCCCTTGGGAGCTGTAGCCTTTAGAGACCGCCTGAAACAGGCGGTCTCTTTTTTGAAGAATTTTCCTCGACTGTCTCGTTTTATGATTTGAGGCTTGACTTTGGCCGAGCTTTAATGTACTATTGTATTATTGAACTAGTGAAATGGAGGGCGATGTCTATGAAAACTTGGAACAGTCTGCTCCGGCGGGCGGCGGGGCTGTGCCTCGCGGCGCTGCTGGTGGTCCCGGCCCTGGCGGCGGAGCCGCTGAGCGCCGAGCAGCGGCAGGAGGACCTGGACTTTCTCTATGAGACGGTCCTGGTGGCGCACCACCCGGACGTCTTCGCCAACACGCCGGAATCGGAGTTCCTGCGGGTGAAGGCGGAGATCGAAGGGCGGCTGGAGACGGAGACGAACACGGAGTTTCTGCTGGACCTCATGCGGCTGACGGCTCTGGTGGGGGATTCCCACACCAGCGTCGCCATCGGCGGCGCGGCGGAGCTCCGGGCCTATCCCTTTGCCATAGTTCGGCGGGGGGAGCGCTGGTATCTCTCCGCCGCGGTCCCGGAGGACAAGGACCTGCTGTGCCAGGAGGTCACGCTTCTGGCGGGCAAGCCGGTGCAGGAGGTCATCGAGGCTTACGGGACCCTGTTTGCCGCGGACAATCCGGTGCACCTCCGGCGGTCCTTCCGGCAGGCCTGCAACGTGGCGGACATTTACGAGTACCTGGGGCTGGTGAAGGCCGGGGAGCCGCTGACCGTCACCCTGAAAAACGGGAAGACCCTCCGCCTGGAGCCCATGGGCATGGAGGAGATGAACCAGCTGGAGGCCGTGCGGATTTCCGACCTTATCAAAGGCCAGCCGGAGACGGCGGCGGCGGACGCCTACTACCTTGCCAAGCCTCTGTCGGAGAACGTGTATTACATTCAATATAACACCTGCCAAGAGGCGGAGGACCTGTCCATGGAGGACTTTGCCGCCTTGGTGGCCAAGGACCTGGAGGCCGGGGACTACAGCCGGGTGCTGCTGGACCTGCGGAACAACGGCGGCGGGTCCGACGGGGTGATCTGGCCCCTGCTCGAGTACCTGCGGCTGGCCATGGACGGCGGCTGTGAGCTGGTGGGCCTCATCGGGGAGAGCACGTTTTCCTCCGCCCTCATCAACGCCGTGGAAATTCAGGAGATGGGCGGCGTGCTGGCGGGAGAACCCGCCGGGGGCAGCGTCTGCCACTTCGGGGCGGTCCAGGGTTTCTCCCTGCCAAACTCCAAGGTCCGGGGCCAGCTCTCCAGCAAGTATCTGGATTTGAACACCCTGCTGGACGCGGCGGCGGGCCGGGGCGTGGAGGCATTGGAACCGGACGTGCTGGTATACCAAACCCTGGAAGACACGCTGAACGGCAAGGATACCACCGTGGACTGGCTGCTGGCCCACCCGGAAAAGCTGGCACAAAAGGCATTTCCCAACGCGCCTCTGACCCGGGGGCGGTTTATCGGACTGCTGCATGAGGCGGCCGGGAGCCCGGACATGGAGCTGGGGGAGCTCCCCTTTGCCGACAGCCTCGGCATTGAATGGTATCTCCCCGCCGCAGCCTGGGCCAAGGAGCAGGGCATCGCCAAAGGCGGCGCGGAGGGAACCTTCTCCGCCGCCCGGCCCATCACCTGGCGGGAGGCGGCTGTGTTCCTGGGCCGTACGGCGGAGGCGCTGAACCTGAAACTGGACCCGGCGGAAAAGCGCGCAGGCCCTGTCCCGGCGGCCCTGTCCCAGGGCGGGAATCCGGAGGCCGTGACCCGGGCCTGGGACCTGGGGCTGATTCCGGCAGACGCGGACTTCACCCAGGGCCTCACCCGGGCCCAGGGAGCAAGACTTGCGGAGGCTCTGAACGCCCTGATTGCTTGAGAATGGAGAAGAAAACCGGCCTAGCCTCGTGGTCAGGCCCCACCCCCCTTCTACCAACAAAAGAGGACCACGGGCAATGCCCGTGGTCCTCTCTTTCATTCAGAAGCTTTCTGCGCTCCGGCCTTCGCCGCCCGCAGGGGTGAAACTGTTCACGGGAAACGGAGCGGACTTTGCGGCGCCTCAGTCGGCGTACAGCTCCTTGAGCTTCAGCAGGTGCTGATAGCGGTCCATGGCCGCCTTCTCGTTGCGCTGGAACAGCTCGCTGGCCCGGTCGGGGAACTCGCGGGTCAGGCGGCTGTAACGGGCCTCGTTCATCAGGAACTCCTGATACCCGCCGGCGGGCTCCTTGGAATCCAGGGTGAACTTGGCGCCCTCGGCGGCGGGATTGAAGCGGAACAGGTTCCAGTAGCCGCACTCCACAGCCTTCTTCATTTCCGCCTGGCAGTTCATCATGCCGCCCTTGATCGAGTGCATCTCGCAGGGGGAGTAGGCGATGATGAGGGAGGGGCCGGGATAGGCCTCAGCCTCCTGGATGGCCTTGAGGGTCTGGGCGGGGTTGGCGCCCATGGCCACCTGGGCCACGTAGATATAGCCGTAGCTCATGGCGATTTCCGCCAGGGACTTCTTCTTGATCTCCTTACCGGCGGCGGCAAACTGGGCCACCTGACCGATGTTGGAGGCCTTGGAGGCCTGACCGCCGGTGTTGGAATAGACCTCGGTATCAAAGACGAAGATATTCACATCGTTTCCAGAGGCCAGGACATGGTCCACGCCGCCGAAGCCAATGTCGTAGGCCCAGCCGTCGCCGCCGAAGATCCACAGGGACTTCTTGGACAGGTATTCCTTGTCCTTCAGAATCTCCAGGCAGAGCTTGCAGGCGTCGCAGTCGCAGTATTTCGCGCCGCTGTCCTTCAGCTCCTTGGCATGGGCCTGGAACTTGGGCAGCTGGTCGCCGAAGACCTTGGCGGCCTCGGGGCTTCCCGTGAAGGCCACAATGTCGTCCACAGTCATGACGCTCTCTTCCAGGAGCTTCACATACTCCGTTGTGGCTTCCGCGTTGGCCTTGCCGTCCTCCATGGTATCCAGCCACTTCTGGGCGGCGTCCTTCAGTCCCTGATAGGTGTGAGGCACCGCGATGAGCTGCTTCGTCAGGTCCGCCAGACGGTCGCGGATGGCCTTCTGACCCAGATACATGCCCAGGCCGTGCTCGGCGTTGTCCTCGAACAGGGAGTTGGACCAGGCGGGGCCGTGGCCGTCCGCGTTGGTGCAGTAGGGAGAGGTCGCCGCGGGACCGCCCCAGATGGAGGAGCAGCCGGTGGCGTTGGAGATATACATCCGGTCGCCGAAGAGCTGGGTGACGAGACGGGCGTAGCTGGTCTCGGCGCAGCCGGCGCAGGAGCCGGAGAACTCAAGCAGCGGCTTGTGGAACTGGCTGCCGGGCACCGTGTTGTCCTGGAGATCCTTCTTCTCCGTGACCTCGGCCACGCAGTAGTTGAAGACCTCCTGCTGGGCGGCCTCCTGCTCCTGGGCCACCATCTTCAGGGCCTTTTCGCCCTTGCGGCCCGGGCAGACGCCCACGCACACGCCGCAGCCCATGCAGTCCAGGGGACTGACGGCGATGGTGAACTTGTAGCCCTTGCCCTTTCCGGTTTTGTCGATAACCTTGGCGGCGGCGGGGAGCTTGGCAGCTTCCTCCTCGGTCATGGCGTAGGGACGGATCGTGGCATGGGGGCAGACATAGGCACACTGGTTGCACTGGATGCAGTTTTCGGGCATCCAGGTGGGAACGGAAACGGCCACGCCCCGCTTCTCATAGGCGGCGGCACCCAGCTCGAACTGGCCGTCGGCGTGCTTGACGAAGGCGGAGACGGGGAGGCTGTCGCCATCCATCTTGCCCACGGGGTTCAGGATGGTCTTCACCTGCTCCACCAGCTCCGGCTTGCCGGTGAGGGTGGTGGTGTCGGGGGCATCCTGGGCGTCGGCCCAATCGGCGGGAACCTCGAACTTTTTATAGGCCGTGGCTCCGGCGTCGATGGCCTTGTGGTTCATATCCACCACGTCCTGGCCCTTTTTCAAGTAGGAGTGCGTGGCGGCGTCCTTCATATACTGGATGGCCTCGGACTCGGGCATAACCTTGGCCAGGGAGAAGAAGGCGGACTGGAGGATGGTGTTGGTCCGCTTGCCCATGCCAATTTCTTTGGCCAGGTCGATGGCATTGATGGTATAGACCTGGATGTTATTTTGGGCGATATACCGTTTCGCCACAGCGGGCATGTGCTTGTTGACTTCCTCATCGCTCCACTGGCAGTTGATCAGGAAGGTGCCGCCGGGCTTCACGTCCCGGACCATGGGGAAAGCCTTGACGATATAGGCGGGCACGTGGCAGGCCACAAAGTCGGCCTTGTTGATATAATAAGGCGCACGGATGGGCTGGTCGCCGAAGCGCAGATGGCTGACGGTGACGCCGCCGGTCTTTTTGGAGTCATACTGGAAGTAGGCCTGAACGTATTTGTCCGTGTGGTCGCCGATGATTTTGATGGAGTTTTTATTGGCGCCCACGGTTCCGTCACCGCCGAGGCCCCAGAACTTGCACTCGATGGTGCCTTCTGCGGCGGTGTTGGGGGCGGGCTTCTCCTCCAGGCTCAGGTGGGTCACGTCGTCCACGATGCCGATGGTGAACTGGCGCTTGGGCTCCGCCTTGGTCAGCTCCTCATAGACGGCGAAGACGCTCCGGGGCGGGGTGTCCTTGCTGCCCAGGCCGTACCGGCCGCCGATGACGGTGATATCCGTCCGGCCCGCGTTGGCCAGGGAGGCCACCACATCCACGTACAGGGGCTCGCCCAGGGAGCCGGGCTCCTTGGTGCGGTCCAGTACGGCAATCTTCTTGCAGGAGGCGGGGATGGCGGAGATCAGCTTGTCGGCGCGCCAGGGGCGGTACAGGCGAACCTTGATGAGGCCCACCTTTTCGCCGTGGGCGTTCATATAGTCGATGACTTCCTCGGCCACGTCGCAGATGGAGCCCATGGCGATGATCACCCGGTCCGCGTCGGGGGCGCCGTAGTAGTTGAAGAGCTGGTAGTCGGTGCCCAGCTTCTCGTTGACCTTGCCCATATACTTCTCCACCACGTCGGGCAGAGCGTCGTAGTAGGGGTTGCAGGCCTCGCGGTGCTGGAAGAAGATATCGCCGTTCTCGTGGGAGCCCCGCATGTTGGGCCGCTCAGGGTTCAGCGCGTGCTTGCGGAAGGCGTCCACGGCGTCCATGTCGCACATTTCCTTCAGGTCGTCGTAGTCCCACACGGCAACCTTCTGAATCTCGTGGGAGGTCCGGAAGCCGTCGAAGAAGTTCACGAAGGGAACCCGGCCCTCAATGGCGGCCAGATGGGCCACGGGACCCAGGTCCATGACCTCCTGGACGTTGCCCTCGCACAGCAGGGCGAAGCCCGTCTGGCGGCAGGCCATGACGTCGGAGTGGTCGCCGAAGATGTTCAGCGCGTGGCTGGACA
>CAJTZL010000029.1 GCA_910583695.1 uncultured Oscillibacter sp.
ACGGCGGCTTCACCACCTTCATCGACATCCAGGGCGTGGAGGACTTCCACGGCGAAATGGACTTCAAGGTGGCGGGCACCAAGAAGGGCATCACGGCCATCCAGATGGACCTGAAAAACGACGGACTGACCATGGAGATCATCAAGAACGCCCTGGAGATCACCTACGACGGGCGGTGCCAGATCCTGGACCAGATCATGCTTCCCGCCATTGCCGAGCCCCGCAAGGACGTGAGCCGGTACGCCCCCAAGATGCTGACCATGCACATCGACCCCTCCAAGATTCGGGAGGTCATCGGCTCCGGCGGCAAGGTGATTCAGAAAATTGTGGCGGACACCGGGGCGAAAATCGACATCAACGACGACGGGTCCATCTTCATCGCGGGAGTGGACGCGGCCAGCTGCGACGCGGCGAAAAAATGCATTGACGACATCGTTTTCGTGCCGGAGATCGGCGCGCTGTACTACGGCCGGGTGGTGCGCCTGATGACCTTCGGCGCCTTCGTGGAGCTGGCCCCGGGCAAGGACGGGCTGGTGCACATCTCCAAGCTGGCGGAGCACCGGATTGAAAAGGTGGAGGACGCCTGCAAGATCGGGGACATGATGTGGGTGAAGGTGACGGACATCGACGAAAAGGGCCGGGTGAACCTCTCTCACAAGGACGCCGTCCGGGAGATCAAGGCCAAGGAGGCCGCGGGCGAGCGGGTGAAATAAGGCGGAAGCTGTCTATGGGACGGGCCTCCCGGCCCGTCCCCTTTTTGCGTATAGACGTGGAGACCCGATTCGGCGGGAAGGAAGGGTGTGTGCGGGAAACCCAGGAGGGGTTTCCCGCACCATTTCAATCACAAGTTTTCAGAACTTCCGGGAAGTTCTGAAAACTTGCGCAGGCCGTTTTGAACAGCCTGCGGCCCGTCCTCTTTTTTCCCGGGAATTTTTCGGGGGACCCATTGAAAGGGCGGGAGTTTTGTGCTATGCTGTATCTGTGAAATTGGCGCGCGGAGCGCGTGCGGAATCAGGAGGAGCGGAAGATGAGGCGTTTCGTTGGGAGAATATTTTTATTGATCGCCGTCATGGCGGCGCTGACCGTGGGGGCGTCGGCGGCGGAGGTGGTCCGGGACGGCATCCGGTATGACACCACCTCCGGGACCGTGCTGGGCCCCAGCAATCAGGCGAACATTACGTCCGCCAAAATTCTGTCCGAGGTCAACGGGCAGAAAATCACAAAAATTGCAGACGACGCTTTCAGCAAGTGTACCAGCCTGAAAACCGTGGAAATCGCCAGCGGCATTACAGACATTGGAGGCCATGCCTTTTCCGGCTGTTCCATTCTTGGAACCGTATACTTTCCCAAAACCGTCAAGAACATCGGGAGCTTTGCCTTTTCAGGATGCAAGCTGCTGAACAGCGTCATCCTGCCCTCGGCTCTGACCACGATTGAGGAAGGTACGTTCAGCGGATGCGAAAAGCTGACTGCCCTTTATATTCCCCAGACCGTCACCACGATTAAAGACGACGCCTTTACCCTGGCCCCCCCAACACTGATTCTCCATTGCGCTACAGAGACTGGTCCCGCCAACAACGCGGATGACCAGCGGCAAATCCACAAGGCCCTGCTGGACGAGCGGCCGGCCACACCCGCCGGATGCGTGACAGCGGGAGAGGAGCGGCTGGTGGTTTCCTGCGGCACCTGCAACCGCACCATCATCGACCAGCCCCGGGTTATCCCGCCCAACGGCCACAATCCGGGGCCGGAGCAGCCCGAAGTCCCCGCCAACTGCGTGGCGGCCGGAACAAAGGCGGGAAGCTACTGCACCGTCTGCGGAAAGCCCGCCGTGGGCCTGGAGGTCCTTCCCATCGACCCGGATACGCACAAAACGCCCGAGGCCAACCATGTTGATCTCCCATCAACCCCGGCCACCTGCACAAAGCCCGGTTCCTCCGGCGGAAAACAATGCCCGGACTGCTTCGCGGTGACGACGAACCCTAGCGAAACCCCTGCATCAGGACATAAATACGACGGCAAAAAACCGGCGGAAGCACCCCGGCCGGTTCAGGAGGCCACCTGTTCTCTGAAGGGGTACAAGGTCCTTGATTACGTCTGCGACGTTTGCGGAGAGGTCAAGGAGTGCAAAACATGCACGGATAACGAAGGCAAGGAAGTTACGGAGGCGTATGAGAACCACTTGAAGGACACCAATGAACACGCCTCCCTGGAGGTTCTGGATACCATTGCCCACTCCTGGGGCGAAAAGGACTACGCCTATAAGGATGAAGCTGTGGATAAGCCCACATGCAGCAAAACGGGCAAGCTGACCGCCGTGAAGGTCTGTACGGTCTGCGGCGAAAAAGAATGGGATGACAACGACACCAAGGAGGAAGAAAAGACGGACCACACGCCTCCGGCCGACTGGAAGGAAGAAATCCTGGTGCCGGGGGACTGCGAAACCCCCCAGAAAACGAAGTTCCCGGCCTACCAGTGCACGGTGTGTAAGGAAACCGTACCCGAGAGAATTGAGGAGGGAACCGCCCCCGGCGAGCATACCTGGACGGAAGACAAGGACCGCCCGGAGAAGACCATCAAGGCCGCAACCTGTATAAGCGAGGGCGAAATGCTCACCAGCGGACAGATCTGTTCCATTTGCGGCAAGACGCTTCCCCAGGAGCGTAAGATCATTCCCAAGACCGCTCATAACTGGGGCGCTCCCGTCAAGGACCCCGACCCGGAAAAGGAGAACAAAGCGCCCACCTGCGGCGAGGACGGCGTGGAATACGTGATCGTCTCCTGCCAGAATACGGACATCGGCTGTAACGAAACGGAACACCGGTCCATCCCCATTCCCGCCACCGGCAAGCACGACTGGAGCGAGTGGGAGACGAAGGAGCCCACCCTCACCCAGCCCGGCGAGAAAAAGCGGGTCTGCAAGGTCTGCGAAAAAGTGGACACCATTGTTCTTCCTGCCACCGGCGATCCCGACGGCCCGGAAGACCCCGACGAACCCGAAAAGCCCAAGAGCTACCAGATCACCGTCGTCCAGGGGGCGGGAGGCACCGCCTCCGCCAGCCGGACCACCGCCCAGGCCGGGGACCGGGTGACGATCACCTTCTCCCCCAGCTCCGGCTATGAGCTGGACATGATCCGCATCATCACCGCCGATGGCAAGGTCCTTGAACCGGACAGCCAGAACCGCTTCACCATGCCCGCCGCCAGCGTGGAAATCCGCGTCACCTTCCAGCGGCAGAACACCGGCGCCGCCGCCGGAGCCACCGCCCCCGGCAGCGGCTCCAACAGCAACGCCCGGCGGACCACGGACGTCATGCCCTCCCAAAACGCCACCCTGGCCGCGCCCCAGACCGCCGCATCGGAACAGCGCTTCCGGGACATTCCCATGGGCCACTGGGCCGCGGGTGAAATCGAGTGGGCCAACCAGATGGGCTATATGAACGGCACGGGAGGCCTCTTCAACCCCAACTGGAACATCACCCACCAGCAGATGTGGATGATTCTGGCCCGGCTCACCGGCTCCAACCCCGCCAGCATGGCGGAGGCCCGCCACTGGGCCGTTCAGGGGGGCTACGCCGACGGCTCCGCCCCCACCGCCCCCGTGAAGCGCCACCAGCTGGTGACGGCCCTGTACCGCTGTGCCCGCCTCTCCAACCGGCTGAACCAGAACACCACCAGCCTGGCGGGCTATAACGACAGCCGCACCGTGCCCGCCGTGGCCCGGGACGCCTTCTCCTGGGCCCTGGCCAACGGCATCGTCAGCGGCAGCGCCGACAAAAACCTGATGCCCAACGGGAACATCACCCGGGCTCAGTTCGTGGTGATTCTCTATCGCTACAGCCAGAGAACCTGACACAGCTTTCCAAACCGGGGCGGGCGCTGAGCCCGCCCCCTGCTTTTTTGAAAGGAGACGCCTATGGATACCATTGCCGCCATCGCCGCCGGGGGAGGGGCCCCCTCCGCCATCGGGGTGATTCGGGTCTCCGGGCCGGACTGCTTCGCCGCGTGCGGCCGGGTCTTCCGGGCCGCACGGCCCTTTGAAGAGCTGGAACCCCGGCGGATGGTTTTGGGGGAGATGCTGGACGGAGAGGGGCGGGTCCTGGACCGGGGGCTGGCGGTGCGCTTCCCCGGGCCCCGCAGCTACACCGGGGAGGACTCCGCCGAGCTCCACTGCCACGGGTCCCCGGTGGTCCTTCGGGAGGTTCTGGCGGCCCTCCTGGCCGCCGGCGGGACCTCCGTGCGGCAGGCGGGACCGGGGGAGTTCACAAAGCGGGCCTTTTTGAACGGGCGGCTGGACCTGACCCAGGCGGAGGCCGTCATTGACCTCATCGACGCGGAGACCGCCGCCGCCGCCCGGAACGCCGCCGCCCAGCTGGACGGAGGCCTCCGGCGGGCCCTGGAGCCCATTCAGGAGGCTCTGCTGGATGTCACCAGCCGGTTTTACGCCGTGGTGGACTACCCTGACGAGGACATCGAGGACGCAGGAGCGGAGGAAATTCAACGGGCCATGATTTCGGCGGAGGACGGGCTGACCCGGCTTCTGGCCTCCTGCAAACGGGGGAAGGTGCTGAAAAAGGGGGTGCGGACCGCCATTGTGGGCCTGCCCAACGCGGGGAAGTCGTCGCTTTTGAACGCCCTGGCGGGCTATGACCGGGCCATCGTCACCGACGTGCCGGGCACCACCCGGGACACGGTGGAGGAATCCGTCCTCTGCGGCGGGGTGCTCCTGCGGCTCGTCGACACGGCGGGCCTCCGGGAGACGGAGGACCAGGTGGAGCGGCTGGGCGTGGAGCGCTCCCGCCGGGCCATGGAGGAGGCGGAGCTGATTTTGCTGGTGATGGACGGGACCGCGGAGGTGTGCCCGGAGAACCGGGCCTATCTGGAGGCGCAGGCCCTCCTTCTGAGCCAGGTGGCCCAGACCGGGAAGCCCTGGCTCTGCGTCGAGTCCAAGTGCGACCTCACGGGGCCCCACGCCTTTTCCCTGGGGCTTATCCAAAAGGACGCCGACAACCCCGCCGCCTGTCTCTGCGTCTCCTCCGTCACGGGAGAGGGACTGGATAAGCTGGCGGAGGCCGTGGCGGCCCTCTTCCCCGCCGGGGACCCGGGGGAGGCGGGGAGCCTCCTGACGGACCGGCGGCAGGAGGACGCCGCCCGCCGGGCGCGGGAGGCTCTCCGCCGGGGCCGCCGGGCCCTGGAAAACGGCCTGACCCCCGACGCGGTGCTCACCGATGCGGAGGAGGCCCTGGACGCCGTGGGGGAGCTGACGGGCCGGACGGCCCGGGAGGAGATTGTGGAACGGATCTTCTCCCGGTTCTGCGTGGGGAAGTAAGGGCGGCCCTGCAAAGCAAAAATATGTTTTTCAATCCTCCAAAATATGGTTTACAAAACCGCGTCCCGGTGTTACAATAACCATTGCCGAGCCGTCCGGCCCTGCCGGACGGCCGCCTTTTGGAAAAAACCAAACTTGTGGAAGAAAGGACAACCCATGAACGATCTGACCGACCTTCAAGCCCGCCTCCGGGACCAGCGTCCCGTGGACTGGGACCAGCTGCCGGACTTCTCCTTGTACATGGACCAGGTCCTCTCCTACATGGACCGGCAGGTTATCCGCTTTAATGGGGACGACGGCCTCACCGCCGCCATGGTGAACAACTACACGAAAAGCGGGCTGGCTCCCCGGGCCGAGGGGAAGAAATACGGCCGGGAGCATCTGGCCTATTTCACCGCCATCTGCGTGCTCAAGCGGGTCATGTCCACCCGGGACATGGACCTGCTCATCCGGGAGGAGCTCCAGGACCGGCCGGTACAGGACGGCTACGCCGCCTTCCGCCAGAGCCTGGACAAGGCCCTGAACATCACTGCCGACGAGCTGGCCGCCCGGACGGGGGGACAGGAGCTGGACGACGCCGCCCTGGCGGACGCCGCCATTCACTTCGCCCTTTTGAGCTACGCCGCCGGCGTGGCGGGAAGCCGCTGCGTGGCCCTCCTCCGGGAGCGGAAGGAGCCGGTTTCCAAGGGCAAAAAAGAAAAGGAGCGTGACTGACCGTGGCCGACTTTGTGATCATGACCGACAGCTGCTGCGACCTCTCCGCGGAGATGGCGGAGGAGCTGGAGCTGGAGGTTCTGCCCCTGCGGCTGGAGCTGGAGGGTAAAAGCTACCGGAATCTGCTGGACGGCAGTGAAATCGCCTTCCAGGAATTTTACAGCCGGGTCCGGGCCGGGGCCATGCCCGTCACCTCCGCCGTCAACGTGGGGGAGTTTGACGCTGCCATGCGGCCCATCCTGGAGGCGGGAAAGGACATTTTGTGCCTTTGCTTCTCCTCCGCCCTCTCCACCACCTACCAGTCCGCCGTCATCGCCGCCGGGGAGCTGGAGGAGTCCTTCCCGGAGCGGAAGGTCCGGGTGGTGGACAGTCTCTGCGCCTCCATGGGCCAGGGCCTTTTCGCCTGGCTCTGCGCCCGGGAGAAGCGGAAGGGGAAGACCCTGGAGGAGCTCCTGGACTTCGCCGAGGGGGCCAAGACCAACATCTGCCACTGGTTCACCGTGGACGATTTGAACCACCTGAAGCGGGGCGGCCGGGTCAGCGCCGCGGCCGCCCTCTTCGGGACCATGCTCTCCGTGAAGCCCGTCCTCCACGTGGACGAGCAGGGGCGGCTCATCCCCATGGAGAAATGCCGGGGGCGGAAGGCCTCCCTCCTGGCCCTGGTGGACCACATGGAGAAGACCGCCGTGGACCCGGAGCGCTATCCGGCCTTCATCAGCCACGGGGACTGCCGGAAGGAGGCGGAGTTTTTGGCGGAGGAGGTCCGCCGCCGCCTGGGCGTGAAGGAGATCTATATCAACTACGTGGGCCCCGTCATCGGCAGTCACACCGGCGCGGGGGTCGTGACGCTGTTCTTTGTGGGCAGGGAGCGGTGAGGACACGCGGAAAGGCGGTTTTGAAATGCGCTGGCTGGAGATACACATTGACACGAACCACGCCGGGCTGGAGACGGTCCAGGCCCTTTTGTCCGGGCTGGACGTGGACGGCGTGATGATTGAGGACGAGGAGGAGTTCCAGGACTTCCTGGAAAACAACCACGACTACTGGGACTACGTGGACGAGGACCTGGAGCGCCGCATGGCGGGCCGGTCCCGGATCACCTTTTACCTGGAGGCCCGGGAGGCAGGCTTTGCCAAGCTGGGGGAGGTCCGCACCGCCCTGGAGGTGCTGAAGCAGGAGCGCCGGGACCTGGGGACCCTGCTGATGACCCTGGAGGACGTGGAGGACGCGGACTGGGAGAACAACTGGAAGCAGTACTACAAGCCCATGGAGATCGGGGCGCGGCTGCTGGTCATCCCCCAGTGGGAGGAGGCGGACCCCGGAGACCGGGTGCCCCTCTATCTGGACCCGGGGCTGACCTTCGGCACCGGGTCCCACGCCACCACCCGGCTGTGCCTGACGGCTCTGGAAGCCCTGGTCCGGGGCGGGGAGCGGGTGCTGGACCTGGGCTGCGGCAGCGGCATCTTGTCCGTGGCCGCCCTGCGGCTGGGGGCCGGGTCCGCCCTGGCAGTGGACATCGACGACAAATGCCGGGACGCGGCGGAGGAGAACGCCGGACTGAACGGCATCGGGCCGGAGCAGCTGTCCGTCCTGGTGGGAAACCTCCTGACGGACGAGACCGTGGCGGAGAAGATCGGCGGGGGCTACGATCTGGTGCTGGCCAACATCGTGGCGGACGTGATCATCGCCCTGGCCCCCCGGGTCCGGGGACTGCTGAACCCCGGCGGGACCTTCCTCTGCTCCGGCGTCATTGAAGGCCGGGCGGAGGAGGTGGAGGCCGCGCTGAAGGCCGCCGGCCTGGAAATCCGGGAGCGGCGGGAGGACAACGGCTGGCACGCCATCACCTGTCAATAAAACAGCGGGCGGACAACCAATGGCTGTCCGCCCGCTGTGTCTATGTCTCCGGCATCTGGTCCGTCACCATAATCAGGCCCAGCTTGTCCAGCTCCACGGCTCGGGGCGCACCCCGGTAGAGGTCCGTGACGGCGCGGATTTCCGCCATCCGCTCCTCCGGGATGCAAAAGAGGGACCCGCCGCCGGAGGCCAGGAGGTAGCGCACCCGGGCCTCGCCGCTGTCCTTGTCCACGCCGCCGACCTGGAAGAAGACGCCGTCTCCCAGCTCCAGCGGCTCCCGGTCCTGGAGGACATAGCGCCCCGCCCCCAAATGCCGGTCCGCCAGCCCGCTGTTTTCCAGAATCCAGCGGCAGAAGGCGGGACCCGCCTGGGCGTAGAGGGCCAGGGCCTCCTCCGTGTCAAAGCCCTGGGCGGAAGCGGCTTCATAGAAGGCCAGCCCCCTGTGGCAGAGATACACCGTGTACTGCACCGGCTCCCGGGTCCGGTATTCCGCCTCGCTCCGGGGATCAATGGGGGGAACCTGATACCATTCCTGCCGGGACAGGTCCTCCAGCAGCGCCCCCAGGGCGGCCACATCCTCCTCCGCGCCCTCCAGGGGCAGGTTGAAGAGATAGGCCCCCGGCGCGTCGCCGATCTCATGGGAGTAGGCGCCAAGCTCCAAGTCCAGCTCCCGCTCCCGGGCAAACGCCTCCAGGGCCCGCTTCACCAGGATGTGGGGGTAGTTGGTCTGATAGCCCGGCCAGCTGTCCGACCGCTCCCCGTAAAGCGCGGCGCGGAAATACAGCTCCGGGTCCGCCGCCGGGGCGAAGATATCCCCGGACACGGCATGGACAAAGGGCTCGCCGAAGTCCTCCTCCAGCCATTGGGGGGCCGTCTCCGTCCAGCGTTTGACCTCCTGCCGTGCGCTGAAGTCCCGGAAGGCCGTCTGCAGGTTGACCGCCCAGCCTATGGAGAGGAAGGCGGCCAGAATCAAGCCGCAGACAACGATAACCGCCTTCCGCCAGGGGGGATAGCTCCGCCAGGCCTTCCGCCAGGCGCTCCGCTCCTTCGCCGCCCGCCGCTTGTCTCGGCCGCTGACGTTCAGCAGCTGGTAGAGCCGGTTGTACACCGGGTACCTGGAGGCGTTGTAAGATTCGTAGACGGCAAAGATGGCTTGGCGGATCTCCTGGGAGAGGTCCGGCCGCTGCTCAAGAAAATCCTCCAGGGCAAAGATAAAATCCAGGTTGGCCCGGACGCTCAAAAACACCGGGCTGTCCAGAAACCGCTGCCACTGGGACAGGGGCGCGCCGGAGGAGTGCAGCAGCTCCAAAGCGTGGGCCGCCGCCATCACCGCCTCCCAGGAATCCTCCTCCTGCTGCTGCCGCCGGCGATGATTCTCCTTGGCCCGGCGGGCCTCGTTTTTGATTCGGAGCTCCTCCAGCTTCCGGCGGCGGGCCGCCTGGGCCTCCTCCTCCCCCTCGGCAAAGAGGCGCTCAAAGTCCCACTCCGGTTCCTGGCACTCCGGCTTTTCCGAGGGCCGTTTCGGGGCCTCCCGCCCCTCCAGGAGCTCGTCATAGTCCCATCCGGCCTCCGCTCCCTGCCCCTCCGGCGCGCTCTCCGGCGGGGCGGGGCGTTCGGCGGAAGCGTCCTCCGGCTTGGCCTGGGCGGAGCGGGCCAGCCGCCGGGCCCGGCGGCTGGCCTCCTGATAGGCGGTATGAAGCCGCTGGAAGCCCTCCGGGTCCTCCTCCGGGTGGGCGGTCTTCAGCTTCCGGGCGTAGGCGGCGCGAATCTCCGAAAGCTCCGCCGGGCCGGAAAGGCCCAGCTCATTCCAGGGCCAGCTCACAAAAACTCCTCCTCATCCTCCGCCTCCGGCGGCGGCAGAGCCGCGTCTCCCAGGTAGGCCTCCGCCTGATCGAAAAAGCGGTCCAGCCGTTTCGTGGCCTTGGCGATTTTCAGGGACTCCTGGCTGGAGAGAATCCTCTGATACCAGTCCAGCAGCTCCGCCACCTGCTCCCGGAGGCCCCCCACGGTGACGGCGTACAGCCGCTCGCCCCGGGCCACCATGGCCCGGTACTCCTCCTGCTCCCGGGGGTGGAGCTTCAGGCGGGACAGTTCCTTCAGGCGGCGCTCGGCCTCCTCCGCCGTCATGTCCTTGTTCTGGAGGACCAGCCGCTCCGCCCGGCCCGCCTCGTTGACCACCTCCACCTCCAGGAGGCCGTTGATGTCGTAGGTGAAGCGGATGCGGACGGACTGCCGCCCCCGGGGGGCCGGGGGCACGGGAATCTGGAGCTGACCCAGGAGGGAGTTGTCCTCGCAGTAGCGGTTCTCCCCCTGGTAGATCCGGACGTCCACCTTGTCCTGGCCGTCCCGGACGGTGTAGTAGATTCCCATTTTGCTGGAGGGCAGGACGCTGTTGCGCTCAATGATGGGGCTCATCAGATCCCGGCCCTGCTCGCTCTCGTTGTACCGGGCCACCCCCAGGGTGAAGGGGCACACGTCGGTGAGGACCAGCTCCCTGAGATCCCCCGCCCGGGCCTTCATCCCGGCGCAGATGCCCGCCCCCAGGGCCACAGCGGTGTCCGGGCGGCTGTCCTTTGCGGGCTCCTTCCGGAGGGTCCGGGCGATGTACCGCCGGACGGCGGGCATGTGGCTGGAGCCCCCCACCATAACCAGATCGTCCAGCTCCTGGGGGGAAATGCCGCCGTCCAGGAAGACCCGCTGAATGGGGGCGGTCATCCGCCGGAAGAGGGCCCCGCACTTGCGGATCAGCCACTCATTAGAGAGAGTCAGGGCGGCGGAAATGCTCCCGTCGTCCACGGACATGATCACCATTTCCTGGCGGGTCAGGGCCATCTTGCAGGTCTCCCCCTGGCGGATCAGGAGCTCCTTCTGCCTGGGGGTGAGGGTGTCGAACTCCAATCCGCAGTCCTCGCAGAAGCCCTTGGCAACGGCCAGATCAAAGTCCGCCCCGCCCAGGCGGTTGTCCCCGCTGACCGCCGTGACGCTGACCACGTTTCCAAACCGCTCCACCAGCGACACGTCCAGGGTGCCGCCCCCCAGGTCGAACACCAGGCAGACCTTGTCCTCCTCCCCCTGGCCGATGTGGCCCGCCACAGCGGCGGCGGAGGGCTCGTTCACCAGCCGCTCCACCTTCAGCCCCGCCAGAGCGGCGGCCCGCTTCGTGGCGGATCGCTGAGCCTCGGCAAAGTAGGCGGGGACGCTGACCACCGCCTCCTCCACCGGCTCCCCCAGATACGCCTCCGCGTCCCGGCGGAGGGAGCGGAGCACCAGGGAGGACAGCTCCTCCGGCGTGAAGGTCCGGCTCCCCATGGCGTAGGTCTTGCCGGAGCCCATGAAGCGCTTGAACCGGGCGGCGGTCCGCTCCGGATGGGAGATGAGGCGGTCCCGGGCCGCCCGGCCCACCAGAACGCCGCCGTCCTCGTCCACACTGACCACGCTGGGGGTCAGGACCTCCCCCGCGGCGTTGGGGATGAGCTCGCTTCTCCCGTTCCGCCAGACGGCGGCCAGGGAGTTGGTGGTGCCCAGGTCGATGCCGATGATTGCCATATCGCGTCCCGCCTTCCTTGGTTTGCTGTTCCTATCATAGCACCTTGCCGGGGGCTTTGCAAGGGCAAAGGACCGCCCTATGGGCGGTCCTTGGTCCAATCGGAATCACTTCCATCGGCTGTATACCGTGGTGAAGCCCCGGGCGTCCACCAGACCGGAGAGGGGGCCCCACTCGTCCCAGTCCACCTTTCCGTTCCGCACCAGCTCGCAGGCGGTGTAGGCGTCCTCCTCCCGGTCCACGCCGGTGAGAATCAGCACCCGCTCCACCTCCTCGTACCGGATGTGGATCACATCCCCCACGGCCAGGGAGCGGAACTCCTGGTGCTGGGTGATGGGAGCCTCCTCACCGAAGACGAAGTCGCTGACCGCCAGCCCGAAGGCAAGACAGCCCTGGGTGGGGCCGAAGCGGGAGGGGCGGTAGTCGTAGCGCATGGTGGCGCTCCAGACCGTGCCGTCGGGACAGCCCTCCTTCACCAGCTCCAGAAGCTCCAGGATGTTCTCCTCCGTCCGGGACTTGCCGTTGGGAAGGCGACCCTCCTCACAGCGGGGCGTCCCGGCGTTGACGCGCTTCATCATCTCCTGCACCGTCTCCTCCCCCTGGAGCCCGAAGGCGGGCATCTCCTTTGCCTCCACCCCCGCGTCGGGGTCCTCCGGCTCCTCCCGGGGGCCGTTCAAAAGCGTGTCCAGCCGGGACCAGATCACGGCGGCCTGGGCCCGGTTCAAGGTGTCCTCCCCGGCAAAGCGGCCGTCGCTCCGCCCCTTCAGGAGGCCCAGGCCCCAGCAGGTGAAGACGGCGCCGTGATACCCGTCGGGAATCTCGTTCCAGTCGGCGATCTCCGTGGTGGAGAGGGTGATGGTCTCCTGAAGGGCGTCCTTTTCCCGGAGGACGTTATAGACGGTCTGCGCCATGTCATAGCGGCTGAGGGGCTGGTCCACATAGCGGTCCCAGCGCTTCCCCAGGTTCCGCCAGGTCTCCTCCACCGACGTGCCCGCAAGCACCGGGAGGCAGGCCTCCATGGCCCGGTACTTCCCCTCCCCGGCGGCGGCGTACTCCTCCGCCAGGAAGGACCGGGTGAGCATGGCGCAGAACTGGGCGGCGGTGACGTCCCGGCCGGGCTGGAAGGAGCCGTCGCCGTAGCCGTTCACCACTCCGGCGTCCAGGGCGTGCCGGATTTCCGCCCCGGCCCAGTGGTCCTCCGGAAGGTCGTAAAACTCCGCCGCCCGGACCGGGAGCGTCAGGCAGAAAATGGCCAGCAGGGGCAGGAAAATTCGTTTCATAGAGGGGGTACTCCTTTTTCATGGGTTTTCCCCATCTTACCACGCCCCGGGAAAAACCGCAAGCGCCCCCCGGCAGAGTTCAAAATCTGGTTACAGTTTCCCGGGGCGGGGGAAGGGGCGCCGGTCCGCCCGCACCAGGGGACCCCCCTCCCGTCAGGGGGCCTTGATCTGGAACAGCAGGTTTTCTGCAAACGCCTCCAGCCGCTTCTCGATTCCCGGCAGGCGGAGGGCCGCCCCGGCGTCGTTGGCAGTCTCCATGAGAATGGCGCCGGGCGGAAGCCGGAAGCCCTTGTTGACGCAGAGGGCCGAGACCACCTGACTGGCCACGATGTCCCCGCCGGAGTAGCCGGAGACCACCAGGGCGAAGACCGCCTTGTTCTCAAAGGAGGCGGTCCGGTAGAGAGCCGTCAGGCGGTTCACGGCGGCGGTGAGGTTGGCGGAGAGGGCGTCGTTGTAGTTGGGACAGAGGAGAACCACCGCGTCCGCCTCCCGGAGGGCGGGGAAGACCTCCTGGACCATGACGCCGCCGTAGAAACAGCCCCCCTGTTCTCCAAAGTGGAGGCAGGTGGTATAGGGGCACCCGGCGCAGTCCTCCAGCGTCCCGTTCCGCAGGCCGATCTCCCGGATGGCGCAGGACGCCTCAATCCGCGCCCGCACCCGGCCCCAGAGGTCCAGGGTGTTGGAGGTGGCGCGGCTGGAGGCGTGGAGGGCCAGGACCCTGGGCCGCTCCCGCCGGGGGGGCGTGAAGGCCAGCACCCGCTCCGCCAGCTCCCGGACCGCCCGGCAGTAGGCCGTCTCCAGGTCACAGCCCCCGTTCCGGGCCTGGACGGTGAAGTTTTGGAGCCCTCCCGTGGCCTCCGCCAGCGGACGGCCCGGGAAGGCACAGCCCGCCAGGCTGGCGGCCAGGATGAGCTCCCGGCCCGCCGCCTTGGTGTAGAGGTCCCCGGCCCCGTCCATGACCACGCCCCCCACGCTTCCCCGGAGACCGTCCGGATGACTCCGGAGGCGGCCCAGAAGCCTGTGGAGGGAAACGTTCACCCCGTCCTCCGGTATGGAGAAGGCAAAGAGAAGCCGCCGGTTTTCCAGAGGCTCACCCTCCTCCGCAAACCGGAAGGACAGCCCCGCCAGGGCGGCCCGGAGGGTCTCCCCCAGCCGCCCCTCCGGCCGGCCCGGCCCTCCGGCGTGGAGAATCACCAGCTCGTGTTCCACAGTCTCCCCTCCTTAGTCGGAAAGCTCCCGCAGAATCCCCTCCGTCTCCCGGAGGCGGGCAAACAGGGCGTCCGGCAGCTCCAGCGTCTCCAGCTCCAGCCCCTGGGGAGTGAAGCGGGTCCGGCATCCAAACCACAGCCCATTCAGAGGCACGGAGCCGCAGTGCCACGCCCCCCGGAGGCTCAGCAGCAGCTGCATGGCCCCGGAGGACACGGCGGGGGCCGCGTAGGGCTTGAACCCCAGCTCCCGCATCCGGAGGTTGGCCTCCAGGGTGAGGCGGGTCAGCTCCTGGGACAGCGCGTCGTCGTAATGCTCCACGGAGTTGGCGGCAATCAGCCCCCTCCCGTGGGGGCCGAAGGTCCGCCCCTCCGTCAGGAAGGAGGCAAACCGGGGGTCCCCCTTGGCGAAGTACGCCGCCCGGGCGTTCATCACCCCCAGGCCAAAGCCCTGTATCTGCTCCGGCAGAAGGCCCTGAAGGTCCAGATATTCCGTCTCCTCATCGACGTTGGAGGCCCACCACGCCGCCTGACACAGCTGGTCCACCGGATCGCTGAGGACGATGAACAGCCCCCGGAACCCCGCCTTCCGGGCCTGCCGGGCAAAGGACTCCACCAGGGGGCGGTTGGCCTCCAGCTGGGCCATGCGCACATCCTTCACCCCGCTGCCTACAGGGGGGATGGCCTTGGTGGCGGCAAAGAGAAACACGTCGCACCGGAAGAGGTTCTCCGGTTCCACCGCCTCCACCTCCGGCAGGGCCCCGTAGTCCCAGGGCCATGCGATCTGCCCCATCTCCGTCACCCACCGGGCCACGGTTTTCTCATTCAAATCACAGATGCCGACGGTGGAGATCTCCTCTCCTCCCAGCAGCTTCAGGGCCGTCAGCAGGGTGCTCCCCACGTCCCCCACCGCCAGAAGATGCACCCGCTTTTTTCCCCGCCCGGAGGCGGCGAAGTCCAGCGCCCGCTCCCAGCCGGGGTGGCGGAGGTTCACGCCGGTGAGGCGGCCCGCCTCCAGGGCGGTCCGGACCTCCGGCGGAAGCTCCGCTGGGGGTCCCATCCGCCGGGGGTCCAGCCAGGAGACGCCGGTCTTGTCCGCCGTCAGCTGCCGCCCGTTCGTCACCCTCCAGGCCGCAAAGCTCCAGACGGGCTCCCGCTGCACCAGAAACAGCTCCGGCGGAGCTCCCGTCCCGGCGGGGAAGGGCAGTCCCGGCTGAAAGGACGCCGCCTCCCGCCCGGAGACCCGGTAGTGTACGCACTCCATCATCGCACAGTCCTCCCTATAGTCAAACAAGTTGAAAAGAATCCAGGGATTCTTTATACACTATATCAGATCATTCCAGCAGCGGCTTCATCCGGTCCAGCTGCCGCAAATCGCTTTCCAGGCACACGGAGGCGGAGAGGTTCGGATCGTACCGCAGCGCCGCCCCCTTGTCGGGGCTCAGGGGGAGAATCACCGCCTCGCTGAGGCGGGAGAGGGTCAGGTTCCGGGCAAAGCGCTCCCGGTAGGCCCGCTCCAGGGTCAGGAGAATCTCCCGGCTGTTCTCCATGCAGGTCCGGGAGAAGCGGAACACCGCCTCCCGGCCGCTCTGCCGGTAGAACCGGGGGAAGGCGTAGGGCAGAATCAGGTTCACCGCCGGGGTCAGCCCCGGCACGGAGGGCGCCGCCTTGTCCACGGCGTCCCCGCCGATGAAGGGGTACATGGTGGACTCCACAAACCAGGCCCGGAGGTCCGGGACAAAGTAGACGCTGTCCACCTTCCGCCCCCGGGCGGCCATCAGGTCCCTTCCCCGGCCGGAGAGGAGGCCCACCACGCAGCGGTCGATGTCCAGCTCCTCCCGCCGGAAGAGAGGGTCCAGGGCGCTGATGCGGTTGCCGGTGTGGAGCAGGTCGTCCACCAGCATGACGGGGCGGCGGAAGGAGCGAATGGTCCGAATCTGGCTCTCCAGGGGGGCGTAGCCCGGGAAGGGGGCAATGGAGAAGGAGTGGAGGTCCGGGGCGAAGACCTTGTCCGTGTGGATGGTTTTGGTGACGGTGTTGGGCACGGCGTTGCCCCGGAGAATCTTGCCGAAGGGCACGCACATCTTGGGCCCCAGAATCCGGGGGGTCTGGGGCTCGGCGGGGACGCCGTTCTCCTCCGTCAGCTTCCGGACCAGCCGGTGGTAGATAACCTCCGCGTTGAGGGACAGCACCAGCGTCCCGGGGTACAGGCCGCACACCGCCTCCTGGAGGCGGAGATGGGCCGCCCCCATGGCGGAGAGCACCTGCCGGTCCGAGGCAAAGGGCTCTTTCAGCGTGGTGGGAATGTTCTGCACCAGCACCGCCGGGGAGCGCATGTCCACCAGCAGCAGGGGCCGGGGGGTCTCCGCCTCCGCCGGGAGGAAGCCCTGGCGGAGGAGCATCTCCAGCACCGCCGGGTCCGCGGGGCCCCACCAGACGGCGTAGCCGCAGTCCTCCTCCGCCGCCCGGGTCAGGGCCTCCGTCAGCAGAAGCTGCCCCGGGTCGTAGTTCCCCCCGGGGGTCCGGACGGTCCAAAGGCCCGTCAGCAGCTGGATGCGCCCCGCCGTCCGGGTGCGGACCAGATGGGCCAGCTCCTCGCTGCCGAAGGCGTCGTACAGCTCCCCGGAGTTCACCACCCGCCCCGTCAGGGCGCCCAGCACCCGGGACCGGGGGCCGCTCCGCCGGAGGAGGAAGACGCTGTCCCGGGGGTCCGGGGGCGGCAGGGGCCCCAGCTCCTCCCCCAGCTCCGCCCAGAGGGCGGGGTCCGGAGCGGCGATGCGGGCGAAGTCCAGGAGGCTGGCCCGGACCAGCTGCTTGTACTGGGGCTCCCGGAGGTAGAGGCCGTTGCGGTAGATGAGGTCCTGCACCGTGGGGTCCACCAGATTGGACACGTCCCGCCCCAGGTCGATGTTCTCCCGGATGCGGGTGGAGCTGATATCCTCCAGGTGGGTGGGCAGCTGGAGCTGAACCACCCGCCCGGTAATGCAGGAGAGGTCCGCCTCGATTTCCCGGCCCTCCGCGTCGCTGGAGCGGCGGAAGACAATGTGGTTCAGGGAGTGGACGGAGCCCTCCCGGGGCGGGGCCTTGTAGGAGGAGGCCCCCGCCACCACGTCGGACCCCACCACCAGATACAGCTCCCGGCCCTGAAAGACCTGCCGGAGGCGGAGGAGGTCCTCGGGTGTGGCCAGATTCACGGGGATGTCGTGGGGGAAGACGTACACGCCGAACTCGTCGGCCACGGACATGCTGACGATCTGCCGCCGGATCAGGGAGGGCTGGGCCTTCTTGGACCAGGAGAACTCGTCCACCGCCAGATACACCTCCATCCCCAGGTCCCGGATGGCGGTGACGATGCCCTTGTGGGAGAGGGAGAAGGGGTCGAAGGTGCCGGGGAAAAAGGCGGCGGCCTTGTCCCGCCACTCGAAGCGGAAGGGCCCGCTCTCAATGCGGTGCTTCACGGCGAAGCGGTAAATGTGGGAGAGGGCGGCGGCGGTGTGGAAGAAGGTCAGCTCGCCCCCCGGCTGCTCGCCGATGAGGAAGAGGAGCTTCTTGGCCGTCAGGGTGAAGAGGCCGGTCTTGTCCTCGTAGCTGAGGAAGTCCGAGGCGAACAGCCCCTCTCCCAGGACCCGCAGGGCCTCCTGCCGCACCGGCTCCATGCAGGAGGCAAGGCCCTTGAGGAGCAGGCCCGCCATGCGCTTGCGGCGGCGGTCCAGAATCTCCTCCGATTCCCGAAAGCGCTTCCCGTAGACCCGGTAGTGCTCCAGCAGGGACCCCACGGTGCCCAGGGCCCCCGCCGCCACGCTGGCGCTGGAGGAGGAGAGGAAGCGGAGGAGCTCCTCCAGAATCTCGTCCAGCTCCCGGGGGGTGAGCCACAAAAGGAACTGGCCCAGATAGGGGGGAATGTACTGGGACAGCTCCGACTGCCCGGTTTCCAGGGCCTCGCACAGCTCCACGGCCACCTCGTTGCGCCGGGGGGGCGTCAGCAGGGGGGCCACGTCCAGCAGGGCGTTGCCCGCCAGACGCCGGACCACCACGTTTTCACTGACCTTCATGAGGTTGGAGAAGTGGGTTGCAATGTGGAGGGCGGCGGCGGGCTCCCCCCGTCGGGCCTGATCCAGCAGATACTCCACGCCCACGGCCTTCAAAACCCAGGGCGTGGCGGTTTTCAGGTTGTCCAGGAAAACGCCGCTGGCGGCCTCCCCCTGGTCCAGCAGCAGCTGGTGGGCGGACACGTCCAGGCCCAGAAGCCGCCCCAGCCGGGACTGGAGGTACAAAAGGGGCGTGGAGGAGGAGCAGTCCGCCGTCTCCACGGCCCGGACGATGGCCTCCCGGGGCGCGGAATCCGGCCCCAGGACGGGCAGCAGGCGGCGGGCCAGGCGCATGGCGGCGGCCTTCTGGGGGGCCTCGCCGCGCTCCAGCCACCAGGCGGAAAAGACCGCCAGCCGGGCAACGTCCCGGGCGGCCACCCGCTCCATGGGGAGGTTCAGCGCCGTGTTCAGCAGAGCGAAGGCCCCCTCCTCCGTCTCGGCGGCAGGGTCCTGGTAGTGCCGGAAGAGGAGCTCGGAGAAGCGGGGAAAGTCCCGGTCGGAGCAGCCGCCCAGCAGGGAGTCCGCCGCCGTCTTGGCCTGATAGCGGATCATGCTGATCTGCCGGGGGGTGAGGCGGCGGTCCGGGTGAATGAGCTTTTCCAGATACTCCGCCCAGAGCTCGAAGGGCCGCTCCTCCTGGGGGCTGGGGGCCGCGCCCCGGGGCAGCTCCTTCTTATAGCCGGAGAGGAACTTGGAGAGGATGCGCCCCATGAGCCCCGCCGCCTGACGGCGGATGTCCCCGTCGGGCTGGAGGAGGAGCTCGTAGAGGAACTCCAGGGTCTGCTCCTTCTGCTCCACGGTCCAATAGGTGAAGTACTCCCGGAAGACGGAGACGTAGGCCCGGATGCGCCCCGGGTCCTTCTCCCCCCGGGCGGCCTCCAGCGTGGCGACGAAGAGCCGCTCCCGGCTCAGCCGGTGCATGAGGCGGATGTTGTGGTCCACCGCCGTCTGCCGCAGGCCCAGCACCACCTCGTCCTCGTTCATGAGGGAGGGGTCCTTCCGGGGCAGGGGCGGGCCCCCGGCAGTTTCCAGGGTCACATCCGCGCCGAAGGTCCGCAGGTAGCCCTCAAAGTCCCGGAGCTTCAGGTACACATAGTCGTACCGGCGGCGCTTGGCGGCGTCCACGTTGTCCAGCTTGGAGAGGATCACGTCAAAGGCGTCCGCCAGGGAGTACAGCCGCGCCGCCTCCCCGCCGCCGGGGAGGCGCTCCTGCTTCACCCGGAAGTCCGCGTACACCAGCACCAGGGACTCGGAGGACAGGTTCTCCAGCTCCAGGTCCCAGACGGAGTGATTGGCGGCCACCCGGCCCAGAGCCCCCAGGCCCCGCCAGGAGAACCACTGGTCCGTGTAGTAGTAGTGGAGGTAGGGCACCCGCTCCCCGGGCTTGCAGCCGAACTTCCCGATGTCGTGTCCCGCGGCGGCGGCGGAGATGAGCCCCAGGTCGATCTTTCCGCCCCCGGCCTTGAAGGCCCGGGAGACCGTCATGGACACGTGGTGGACCCCGGCGATATGCTCGCAGGTGTGGAAGGGCGTGACCTCCCGGCCCAGGCGCAGGAGCTCGTAAACATACTCCTCCCGCCAGCGGCGGAGGAAGAGGCGGTAGTCCGCCGCCGCCGCGCTGGCCTTCAGCTCCTCCTCGGTGCAGAAGGCGAAGTCCAGCCAGAAGTCAAAGGGCAGGGCCTCCCGCTCCGCGTCGAAGAGGGTCCGCAGGAACTGGAGAAGGCACAGGGCCCCGTCCCGCTGAGCGGGGGTGTGGTCCGGGTCCACCTGGGGGTAGAGGAGGGACACCGCCGTCCGGTAGGCGCAAAGGGCCCAGCCCTCCTCCGGCTCCGGGGCCAAGCCGTCCAGGACGGGGCGGAAGGCCCCCAGGGCCTTCTCACAGGAAATCCGCTCCTCAATGGGCAGCAGGGGGGCCAGCAAAGCGGGCCAGTCCAGGCCGCCGAAGGGGGCCTTTTTCCCTGGGAGGGCCAGCTTCTGCAAAAACGCCTCCTCCCGGAAGGCCTCCTCCATTGCCGCGTACAGGCTGTTGGTCTGTTCCATGGGTTCCTCCGTTCCGCCCGGTGGGGCCGGTGGTTTTTGATAGGGACAGTATACCGCAGTTGACCGCCGGGGGGAAGGGGGAAAATGAAAGCCGCCGCTCCTTTTTCCGCCCGGCGGGGCGGCTTGCGCCCGGAGGGACAATATGATACAATCAACGGCGTATTTTATCCATGGGAGGATGAACGAATGGACAAGTCCTATTGGCTGCTGGATCTGGCATACCCCTGGAACGGAACCGTACAGCACCTGCATCCGGTGCTTCTGCCAGGAGACACGGACACGGTTCTGGTGGACTGCGGCTACCCCGGGTCCCTGGAACTGCTGGAGGCGGAGCTGTCCGCCCGGGGAGCCTCTCTGGCCCAAGTGACCAAGCTGGTCCTGACTCACCAGGACGACGACCACATGGGCGCGGCGGCGGAGCTCAAGGAGCGCTATCCCGCCCTGCAGATTCTGGCCTCCGAGACCGAGGCCCCTTATATTTCCGGAGAGCGGAAAAACCTCCGCCTCCGGCAGGCGGAGGAGATGCAGGAGCAGCTGCCGGAGGACCAGAAGGAATTTGGCCTCCAGTTCTGCCGGCGGCTCCGCCGTGTGCCGCCGGTGGCCGTAGACAGGCCCCTCCACCCCGGAGAGCAATTCGGCTGGGGCGGCGGCTGTGAGATTCTGGGCACGCCGGGCCATACGCCGGGACACATCTCCATCCGGGCGCAAAACGGCGAATACCTGATTGCCGGAGATGCGGCGGTGGTGGAGGACGGCGCGCTGGCGGTGGCGAATCCGGAGTTCTGCCTGGACCTGAACGAGGCGGTCCGGTCCCTGGAGCAGCTGCGGGCGGCCTCCTGCCGCCGGTATCTCTGCTTCCACGGCGGCGCTTGGACGGGGAACGGCGAATGCTGAGGAGGTGTCCGACACAATGAGCGTCTATTTTTACGGCTGCGTCACCCTGGACGGTTATCTGGCAGCCAAGGACCACGGGCTGGACTGGCTTCACCAGACGGGGACGGCGGAGGACACGGGCTATGAGGACTTTTACGCCCGGATGGACGTGACCCTCATGGGACGGCGAACCTTCCGGGAGGTGGAGCGGCTGGGAAACCCGGCGGAGGTCTACCCTGCAACGGAAAATTACGTGTTTACCCACAGCCCCCTGCTTCAGGCAGGCTTCACCGCCGTCAGCGGCAGCCCGGCGGCCTTTGTGGAGCGGCTGGACCGGGCGAAAAACGTATGGGTGATCGGCGGGAACACAATCCTGGCCCCTTTGCTGGACCGGGATTTGGTGGACCACCTGATCATCCAGGTGGCCCCGGTGCTGCTGGGGAAGGGGATTCCCCTCTTCACCCAGGGGGAAGCCCTCCGGCGCTTCCGGCTGGATGCGGTGAAGCAGTACGGTCCGTTCGCAGAGCTGGTTTACGGCAGGCTGTAATCCGCCGCCGGGGGCTTAGGAAGAAAACCGCGCCGCCTTCAGAGCGGCGCGGTTTCTTAATAGCGGTTGCGAATCACGTCCCGGCAGCTCCTGTCCTCCAGGTCCACAAAACGCACAAACAGGGAGACCTTATTCTCCGGGTTCAGCGCCTCCCACACGTGCTCCGCCAGAGCCTCCGGCGTCTCCGCGTCCAGAACGACCCGCTCCGGGTCCCCCTCGAAGGAGGGCAGGGGATTCCCGTCTCCCAGGTAGGTGTGGATGAAGCGGCCCTCCCCGGCAGGGGGTTCGTCGTAGTGGTAGAAGTACCGGCAGCAGCTGTCCGGATTTCCCTCGGCGCTTTTCAAAATGGAGAGCTGGAAGCTGCCGTCGGGACTTAAAAGGCCGGAGATGCGGGGGGTCCAGTTGGGCCCGTCGGGCTCGAAGGTTCTGGTTTTCAGAGCCTCGGCAAAGGTTCGGCCCTCCAGGAGATAATCCCGCACCGTGTCCGTCTGGTCCCCGTTGGTGACGATCAGCCCCGCGCCCGCCTTCCGGACCGGGTGGTAGATGATGAGGCTGGGGTCCGTCATTTTGGACGGGTCGTGGGCCTCCGTGCGGATGCCGTCCTCCGTGGGCGTGAAAACCCGGTTCCGGGAGTTTTCGCTGCGGCCCATGATGAAGTACACGGCGATGGCGCTCTTGCCGTCCGCGCTCTTTCCCAGGACGATGCCCCGCCCGGGGTAGGGATTTCCTCTCAGCAGATCTAAGAGATTTCGCTTTTCCATATCCGTCCTCCGTATCAAAAATTTCAGTTCAAAAAGAGCAGCTTTTTCCGCTCCCGCCAGTCGGGGAGATACCGCTCCAGCAGCGCATAAAACCCCGGCCCGTGGTTCTTCTCCCGGATGTGGCAGAGCTCGTGGACCACCACCAGCTCCACGGCCTCCTCCGGGCAGTTCATCAAAAAGCAGGAGAAGCACAGGCTGTTTTTCGCCGAGCAGCTGCCGTAGCGCTTCCGGGCCGCCGTCACCCGGAAGCCGGCGGGGGCCACGCCCATTTTTTCGCTCCACCGGGCGATTGTTTCCGGCAGCTCCCGCCGGGCCCGGGCCTTCAGGTCCTCGATTTCCGCCGCCGTGGGGGCGGGCGGGCGTCGGGCGGCCCGTTCCCGTTGGAGCGCCAGGTGCTTTTCAATCCAGGCGGCGTGGGCCGTCACAAAGGCGTCAATCCGCGCCCGGGCGCAGCGCAGGGGGGCCCGGACCAGCAGCCGCCCGTCCGCCGTGACCTCCAGGGCCAGGGTCTTCCGCCGGGAGCGGATCAGTTCATAGGCTTCCATGTTCCTTCCTCGCCTCCGGTGTCAGACGCCCTTTTTCTTCCCCTTGGCGGTGTCGCAGTAGGCGCAGCGGTAGACGTGCCGCTCCGGGTCACTGAGGAGGAAAACGGCGTCCAGCTGGGGCTCCGCCACGGTGATGCACCGGGGATTCTTGCACCGGATGATGTTCACCAGCTTCTTGGGGGGCTCCAGGCGGCGCTTGTCCACCCGGACCCCGTCCCGGATGATGTTGACGGTGATTTTGTCGTCGATATAGCCCAGTACGTCCACATCCACGTCCAGGGGGGAGTCGATTTTGATGATGTCCTTTTTCCCCATCCGGCCGGAGCGGACGTTTTTGATGATGGCCACGGAGCAGTCCAGCCGGTCCAGGTGGAGGTACTTGTAGATGTCCATGCTCTTGCCTGCCTGAATATGGTCCAGGACCACGCCGTTTTGGATGCTGTCAATGTTCATAGAGTCCTCCCTTTTCCTTTAGACGCGGATGTCCAGCAGCTTCAAAATCAGGGCCATGCGGATGAACTTCCCGTTCTTCACCTGCTTCCAGTAGGCGGCCCGGGGGTCCTTGTCCACCGCCACGGAGATCTCGTTGACCCGGGGCAGGGGGTGAAGGATGGAGAGGTCCGGCTTAGCGCTTTCCAGCTTCTCCGGGGTGAGGATATAGCTGTCCTTCAGGCGGAGGTAGTCCTCCTCGTTGAAGAAGCGCTCCTTCTGCACCCGGGTCATGTAGAGGATGTCCAGGTCCGGCATGACGGCCTCCAGGCTGTTGGTCTGCCGGTAGGGGATGCCCCGCTTTTTCAGGGCCTCCTCCTTCACGTACCGGGGGAGCTTCAGCTCCATGGGGGAGATGAGGACAAACTTGATGTTCTCGTACCGGCTCAGGGCGTTCACCAGGGAGTGAACCGTCCGGCCGAATTTCAGGTCTCCGCAAAAGCCGATGGTGAAGCCGTCCAGCCGCCCCTTCTCCCGGTGGATGGTGAGGAGGTCCGTCAGGGTCTGGGTGGGGTGGTTGTGCCCGCCGTCCCCGGCGTTGATGATGGGGACCTCACTGAACTGGGCGGCGGCGTAGGGGGCGCCCTCCTTGGGGTGGCGCATGGCAATGATATCGGCGTAGCAGCTGACGGTGTGGACCGTGTCCCCCACGGTCTCCCCCTTGGCGGTGGAGCTGGAGGCAGCCTCGGAGAAGCCCAGCACGCCGCCCCCCAGGGCCAGCATGGCGGACTCAAAGCTGAGGCGGGTCCGGGTGGAGGGCTCAAAGAACAGCGTGGCCAGCTGCTTGTGGGCGCAGGCGTCCTGGTATTTGGCGGGATTTGCGAGGATGTCCTCCGCCGTGGAAATCAGCTCGTCGATTTCCTCCACGGTGAGGTCGGTGACGTCAATGATGTTTCTGGGCATACAGGCTCCTTTCCGAGTGTACAGCAAGATGCGTCAAAGCCGGGCCGCCGAGGGCGGCGGCCCCTACAGGGTGTTCTATTGAGAAAAGGGCAATCTCTGGAGGAATGGCCTGACCAGGGGGTCAGGCCCCACAAGGTGTTCTACCGACAGAAGGGCAGGCCCGAAAAAAGGCGGACAGATACCCCTACCACCAGATCAGCGGCAGCGGAAAGAGAAGCTGGTCCATTCGTCACGGGACAAACCCCCGCCGAATCCAATTGCGCGAGGGAAGTCATTCCGGCTCCGCCGATCATTCAGCCGCGGTCCCCCGTCCCCCGCAGGCCGTTATTTCTTTTTCTCTTTTGGACCGTGCACGGCCCGTTTTCTCTTTTTCTTCTGGCAAGAAAAAGAGAAAATGGGGGGTGCAAAGAACCAGCCATCTTCATGGCTGAAATCCCCCCGCCCGTCAGGGCGAGCACCAGCTCCCGTCGGACGGGTCCGCCCGGAACCGTTTCAGCCGGGCAATGTCCTCCGGCCGAATCTTCCCCTCCGCCGCGGCAATCTCACACACCGCATCGAAGTTGGACAGGCTGAAATTGCTCACACCTGCCGCCGCCAGCCGGTCCAGTCCCTTCTGGAGGCCGTAGGTGAAGATGGACACAATGCCCAGCACCTCCGCTCCGGCCTCCCGGAGGGCCTCCACCACCTCGATACAGCTCCCCGCCGTGGAAATCAGGTCCTCCACCACGACCACCCGCCGGCCGGGCTCCAGTTTGCCCTCAATGCGGTTCTGCCGCCCGTGGTCCTTGCCGCTGGAGCGGACATAGCCCATGGGCAGACCCATGAGGTGGCCCGCGATGGCGGCGTGGGCGATGCCGGCGGTGGAGGTGCCCATGAGGACCTCCACGCCGGGGTAGTGCTTGCAGATCAGGTCCACCAGCCCCTCCTCCACGTGGGTCCGGACCTCCGGGGCGGTGAGGGTCAGGCGGTTGTCGCAGTAAATCGGGCTCTTGATGCCGCTGGCCCAGGTAAAGGGCTTGTCGGGACGGAGGAAGACCGCTCCGATGGATAACAGGTCATGGGCGATGGTCTGTTCACGGGTCATGTGCAGGACTCCTTTCTCACATTCCAAAGGGGAGCGCCGCCTCAGCGTTTGGCGAACTTCTCCCTTGCGTATTCATAGCTCTCTTGAATCAGGGGCTTCATGGCCTCGAAGGTCTCCGCAGAGGGGTTCAGCACGGCGGCCCAGCCCATCCAGGCGTAAACCGGGTGGGGGATGAGGCGGTCCCGGGCCGCGAAGTCCGCCTCCACGGCGGCCGTGCCGCCCTTGGGGGGCCGGGCGGGCAGGGGGCCGAAGCGCCGGACATAGGTCTCCTTCCGCAGGGCCGGGCGGGCAGGGGGCCGAAGCGCCGGACATAGGTCTCCTTCCGCAGGCCCAGGCTTACCCGGTAAACCCCGGGCCGGTCCAGCCGGGAGGCCCGGTCATTGGCCCCGTCCTTCTCCTTGACGGTGAGCACATAAACGCCCCGCTTCAAAACGCCGCCGGGGTTGTAGAAGATGCCGCTCTCTCCCCAGCTCTCCCTCCGGACGGTTCCCTCCAGGTTCTCCAAACAGTATTGCAGAATCTCCTCCGGCGTCATCCCCGGAACTCCCGCACCGCCCGGCGGTAGGCCTCCACCGGGTCCGCATCCTTCGTGATGGGGCGGCCCATAACCACGTAGTCGCAGCCGTTTTTCGCCGCCTGCTCCGGGGTCATCACCCGCTTCTGGTCTCCCGCGTCCCCGCCGGCGAAGCGCACGCCGGGGGTGACGGTGCAGAAGCCCTTCCCGCAGCGCTCCTTCACCAGCGCCGCCTCCAGGGGGGAGCACACCACGCCGTCCAGGCCGCTGGCGGCGGCGTTTTGGGCGTAGGCCAGGACGGTCTCCGCCATGGGGGTCTCAATCAGCAGCTCGTCCTTCAGGGCGGCGGCATCCGTGCTGGTCAGCTGGGTGACGGCGATGAGCAGGGGCCGCGTGCCGTCGGGCCGGGTCAGGCCCTCCAGCGCCGCCTGCATCATGGCGGAGGTCCCGGCGGCGTGGAGGTTCACCATGTCCACGTCCAGGCCGGAGAGGACCGCCATGGCCCGCTTTACGGTGTTGGGAATGTCGTGGAGCTTCAAATCCAGGAAGATTTTGTGCCCCCGGGCCTTGATCTCCCGGACCACGGAGGGGCCCTCCGCATAGTAAAGCTCCATGCCGATCTTCACGAAGGGCTTGTCCTCCCCTGCGGGGAAGCGGTCCAAAAAGCGCAGGGTCTCCTCCCGCGTGGGGAAGTCCAGGGCGATGATCACGTCCTTAGCCATGATGTGCTCCTCCTGTCAATTCTGAAATATGGTCCACGCCCAGCCGCGCACACACGCCGGGCAGGTTTTCGATGATGGTCTTGCAGGCGTAGGGGTCCCGCAGGTTCGCCGCCCCCACCTCCACGGCGGAGGCCCCGGCCAGCATCATCTCCGCGGCGTCCTCCGCAGAGCTCACGCCGCCGCAGCCGATGATGGGCACGCCTCCCGCCGCCTCGTACACGTCCCACACCATCCGCAGGGCCACGGGAAATACGGCGGGGCCGGAGAGCCCCCCGGTGCGGTTGGCGATGACGGGCCGCCGGGTCCTCAGGTCAATCCGCATACCCAGCAGGGTGTTGATGAGGCAGAGGCCGTCGGCCCCCTCCTCCACGCAGGCCCTTGCGATCTCCGCAACGTCCGTCACATTGGGGCTGAGCTTCAAAAAGACGGGCTTCCGCGTGGCCGCCCGGACGGCCCGGGTGACGGCGGCGGCGCTCCGGGGGTCGGAGCCGAAGTTCTTCCCCCCGGCGTGGACGTTGGGGCAGGAGATGTTCACCTCCAGAATCCGAACCTGCTCCGCCTCCTCCAGCATCCGGCAGTTTTCCGCGTACTCCTCCAGGGAGAAGCCGCAGACGTTGGCGATGACGGGACCGTGAAAGAGTTCGGCGATGCGGGGAACCTCCTCCCGGAGCACCGCCTCCATGCCGGGGTTCTGGAGCCCCACGGCGTTCAGCATCCCCGCGGCGGACTCCGCAATCCGGGGCTGGGGATTGCCGGGGCGGGGGTCCCGGGTGGTGCCCTTCCAGGAGAAGGAGCCCAGAATGTCCAGGTCGTAGACCTCGGCGAACTCCCGGCCGTAGCCGAAGGTCCCCGAGGCGGGGATGATGGGATTTTTCAGGGTTACACCCGCCAGCGTGACGGACAGATCTACCATATGATGTCCTCCTTGTGGAATATGGGACCGTCCTTGCACACCCGGCGGAGTCCCTTTTTCGTCTGAACGGTACAGCCCACGCAAGCCCCGAAGCCGCAGGCCATCCGGGCCTCGAAGCTGAACTGGCCCCCGGTGAGCCTGGGCTGGGCGCAGACGGCCTTCAGCATGGGGGTGGGGCCGCAGGCCAGGACATACCGGCACTCCGGGAGGCGGGACAGCACGCCGGTGACAAAGCCCTTGGTCCCCAGGCTCCCGTCCTCCGAAGCGGTCAGCGCTTCCGCATCCAGGGCGGCGAACTCCTCCAAGTAAAAGGCGTCCTCCTTGGAGCGGAAGCCCAGAACCACCTGAACGCTCCGCCCCGCCGCCAGCATCCGTTTCGCCAGGCCATAGAGCGGGGCGATGCCGATGCCGCCGCCCACCAGGACGGCGCCTTCCGGCGCGGCGGCGATGCCAAAGCCGTTCCCCAGGCCGGAGAGGGTGTTCAGCGCCGTCCCGGCGGGGAGGCGCACCAGCTCCTTTGTGCCCTCTCCCGCCTCCTTCACCAAAAGGGTCAGCCTCCCCTCCGCCCAGTCGCAGACGGAGATGGGGCGGCGGAGAAATTTCCCCGGCAGCTCCAGATTCACGAACTGCCCCGGAGCGGTGAGGGCGGAGGTATCCCCGGCCAGAACCAGCTCCCACACGTCCCCGGTCAGCCGCCGGGCGCGCTCCAGGGTAAACACGGATTTCTTCATGGTTCCCCTCCTTCTTAGCGGTCATAGCCCCGGATGATGCCGGTGGTTCCGCTGGGGCTGGGCTTCAAGCCCTCCGGGAAGACGATGTTCCCGCCCACAAGGGTCATGGAGACGGCGGCCTCCACCCGTCTTCCCGCGAAGGGCGTGGCCCGGCCCAGGGAGCGGAAGCCCGCCGGGTCCACCGTGCCCGCGTGGTCGAAGGACAGCACCGTCAAATCGGCGGGCTGGCCCTCCGCAATGGTCCCGCCCGGCAGGCCGAATATCCTCCGGGGGTTGACGCACAGGGCGTTTAGGATGGTTTCCAGGGGGACCTTCCCGGGCTTCACCAGCTCCGTGTAGAGAACCGGGAAGGCGCATTCCAATCCCACCACGCCGTTGAGGCTTCCCCGGAGGCCCCCGGCCTTCTCCTCCGCCGAATGGGGGGCGTGGTCCGTGGCGATGCAGTCCACGGTCCCGTCCAGAAGGCCCTCCACCAGGGCGTCCCGGTCCGCGGCGGAGCGGATAGGGGGATTCATCCTGAAGCGCCCGTCATCCTCCAAATCCTCGTCGCAGAGGCAGAGGTAGTGGGGCCCGGTTTCACAGGTGACGGGGAGGCCCTCGGCCTTGGCGGCCCGGATGAGGGCCACGCTCTCTTTCGCGGAGACGTGGCAGACGTGGTAGCGGCACCCGGTCTCCCGGACCAGTTGGAGGTCCCGCTCCACCTGCCGCCATTCGCTGGCGGGGTCGTTGCCGGGGAGGCCGCGGGCCCGGGCAAATTCCCCGTCGTGGACGCACCAGCCCCGGGTCAGCAGGGACTCGTCCTCACAGTGGGCCGCGATGGGCCTGTCCAGCGTTTTGGCCAGCAGCATGGCCTGCTTCATCCTCTCCCGGGACTGGACGCCCCGCCCGTCGTCGGAGAAGCCGGGGACGCAGGGGGCCAGGTCCGCCAGGTCCGCCAGGTCCTCCCCCTTCTCCCCCCGGGTGACGGCCCCGTAAGGATAGACGTGAACCCGGGCGTCCCGGGCGATCAAGTCCAGCTCCTCCCGGAGGCGGGGGAGGCTGTCCGGCACAGGGCTCAGGTTGGGCATGGCGCAGACGGCGGTATAGCCTCCCGCCGCCGCCGCCGCCGTGCCGGAGGCGATGGTTTCTTTATAAGAAAATCCAGGCTCTCGAAGATGGACGTGAACATCAACGAAACCTGGAACAACGAAACCATGATTCAATTCAATGACGCAAGCGCCGTCCCGGGGAAGACGGGGGGAAACGGAAACAATACGCCCCTCGGAAACGGCAATCTCCAGGGGATGGAAGCCCCCGTCGCGAAAGACGGACCCGCCGGTGAGCAGCAGACGCATAGACGCTCTCCTTTCCAGTTTCTCGAAGAGACATGATATCGGAAACCGGCGGTTTTGTCAACCGGGCGGGACAAAAAATCCGCGGGAGTCCCCCGCTTTTTCGGAAATGCAAACGCCCTTTTCAGATTGGTGCCGTCGAACGCCGCTTCGTCAAACCGCGCGTCAAAATATCCAAGGCGGGCAGTCACCTGTTGATGGATGACCGTCCGATAAATTCTTGATTTGTTGAATTGATTCCGGCGCATAGTCTCTGTTCTATCGATGTGCTTTTGTAAAAACTGCCGAAGTTATTTCCCAACAGCACATTCCTCAAAAGAGACCATGCAAAATCCCCCTTGTAAAAAGCGGAAGGATGGTGTATGATAAGTACGATCTTGAAACATTAGGAGGAAGCTGTTATGAGCAAAACCGCAAGCATGGTCATGAAGATCATCGGCGCCAGCCTGGCCTTCGCCGCTTTCGTCTGTCTGCTGATCGGCGGCTGGCACGACCTCAGCGTCGGCTGCTGCGGCATGAAGAAGCGCCTGAGCCAGAGATTCAGCTCCGAATACGACGACTATGCCGACGAGGAACTTTACGAATAAGCGCTCCCCCCGCCCCAGGTGGGGCGGGGGATTTTTTTGAGAGCGGTCCCGCCCCGGGGCCCCGGGCCTCTTGACTTCCCGGCGGTTTTATGCTATGCTTTCCAGGATAACAACCCGCCCGCTCCCTCCGGAGACCGGCGGAAGGTTTCTTCAAATTTAATCAGATGGGAGACGTTCATCATGAAGAGAATCAAGACCCTGGAGACCCGCAGCCTCTGCGAGAGCGCCAAGAAGGGCGGCTGCGGCGAATGCCAGACCTCCTGCCAGTCCGCCTGCAAGACCTCCTGCGGCGTCGCCAACCAGAAGTGCGAGCAGAAGTAAGAACCTGCATGCATAACCGGGGGATGCCGGATGGACGAGGATTTTTCTCGTCAGACAAGGAGAGCTTCCGCCGCCATGCCGACGTATGGCAAGGGAACTCAACGCAGTATGGCGGGAAAACAACCGGCCGGACGGCGTGCAGCGGTTGTGAATACAGGTTCTAAGAACAAGCCGAAGCGCCGCCTCTCCGGGCGGCGCTTTTTCCTGTCAACAAGACCGCCGCCCCCTCGGGCGGCCTGGGAGGAACACATGGTACATCAATACAAGCTAGGCGGCTACCACATCGTTCTGGACAGCTGCTCCGGCGGCGTCCACGTGGTGGACGAGGTGGCCTATGACGTCATCGCCCTCTATCCGGACCATACGCCGGAGGAGATTGCGGCGGCCCTGCTGGAAAAATACCCGGACCGCCCCGACGTGACGGAGGCGGAGCTCCGGGAGTGTCTGGCCGACGTGGAGGCCCTGGTGCAGTCCGGGCAGCTCTACACCCCCGATACCTTTTCGGACATCGCCGGGACCTTCAAGGAGCGCTCCGGCGACGTGGTGAAGGCCCTCTGCCTCCACGTGGCCCACACCTGCAATTTGAACTGCTCCTACTGCTTTGCCAGTCAGGGCAACTACCACGGGGACCGGGCCCTCATGAGCTTTGAGGTGGGCAGGCAGGCCCTGGACTTCCTCATCGCCAACTCCGGAAGCCGGACCAACCTGGAGGTGGACTTCTTCGGCGGGGAGCCGCTGATGAACTGGCAGGTGGTGAAGGATCTGGTGGCCTACGCCCGGACCCAGGAAGAGCCTCATCACAAGCATTTCCGCTTCACCCTCACCACCAACGGGATGCTCCTGAACCAGGACGTCATCGACTTTGCCAACCGGGAGATGGACAACGTGGTTCTCTCCCTGGACGGGCGGAAGGAGATTCACGACGCCCTCCGGGTGGACTACGCCGGAAACGGCAGCTATGACCGCATCGTTCCCAAGTTCCAGGAGCTGGTGAAGGCTCGGGGAGGAACCCGCTACTACATGCGGGGCACCTTCACCCACCGGAACCCCGACTTCACGAAGGACCTTTTCCACATGGCGGACCTGGGCTTCACCGAGCTCTCCATGGAGCCGGTGGTCTGCGCCCCCGGGGACCCGGCGGCCCTGACGCCGGAGGACCTGGAGATTGTCAAGGAGCAGTACGAGCTCCTGGCAGAGGAAATGCTGAAGCGCCATCGGGAGGGCCGCCCCATCACCTTTTACCACTACATGCTGGACCTCACGGGAGGGCCCTGCGTCTACAAGCGGGTCTCCGGCTGCGGCTCCGGCACGGAGTACATGGCCGTCACCCCCTGGGGGGATTTGTATCCCTGCCACCAGTTCGTGGGGGAGACGTCCTACAAGCTGGGGGACGTGTGGAAGGGCGTGACGAATACCGCCCTGCGGGAGGAGTTCCGGTCCTGCAACGCTTACGCCCGGCCGGAGTGCGCGGACTGCTGGGCCAAGCTCTACTGCTCCGGCGGCTGCGCCGCCAACGCCTATCACGCCTCCGGCTCCATCCGGGGGGTCTACGAGGCGGGCTGCGAGCTCTTCCGCAAGCGGATGGAGTGCGCCATCATGCTCCAAGCCGCCCTGGCGGAAGAGGCGGAGGAGGCATGACCACCCCCGTGGCGGACTTCCTCCGGGCCTACGCCGCCTCCGGCACGGCCCGGCTCCACATGCCGGGGCACAAGGGCCGGGGCCCCCTGGGCTGTGAGGCCTGGGACCTGACGGAAATTTCCGGGGCGGACTCCCTCTATGAGGCGGCGGGCGTCATCGCCCGGAGCGAGGAAAACGCCGCCGCCCTCTTCGGCTCCGCCGCCACCTTCTACTCCACCGAGGGGGCCACCCAGTGTATCAAGGCCATGCTGTTCCTGGCCCTCCGGAACCGCCGGTTGGGGACGCCGTCGGTCATCCTGGCCCCCCGGAACGTCCACAAGTCTTTTGTCCACGCCGCCGCCCTGCTGGACTTCGAGCCGGTTTGGCTCTGGCCGGAGGAGGGTTCCTCCCTCTGCGCCTGTCCCATTACGGCGGAGGGGCTGGAAAAGGCCCTGGCCTCCCTGCCCGCGCCCCCGGCCGCCGTCTACGTCACCAGCCCCGACTACCTGGGGAACCGGGCGGACATCTCCGCGCTGGCGGAGGTGTGCCATGCCCGGGGGACGCTCCTGCTGACGGACAACGCCCACGGGGCCTATCTGCGTTTCCTCTCCCCGTCCCTCCACCCCCTGGACCAGGGGGCGGACCTCACCTGCGACTCCGCCCACAAGACTCTGTCGGTCCTCACCGGCGGAGCGTATCTCCACATCTCCAAAGCCGCCCCGGCGGCCCTTCGGGAGCACGCCCGGTCCGCCCTGGCCCTCTTCGGGTCCACCAGCCCGTCCTACCTGACCTTGGCATCCCTGGATTTGTGCAACCGCCGTTTGTCGGAGGCGTACCCCGCCCGCCTGAGGGAGGCCGTCCGCCGCCTGGAGGCCCTGGGGAAGGCCCTTTCCGCCCGGGGCTGGCAGACGGAGCCCTCGGACCCCCTGCGCCTGACCCTCCGGGCCCCGGCGGGCCTGACGGGGCTGGATTTGGCGGACCGGCTCCGCCGGGGCGGCGCGGAGTGCGAGTACGCGGACCGGGACTTCCTGGTTCTCATGGCCGCGCCGGACAACGCCCCGGAGGACTTTGCCCGTGTTTCCGCCGCCCTGGGAGAAAACCGGGCTCCCGCCGCCCCGGCGGTTTCCCTGCCCCCGGCCAGGGGGGAACGGGTCCTGTCCGTCCGGGAGGCCCTGTTCGCCCCTCAGAAGACCGTCCCGGTGGAGGAAAGCCTGGGCCGGGTCTGCGGTGCGCCCACGGTGAGCTGTCCCCCGGCGGTGCCCATCGCCGTGTCCGGGGAGCGGATTGGGGAGGCGGCCCTGGCACTGTTCCGGCATTACGGCATAAAATATGTGGATGTTTTGCAGGACTGAAAATTGAAAAACGAGGCACACTAGCCTTGCCGCCCCGTTCCTCTGGGACGGGGCAAATTTTTTTCAGATAGGAGAAACGCGATGAATGCGACGGTGAATGAAAGCTGCATTGGCTGCGGCCTGTGCGCCGGGAATTGCCCGGAGGTATTTTCCATGGGGGACGACGGCTTCGCCCACGGCGGGGAGGTTCCCGACGGGATGCTGGACGCGGCCCAGAGTGCCCGGGACGAGTGCCCGGTGAGTGCTATCAGCATCGGCTGACAGAGGGCCTCCTGCCGAGGCAGGGCTGATACTCGCCCTTCGGGCGGGGGAGATTACAGCCATGAAGATGGCATCTTCCCCGCCCGAAGGGCGAGTAAAGGCTACTCGTCCAGCTTCAGCACCGCCAGGAACGCCTCCGTTGGAATCTGGACAGACCCCAGGCTCCGCATCTTCTTCTTGCCCTCCTTCTGCTTTTCCAGCAGCTTCTTCTTCCGGGTGATGTCGCCGCCGTAGCACTTGGCCAGCACGTCCTT
>CAJTZL010000030.1 GCA_910583695.1 uncultured Oscillibacter sp.
ACGGCACCAAGGGCGAAAAACTGGAACTCCATTATGACCAGCCCCGTGGGAAAGGCGTCCTCTATCAGCCGTTCGAGGGCATCTGCAACAACGTCGAGCGGCGGTATCAGGAGACCCAAAGCGATTCCAGCAAACGGGAGCTGGAGGAACTGATGGCTGAATGTCCCTGCCCCGCCTGTAAGGGCCGCCGGCTGAAAAAGGAATCCCTGGCTGTGACTGTAGGCGAGATGGACATTGACGCCCTGACCCGGCTTTCCGTAGCAGACGAACTGGCGTGGGTGGAGGCCCTGGAACTGACAGCCCAGCAGCATCTCATTGCCGACCGTATCCTGAAGGAAATCCGCACCCGGCTGGGGTTCCTGCAATCCGTGGGCCTGGGTTACCTTACCCTGAGCCGCGCCGCTGGGACCCTTTCCGGCGGAGAGAGCCAGCGGATTCGGCTTGCCACGCAGATCGGGTCCAGTCTGATGGGCGTGCTGTATATTCTGGACGAACCTTCCATCGGCCTGCACCAGCGGGACAATGACAAGCTGCTGGCTACCCTGCGGAATTTGCAGGGGCTTGGGAACACGCTTCTGGTGGTGGAACACGACGAGGACACCATGCGGGAGGCGGATTACCTGATTGACATCGGTCCCGGCGCGGGCATCCATGGAGGGGAAGTCGTTGCAGCAGGCACGCCGGAGGAGGTCATGGCCAATCCCAATTCCCTGACGGGACAGTATCTGTCCGGCAAGAAGAAAATCGCCATCCCTAAAGAGCGCAGGAAAGGGAATGGAAAATTTCTCCGGGTTGTGGGCGCGGCGGAAAACAATCTTCAGAAAATCAACGTGGACTTTCCCTTGGGGACCTTTACCGCCGTCACCGGGGTGTCCGGAAGCGGAAAGTCTTCCCTGGTGAACGAGGTCCTTTTCAAACGCCTGGGAGCCGATCTGATGCGTATGAAGGTCCATCCCGGCAAGTGTACCCGGATCAACGGGCTGGAATATCTGGACAAGGTTGTGAACATCGACCAAAGCCCCATCGGACGCACGCCCCGGTCCAATCCCGCTACCTATACCAATCTGTTCAATGATATCCGGGACCTGTTCGCGTCCACACAGGAAGCCAAGAGCCGGGGTTACGGTCCGGGACGCTTCTCCTTCAACGTGCGCGGGGGCCGCTGTGAAGCCTGCTCCGGCGACGGCGTGCTGAAAATCGAAATGCACTTCCTGCCGGATATCTTCGTCCCCTGCGAGGTCTGCAAGGGCCGGCGCTATAACCGGGAAACCTTGGAGGTCCATTACAAGGGGAAGAATATCTCCGATATCCTGGGCATGACCGTGGATGAGGCCCTGGAATTCTTCTCGCCTCTGCCGAAAATCCGAAACCGTTTGCAGACCTTGCAGGATGTGGGCCTGGGTTACGTAAAGCTGGGCCAGCCGTCCACGGAGCTCTCCGGCGGTGAGGCGCAGCGGGTCAAACTGGCTACGGAACTCTCCAAGCAGGCCACCGGAAAGACCATCTATATCCTGGACGAGCCTACCACCGGACTGCATACCGACGACGTGCGGAAACTGCTGGAGGTCTTGCAGCGTCTTGTGGACAGCGGAAATACGGTGGTTGTCATTGAGCATAACCTGGACGTGATCAAATCGGCGGACTGGCTGATCGATCTGGGTCCCGAGGGCGGCGACGGCGGCGGCACGGTGGTCTGTACGGGCACGCCGGAGGAGGTCGCCGCTTGTGAGAAGTCTTACACGGGACAATATCTGAAAAAAGTCCTTTGAGAAACTATTTATTAAAATTGCTTGACAGAAAGTTGAGGATTACCTGAATGAGCATTACAAAAACTGCTATGATTACTGTCTGTGGACGGCCTAACGTGGGAAAATCCAGCCTGACCAACGCGCTGGTGGGGGAGAAAATCGCCATCGTCTCCAACAAGGCCCAGACCACCCGGAACCGCATCTACGGCGTGGTCAACCGGGAGGACACCCAGTTCATTCTCCTGGATACCCCGGGCCTCCACCGGCCCAAGTCCGCCCTGGGGGACTATATGGTTAAGGTCGTCACCGCCAGCCTCTCCGACGTGGACTGCGCCCTCCTGCTGGTGGAGCCCATCCCCCATGTGGGCGGGCCGGAAAAGGCCCTCATCGACCGGGTGCGGGAGGAACGGCTCCACTGCATCCTGGCCGTCAACAAGATTGACACCGTGGAGCCTTCGGAGCTCCTGCCCGTCATCGCCGCCTACAGCGAGGTCTGGGACGGCTTTGACGCCATCATCCCCATCTCCGCCCGCACCGGCGACGGTCTGGAGGAGCTGATGGAGGAGCTTCAAAAATACGCCCAGGAGGGGCCTCAGCTCTTCCCCGACGGGCAGACCTCCGACCAGCCGGAGCGGCAGGTCATGGGAGAGCTGCTCCGGGAAAAACTGCTCCTCTGCCTGGACAAGGAGATTCCCCACGGCACCGCCGTGGAGATCACGAAATTCTCCGAGCGGGACTCCGGAATTGTCGACGTGGGGGCGGTCATCTACTGCGAAAAGGCCAGCCACAAGGGCATCATCATCGGAAAGCAGGGGGCCATGCTGAAAAAAATCAGCTCCCTGGCCCGGCACGACATGGAGAAATTCATGGGCACCCAGATTTATCTGGAGACCTGGGTGAAGGTCAAGGAGAACTGGCGGGACAACGTGAACTACGTCCGCAGCCTGGGCTATCGGGAGGACTGAAAGGGAGGGATTTCCATGATGCGCGACCCGGCAAAGACCGTGGGCGGCATGGCCGACAAGGCCAAGACCGTCTATCTCAGCTATATCGACAGCCGGGGCTTTCCCACCACCCGTGCCATGCTGGCGCCCCGGGAGCGGGAGGGCGTCCGGGTGTTCTGGTTCAGCACGAACACCTCCTCGCAGAAGGTGGCGGCTTTCCGGAAGAATCCCAAGGGGAGCATCTATTTCGTGGACCGGCGTTTTTTTCGGGGCGTCAGCCTCTCCGGCACCGTGGAGGTGCTGGAGGACCCGGAGAGCAAAAAACGCCTCTGGCGGCGCGGAGACACCATGTATTACGCGCAGGGCGTCACGGACCCGGATTACTGCGTGCTGAAATTCACAGCGGAAACGGGCCGGTATTACAGCAGCTTCAAAAGCGAAGATTTTGCGATTCCAGATTGACCGGAACTTTCCACGTATCCATTTCGACAGCAATCGCAGACTATCTTTAAAAGGAGGTCTGCCATATGGAACACATGGAACCCGCGCCCCTCTGGGAGCTCTTCTGCCTCACCGGAGAGCCTCTGGCCTATATGCTCTACCGGTCGGCGGAGGGCGAAACAGATAACTTTTTGTCATAAACGGAGAGATGATTCCTCTCCGTACATAAAGGAGGGAGGCCGCCGTGGCGGGAACGCCCTATGCCGTGGACCGCGGCGTGGTCCTTCGGGAGACAGAGACCAAGGAGACGGATAAAATCCTGACCCTCCTGACCTGGGAGGCGGGAAAAATCGGAGTCATCGCCCGGGGGGCCCGGCGGAAGAACTGCAAGTTTGCCGCCGCCGCCCAGCCCCTGGCCTACGCCGAGTGGACCCTGTACCAGCGGAAGGACTGGCGCTATGCCAGCGACGCCTCCACCCTGGATTTGTTCCCCGGCCTCCGGGGGGATTTGACGGCCCTGGCCCTGGGCTGCTACATGGCGGAGCTGACGGAGGCCGTCTGCCCGGAGGATGAGCCCGCGCCGGAGCAGCTGCGGCATCTCCTCAACGGGCTGTATGCCCTTTCTGCTTTACACAAGCCCCCCGCCCTGGTGAAGCCCGCCTTTGAGCTGCGGCTCCTGTGCCTGGCAGGCTATGAGCCCCTGGTGGAGGACTGCGCCCTCTGCGGTCGGGAGAACCCGGCGGAGCCGGTGCTGGACACGGTGCAGGGGGTGCTCCGCTGCCGGAGCTGCGGCGGAGGACGGGGACGGCCCCTGTGCCGGGACTCCCTGGCGGCCCTGCGGCATATTGTCTATGGAGAGCCGAAGCGGCTCTACGCCTTTCGCCTGGGGGAGGAGCCCCTGGGCCGCCTGACGGCGGCGGCGGAGGCCTTTCTGTACACCCAGCTGGAGCGGGGCTTCGGGACGCTGGACTTTTACAAGAGCATGACATGAGACGGATTCCCTCCGGCCCCTTCGCCATAGGACGGAGACTGCTGTGCCGGAAGGGAACGAAAGCAGATTCCCTTGACAGGAGGAAGTTCCATGAGCGAGCTATTTGAAAAATCCCTCCACACCCTGGAGCTGCCCAGGGTTTTGCAGCTGTTGTCCGATCAGGCCGTCAGCGCCGAGGCCAAGGAGCGGGCCCTCCGGGTTTCCCCGGAGACGGAAGCGGAGGAGGTCCTCCGCCTCCTGGACCAGACCGACGCCGCACACTGGATGATCGGACGGCGGGGCGCGCCATCCTTCTCCGGCGTGAAGCCGGTGGGGGAGGCCCTGGACCGGGCGGACCGGGGGGGCAGCCTGAACACCCGGGAGCTGCTGCGGATTGCAGACCTCCTTACCGCCGCCCGGCGGGCCAAGGAGTACTTCAACGACGACGCGGCGGAGAGAACCGCCATTGACCACCTGTTCCTCTCCCTCCACGGCAACCACTTTCTGGAGGACAAAATCAAGCGCTGCATCCCCGACGAGGACACCATTGCCGACGCGGCCTCTCCGGAGCTGGCGGATATCCGCCGCCACATGCGGGCCGCCCAGGCCAAGAGCCGGCAGATTTTGCAGAAGATCATCTCCTCCCCCAGCTATGCCAAGGTGCTCCAGGAGACCATCATCACCCAGCGGGACGGCCGCTTCGTGGTGCCCGTCAAGGCGGAGCAGAAGGGGAACCTCCCCGGACTGGTCCACGACATCTCCTCCTCCGGGGCCACGGTGTTTGTGGAGCCCATGGGGGTGGTCCAGGCCAACAACGAGTACGTGGAGCTGGAGGCCAAGGAGCAGAAGGAGATCGAGCGCATTCTGGCGGAGCTCTCCGCCGAGGCCGCCGCCCACCGGGAGGACATCCAGTGGGACTACGACGCCCTGGTTCACCTGGACCTGATCTTTGCCCGGGGAGAGCTGAGCTACAAAATGGACGCCGTGCGGCCGGAGGTCCGGCGGGACGGGGCCGTCCGCCTGCGGAAGGCCCGGCACCCCCTGCTGGACCCCAGGACGGCGGTGCCCATCGATCTGGAGCTGGGGGAGGCCTTTGACACCCTGGTAATCACCGGCCCCAACACCGGCGGCAAGACCGTTTCCCTGAAAACCCTGGGCCTTCTGACCCTCATGACCCAGTGCGGCCTCCACATTCCGGCGGCGGAGCGGAGCGCCGTGGCGGTCTACGACCGGGTGCTGGCGGACATCGGCGACGAGCAGAGCATTGAGCAGAGCCTGTCCACCTTCTCCGCCCACATGACCAACATTGTGGGCATCCTGAAGGAGGCGGACGGAAAGAGCCTCGTCCTCTTTGATGAGCTGGGGGCCGGAACGGACCCGGTGGAGGGCGCGGCCCTGGCCATCGCTGTCATTCAGCACGTCCGGGCCAAGGGGGCCAGGGTGGCCGCCACGACCCACTATGCGGAGCTGAAAACCTTTGCCATGACCACCGCCGGGGTGGAGAATGCCTCCTGCGAGTTCAACGTGGAGACCCTGAGCCCCACCTACCGGCTCCTCATCGGCATCCCCGGCAAGTCCAACGCCTTCGCCATCTCCCGGCGGCTGGGCCTCCCGGAGGAGGTCATCGCCGCCGCCCAGACCCAGATGAGCGGGGACAGCGTCCGCTTCGAGGACGTGCTGACCCAGCTGGAGGCGAAGCGGCAGGCTCTGGAAAAGCGGGACCTGGAGTCGGATCGCCTCTTCCGCCAGCGGGAGGAGGACGCGCGGAAGGCCCGGGAGTTCCGGGAGCAGATGGAGCGGGCCAAGGAGAACGCCCGGAGCCGGGGCGAGGCGGAGGCCAAGCGCATACTCCGGGACGCCAAGGCGGCGGCGGACCAGACCTTTAACGAATTGGCGGAGCTCCGGCGGCGGCAGGCGGCGGCGGATTCCGCCCAGAACATCAACGATGCCCAGGCCGCCATCCGGGCGGGGCTCCATCAGGCGGAGGACCGCCTCCGCAGTGAAAAGGACCGCCCGGAGCCCATCCCCAAGCCCAGCCGCCCCATTGTCAAGGGGGATCTGGTGGAGTTCCCCGGTGTGCGCCAGCCCGCCGAGGTCCTCTCCGTGGGAAAGGACGGCACCCTGCAATTGAAGGCCGGGGTGTTGAAAATGAAGGCGAAGGCCGATGAGGTCCGGCTTATCGAGGATGACGAGCGGGCCGCCCGGAAGCCGAAAACTCCCGTCCGGTCGACGGGAACCCGGCCTCTTCGCACCGCCGCCAGCCGGGAGCTGGACATCCGGGGGATGGAGACCCTGGAGGCGGAGAGCGTGGTGGAGGGCTTCCTGTCCGCCGCCGTCATGGGCAGGCTGGAGACCGTCACCATCATCCACGGCAAGGGCACCGGGGCCCTCCGGAAGGCGGTCCACGACATTCTCCGCCGGAGCAAGGCGGTGAAGAGCTTCCGCCTGGGGGTCTACGGTGAGGGAGAGACCGGCGTCACTGTGGTGACAATGAAATAAAAGGGAGGGGTCCGCCGGAAGCAGGCGGGCCCTTCAAAAATTTTCCCGTCAAGTTGTTGCAAGGTCAACCAAAATTTGCTATACTGTTTCTACAATATCACGACATAGAGGTGAGCGTTATGCAAAAATTGGAAAAGCAGTTTCACATTGCCTGCACCGCCGACGACATCGGCCGCTATTGCATTCTCCCCGGCGATCCCGGCCGGGTCCCCGCCATCGCCGCGTACTTTGACGACGCGAAACAGGTGGCCTATAACCGGGAGTACAACGTCTGGACCGGCACCCTCCTGGGGGAGAAGGTGACGGCCTGCTCCACCGGCATCGGCGGGCCCTCCGCCTCCATCGCCATGGAAGAGCTCCACAAGTGCGGCGCGGATACCTTCATCCGCACGGGGACCTGCGGCGGCATTGATGTAAACGTCCAGTCCGGAGATATCGTGGTGGCAACCGGCGCCGTCCGCTTTGAGCACACCAGCCTGGAATACGCTCCCCTGGAGTTCCCCGCCGTGGCGGATTTCGGCCTTGTGGACTGCCTGGTCCGGGCCACTAAGGCCCTGGGCTATCCCCTCCATACCGGCATCGTCCAGTGCAAGGACAGCTTTTACGGCCAGCATGACCCCGCCGCCTCTCCGGTGTACTATGAGCTCCAGCAGAAGTGGGAGAGCTGGAAGCGTCTGGGGGTGAAGGCCAGCGAGATGGAGAGCGCGGCCCTGTTTGTGGTGGCCTCCGCCCTGGGCTGCCGCTGCGGAAGCTGCTTCCACGTGGTCTGGAACCAGGAGCGGGAGGCCGCGGGCCTGGACCAGAAGATGAGCGAGGACACCAGCACCTCCGTCCGGGTGGCGGTGGAGGCCCTGAAGCTCCAGATTGAGGCGGATCGGGCCGCGGGAATCTGAAGGGGAGAGAGGCCGCCGCATCCCCTCTGCCGGACGGCGGGAGATTCCACTCTGACAGCGAAAAAATTTATTTAAAAATTTCTCTCTCTGATGCTTATTTTTTCCGGAAACCAGCCGACATTCCAAATGAAGGGAATCAAGGCCGGGGCGCATCCATTGAACGGATTCAAAGACGGGGCGCTCAAAACCCAATGAATCTGTGAAATGGAGGAAAGGTTATGATTTCAGCGGCAAGCACGCAAAGCAGGCAAGGCCTCCGCTCCGAATGGTTTGAGGTGAGGGGCTCGTACGGCTTCGTCAAAACGGAGTACATGGACCTGGTCCATGAGGTCTTGAGGCAGCAGCAGAAGGAGGCTGCCGAGAGTCTGGCGGACAGGCTGAAAGACAGCGGGACAAAGGTAAAGCTCACCGAGGAGCAGAAGAAGTACCTGTCGGAGAACTTTGACCCCGAAAACATGTCCCAGCTGGAGTATCAGGCGTTCGTCGACAAGCTCTGTGAGTTCGGCGTCCTGGACGAGGCGGACAAGGACTACGTGGGCTACGGCGTCAAGGGCTGCAGCTTGGATCTGACGCCCCTCAGCCATGTGAGGACCGGGGCAAGCATCGTCCCGGCCCGGGGAAATCCGATGGGCTATACGCAGTTCTTCTCCTCCAGCAGGGGCAATGTTGCCGACTGGTCGAAATACATGGCCGGCATCATGAGCTGGAGCGAAAAGACCGGCTCCTGGAAGAAGGGGCCGGAGACCATCCTGTTTGGGAAGATTCGGGATGTTCTGGACGCAATCGCCTGACGGGCTTTCAAACCAATCGAAAGGGAGGCTGGACAATGATTTCAGCGACAAATGCCTTTGGCTGTGGAGGGCCGAGAGCCCCGCGCGCTCCTTCCTATACCGGAATGGGACATCAGGCTCTTTTGTCGGGCTTCATGGAGGAGTTCCGCAAGGCCCAGGCCAAGGCCTGCCGGCAGGATGTGGAGGAGATTAAGCGGGCCGGGATGTCGGACCGGCTGGTCGGGAAAGAGAAAGAGGACCGAAGAGAAGAGGATGAAAAATTCACGTTCTGAAAGAGCTATCAAAAAGCGGACCGCCCACCGGCGGTCCGCTTTTGGTTTACCGAATGCCCAGCACCTTATAGTCCTGGTCCTCCACGGCTTTTTTCAGGGCCTCGTCCGCAAGCTCTGCGGAGAGAGTCACCACCGCCGTGCCGCTCTCGTGGCTGACATTGGCGGCGCTGACCTCCGGCAGGGCTTCCAGGGCTTTCTTTACCCGGGCCTCGCAGTGTCCGCACATCATGCCTTCGATGTTCATGGTCTTTTCCATAGTTGCTACCTCCTCGGAATGTTTGGAATGGTTTGATTTCAGGGGTTTGTCTTTCTTCGCGTCCCGCAGGTTGAACAGGTTCAGCCGCAGGGCGTTGGAAACCACGCAGAAGCTGGAGAGGCTCATGGCCGCCGCGCCGAACATGGGGTTCAGCGTCAGGCCGAAGGGGATGAAGAGCCCCGCCGCCAGGGGGATGCCGATGGTGTTGTAGAAGAAGGCCCAGAACAGGTTCTCGTGGATGTTCCGGAGGGTGGCCCGGCTGAGCCGGATGGCGGCGGGCACGTCGGAGAGGCGGCTTTTCATCAGCACCACGTCCGCCGCGTCAATGGCCACATCCGCCCCCGCGCCGATGGCGATGCCGGTGTCTGCCCGGGTCAGGGCCGGGGCGTCGTTGATGCCGTCCCCCACCATGGCGACCCGGCCCTGGTCCTTGAGCCGGCGGATGACGCTCTCCTTGCCGTCGGGCAGGACCCCGGCGATGACCTCGTCCACCCCGGCCTGCTTTCCGATGGCCTCGGCGGTCCGCTGGTTGTCGCCGGTGAGCATCACCACGCGAATCCCCATATTTCGGAGCTCCCGCACCGCCTGGGGACTGTCCTCCTTGATGACGTCCGCCACGGTGATCACGCCCAGCAGCGCCCCGTTTTGGCTGAAAAACAGCGGGGTCTTACCCTGGCCCGCCAGGGCCTCGGCCTTGGCCTGAAGGTCCTGGGGGATCGGGGCCTGAGTGCTGATAAAGCTGAGATTGCCGCCGCTGAGGGCTGCGCCGTTCAGCCGGGCGGTGAGGCCGTTCCCCGGCAGGGCCTGGAAGTCCGTGACCTCCTCCGCCGGGATTTGCTCCTCCTCCGCTCTTTGCAAGACGGCTTTCGCCAAGGGGTGCTCGCTCTTTTGCTCCAGGGCACGGGCCAGCCGGAGCAGCTCCGTTTCCGTAAGGCCTTGAACCGGGAGGATATCCGTTACCTTGGGCTCTCCCTGGGTAATGGTGCCGGTTTTGTCCAGGGCCACGATCTCCGTCCGGCCCGCGGCCTCCAAAGAGGCGGCGGTTTTAAAGAGAATGCCGTTTTTCGCACCCATGCCGTTGCCCACCATGATGGCCACCGGCGTGGCCAGCCCCAGGGCGCAGGGGCAGGAGATCACCAGCACGGAGATGCCCCTTGCCAGAGCGAAGCCGATGGTCTGCCCCAGCAGCAGCCACACCAGGGTGGTGATCAGGGCAATGCCGATGACCGCCGGGACGAAGACGCCGGAGACCTTGTCGGCAATTTTGGCGATGGGGGCCTTGGTGGCCGCCGCGTCGCTGACCATCTGGATGATCTGGGAGAGGGTGGTGTCCTCCCCCACCCGGGTGGCCCGGCACTTGAGGAAGCCGGACTGGTTCACCGTGGCGGCGGACACGCCGTCCCCCGGGGCCTTGTCCACGGGGATGCTCTCCCCGGTGAGGGCGGACTCGTTGACGGCGCTGGAGCCCTCTACCACCACGCCGTCCACGGGGATGTTTTCCCCCGGGCGGACCAGGAAGATATCGTCCTTTTGGACCTGCTCGATGGGGACGGTGATTTCGTTCCCGTCCCGCTCCAGCACGGCGGTCTTGGGGGCCAGCTTCATGAGGCTTTTCAGCGCGTCGGTGGTTTTCCCCTTGGACCGGGCCTCCAGCATCTTGCCCACGGTGATGAGGGCCAGAATCATGGCGGCGGACTCGAAGTAGAACTCCATCATGTAGTCCGTCACTGCCGCCGCGTCTCCCCGGACCTGGGCATCCGTCATGGCAAAGAGGGCGTAGGTGCTGTAGACAAAGGCCGCCGAGGCCCCCAGAGCTACCAGGGTGTCCATATTGGGCGCCCGGTGCCAGAGGCTCTTGAAGCCGCTGATGAAGAATTTCTGGTTGATCACCATGACGGCCGTTGTCAAAAGGAGCTGAATCAGGCCCATGGCAATGTGGTTCCCATGGAGGAAATGGGGAACGGGCCAGTTCCACATCATATGCCCCATGGAGAAGTACATGAGCACCGCCAGGAAGAGCAGGGAGGACCACAGCCGCTTTTTCAAAAGCGGGGTCTCGTGGTCCGCCAGGGCCTCCTCAGCATGGACGGCCGGCCCGGCGGCGGTTTCCGCGCCCTTTTGGGATGCGCCGTAGCCCGCGCTCTCCACGGCGGCGATGATCTCGGCGGCGGAAGCGCCGCCCTCCACGCCCATGGAATTGGTCAAGAGGCTCACGGAGCAGGAGGTGACGCCGGGGACCCTGCCCACGGCCTTTTCCACCCGGGCGGAGCAGGCGGCGCAGCTCATACCGGTGACGTTGTATTGTTTCATTGGAACCTCCTTTATTTCATCAGCTTCTGGAGGGTGCAGAGCAGCTCCTCCACCGTCTCGTCCTTCCCCTCCCGGATGTCCCGGGTGACGCAGGTGCGGATATGCTCCGCCAGCAGCTCCCGGGCAAAGGCGTTCAGCGCCGCGTTGGCGGCGGCCACCTGGGCCAGGATATCGGGGCAGTAGGCGCTGCGCTCCACCATGCCCCGGATGCCTCGAATCTGGCCCTCCGCCCGGTTCAGGCGATTCACCAGCCGCTTGACCTCCTCTTCGGAGCGCTCCTTGATCTTGTGACAGCCGCAGGTTTCCATGGCGGATGCCTCCTTTGGTTAGATACCCCCTGAGGGTATTTTCATCATATACCCTCAGGGGGTATTTGTCAAGCCCCGATTAAAAAAACCGGCACAGGGAGCGTTCCCCATGCCGGGCTGTTGTATGAGTGCCGTCAATCCTGATGAACGATTGCTCCGGGCCCCTTGAAAATGCTGTCCGGCGGGACGGTCCCCCGGACGGAGGACAGGGGATAGACCCTGGAGGCCCGTCCGATGATGGTCCCGGGGTTCAGCACGCTGTTGCAGCCCACCTCCACATGGTCCCCCAGAATGGCCCCGAACTTTTTCCGGCCGGTCTCCAGCCGCTCCTCCTCGTTCCGAACCACCACCAGGGTCTTGTCGGACTTGACGTTGGAGGTGATGGACCCGGCGCCCATGTGGCTTTTGAAGCCCAGGATGGAGTCCCCCACGTAGTTGTAGTGAGGAGTCTGGACGCCGTCGAAGAGGATGACGTTTTTCAGCTCCACGGAGTTGCCCACCACGCAGCCCGCGCCGACAAGGGCGGAGCCCCGGATGAAGGCGCAGTGCCGGACCTCCGTGTTTGGGCCGATGACGCAGGGTGCGCCCAGGAAGGCCGTGGGAGCGGCGGAGGCGGTTTTATGGACCCAGACGTGAGGGGACCGCTCCTCATACTCCGCCGGGTCCAGGGAGGGGCCCAGCCGCAAGATCAGCTCCTTGATGCCGTCCAGGGCCTCCCAGGGGTATTGGAATTGGGCCAGATAGTCCCCCGCCAGGGTGTGGGTGAGATCCAGCAGGGCCGCAGTGGTCAGATTCATAACGCGCCTCCTGTTTTTGCCGCCGGAGAGGCGGCATGCTGGCGTTATTATATACCAGTTTTCCAGGAGTTGCAAGAGGGGCTCAGGCCAGCTCCTCCAAAGAGGCGAAGCGGTAGCCCATATTCTCCCATTTGGTGAGGAGCTCGTCCAGGATGTCCGCGTTGGTCTTGGAGGTGGAGTGGAGGAGGACGATGGCCCCGTCGTGGATGCGGGGAAGGAGCTTGGCATAGGCCTGCTCCGCCGTGGGCTGGTTGTCCACGTACCAGTCCACGTAGGCCAGGCTCCAGAACACGGTTTTGTAGCCCAGGGCCTGGGCCTGCCGCAGGTTTTCCGCGCTGTATTTTCCCTGGGGCGGGCGGTAGAAACGGGGGAGCTCCTGCCCTGTGGTTTCTTGGTAGAGGTCCGCCAGAGCGTCCAGCTCCTTCCGGAAGGCCTCCTGGCTGCTGATGGCGGACATGTCCGGGTGATGGAAGGTGTGGTTGCCCACGATGTGGCCCTCCTCCGCCATGCGGCGGATGATGTCCGGGGCGGTTTCGATCATGTTGCCCACCACAAAGAAGGCTGCCGGGGCATTGTGCTTTTTCAGGGCGTCCAGGATTTGTTCCGTATAGCCGTTCTCATAGCCGCAGTCAAAGGTCAGGTAGATCACCTTCCGGGACGTGTCCCCCAGGAACCAGGCGTCGTACTGGGCCAGCTCCTGGACCGAGGCGTTGCCCACGGGGGACTGGCCCTCGTTTGGGAAGGAGAGGCCCCAGTTGTCGGCGGAGGCCGGAATGATGGCCGGGGCGGCGGTGGGGAGAGTTTTCCCCTGGAGATAGAGCATGGCCCCCAGGAAGAGAAGGGGAAGCATGAGGAGAAATGCGTTTCGCATACGCTGGAGCATAGGCACCTCCGGTTTGTGAAATGTTGTCACAATTCAGCATGTCCGGGGGCGGATGGATTATCGGTTGAAAAAGCTGGCGGAAAATGTTATATTTGGAGTGTCGAACAATTGCGGTTTGAGGAGGACGGATATGGCGAAGCGAAGAGGGAAGACGAAACAGCAGCTCACCCCCAGGCGGACGGCGGTGCTGCTGGTTCTGTGTGTGGCCGCGGCAGTGGTCCAGTGGTATCTGCGGCCGGAGCCGGTGTCCCTGGCGGACATCCCGGAGTGGAGCGGTGCGGCCTACGTGGAGCTGGAGGACAACCAGCCGGACTTTACCAAGGAGGAGATGACCCTGGAGGCGTTCGAGGACTACAGCGAGCTGGACTACCTGGGCCGCTGCGGCGCGGCCTATGCCAACATCTGCCCGGAGCTGATGCCCACGGAGGAGCGGGAGAGCATCGGAAACGTAAAGCCAACAGGCTGGGTTTCCGCCAAGTATGACTGCGTGGACGGAAAGTACCTCTACAACCGCTGTCACCTCATCGGCTTCCAGCTGGCGGGGGAGAACGCCAATGAGAAAAACCTGATTACCGGCACCCGGTATCTGAACGTCACCGGGATGTTGCCGTTTGAAAACGAAGTGGCGGACTACGTCCAGCGGACGGACAACCACGTTCTTTACCGGGTGACACCGGTGTTTGTGGGCACGGAGCTGGTGGCTCGGGGGGTGCAGATGGAGGCCTACTCCGTGGAGGACGCCGGGGACGGCGTGTGCTTCAACATCTTTGCCTACAACGTTCAGCCCGGAGTGGTCATCGACTACGCTACCGGGGAGAGCCGGCTGGAGGAGGATGCGGCGTGAGACTATGGGAGCAGTTTGACCGGATGGTTGTTTTTGACACGGAGACCACCGGCATTGACTATGAGAGGGACCGGATCATCGAAATCGGTGCGGTGTCCCTGGAGAACGGCGTGGAGGCGGGAGGCATGGATCTCTTTGTCCGGCTGCCGGAGGGGCGGCGGCTGGACCCGTTTATCACGAATCTGACCGGCATCACGGACGAGCGGCTGGAGGCCGAGGGCGTAGGAGACCAAGAGGCCGCCCGGGCCTTTGCGGAGCTGCTGGAGGGGGCGGAGCGGCCGCTGATCGTGGCCTACAACGCCCAGTTTGACCTGAACTTCCTCTATGGCCTCCTCCGGCCCTGGGGACTGGTGGGGATTTTGAAAAAGCCCCGGTTCCTGGACGCGCTGACGGTGTACCGGGACCGGCGGGATTACCCCCACAAGCTGGAGAACGCCATTGCCGCCTATCGGCTGGAGGACAGGGCGGTGAACAGCCACCGGGCCATTGATGACGCCCGGGCGGCAGCGCTGGTGCTGGAGGCCATGGCGGAGGAGCGGGACGATCTGGAGCGGTACATCGACCTCTTTGGGTCCCATCCGAAATATGGAATTTCGGGACGAAAGATTTCCTCCGTTACCTACTGCCCCCAGTCCTATGACCGGCGGAAGCCCCTGTATGAGCTGGTATAGAGGGCGCATATGGCGGTTTGCAAATTTTATGAATACTCCGGCCTGCGCTATCAGGGCCTGGAGTCCGGAGAGTCGCTGATTGGAAAGGGCATGATGGCTTATTGGGTTCCAATCCTGTCGTTTGGAACGATGCACTCCTGCAGCTCCCATTCCGGGACGCTTTATGTGACGGACCGAAGGGTGTTCTTCCGGACCATGTGGAGCGATTATGTGGAGTTTGAGCTGAAACTGCCGGAAATTCGGGGTTTTTCCGTTGGGAAAAGAGGGCTGTTTACCCAGGTGACGCTGCACGGCCGGGCCGGAGAAAAGCTCTGGTTCACCGGGTTCTCTGCAAAAAGGATGCAGGACTGGCTTTGGAGGGCGGGAGTCAAGCCGCTGTAACGGGAGGGGTGCGAATGGCGTTTCCGAACGTTCTGGACGGAGCCGTTGTGCTGGAGTATTCAGACGGCGGAAATTACGGGACCATAGAAGGAGATCCCAGGGAGATTCGTTATCTGGCGGTCTGCCGGTACGGGAGAGACCCGGGGCATTACCTATTTTTCTGCACCGGGAGCGATGGCGGATATGACGTCGTCATAGACGATTTGTTCGGGTCCGTGGAGGAGTGCAGAGCCTCCGCGGCAAGATTCGGAGATGTAGTCTGGCATAAAAAATAAGCGGCAGAAGCGCCCGGCGAACCGTCGGGCGCTTCTCTTTGCTTCATTGACCCTGGAGATACCCTCCTCCTCCCGGACGGTATTTGCCAGATATTCCATGGCCTCCACGGGATCGTTCCCCACGGCGGTCTCCCGGTCTTTGTCGGATTGCAAAAAAAAGATGGAGAGATGTGCTGCGAAGGCCGCCTTTTTCCGAGAATCGGATAACCGTACCGCTTGCGGGACCTGGCGTTCGTGCAAAATGTACAAGAATTTTCCGGAGATGAAAATTGATACTTGCAATTCTTAAAAGGCTCTGCTATACTTTATCCGCGAACAACAGCTTGCTATGAGCGGAGTGTGTGAGACGAGTGCGATAACTGGCCGGTACGGTGTGGTTATTGCGCTCTTTTTTGCATATATCAGCACCTGAAAACTGGTAAAGGAGTTTGGCACATATGGAGACAAGACCTTATGTATCCTGGGACCTGATGAACCGCTTCCTCATTGACGCATTCAAGGGCTATGGCGTGCCGGAGGACGACGCGAAAATATGTGCCGACGTCCTGCTGGAGTCCGACCGCCGGGGAATTGAAAGCCACGGCTGCAATCGCTTCAAGCCCATCTACATCGACCGCATTGTCAACGGGACCCTGCTCCCGGAGACCAGAATGGACATTGTGAAGGACACCCCCACCACCTTAGTGATGGACGCCAACAACGGAATGGGCATGGTAGCCAGCTACCATATGATGGAACGGCTCATTGAAAAAGCCGCCCAATACGGCATGGCCGGCGGCGCGGTGTACAACTCTACCCACTACGGCATTGCGGGATATTGGACCGCCATGGCGGAAAAAGCCGGTATGATCGGCATTACCGGCACCAATGCCCGGCCCTCCGTGGCTCCCACCTGGGGCGTGGAGCCCATGATGGGAACCAACCCCCTCACTTTTACCATGCCCACCGACGAGGAGTTCCCCTTCAACTTTGACTGCGCCACGTCCACTATCCAGAATGGAAAGATCGAGTTCTACGCCCGCAGCGGCAAGCCCACCCCCGAGGGTCTGGTGGTCACGAAGGACGGAGGCACCATGAGCGACTCCGCCCGGATTCTTGAGGAAATGCGGTCCGGAAACTGCGCGCTGCTGTCCCTGGGCGGACCGGGCGAAGCCACCGGCGGCTATAAGGGCTATGGCTTCACCACCATCGTCGAGATTCTCTCCGCCGCCCTGGCCGGGGGCCCTTACCTGAAGGACCTCAACGGCAAGGCCCCTGACGGCAGCAGCCGGATGTACCGCCTGGGCCACTTCTTCTTCGTCATCAACCCGGAGTTTTTCATGGGCCTGGACACCTTCAAGAAGACCGCCGGCGGCATCTGCCGGGGGCTCCGGGCCTCCGAGAAGGCCCCCGGCGCAGAGCGCATCTACACCGCCGGCGAGAAGGAATGGCTGGCCTGGCAGGAGCGCAGGGACAAGGGCGTACCCGTGGGCGAGACCATCCAGAAGGAGATGATTGAAATCCGGGACAGATTGAACCTGCCCTATCGCTTCCCCTTTGAGAATTAAAAATAAGTAAATTAAGTAAGGAGGACTTGTCAGTATGGATTATGCGAAGGAATCTCTCCGGCTCCATGGCGAGTGGAAGGGAAAAATTGAGGTGGTTTCCACGGTTCCCGTGGAGACCAAGGACGACCTGAGTCTGGCCTACACCCCCGGCGTGGCCCAGCCCTGTCTGGAAATTCAGAAGGATATCAGCAAGAGCTATACGCTCACCCGGCGGCACAACCTCTGCGCCGTCATCACCGACGGCTCCGCCGTTCTGGGCCTGGGGGATATCGGCCCCGAGGCGGGCATGCCCGTCATGGAGGGCAAGTGCGTGCTCTTCAAGGCCTTCGGCGATGTGGACGCCTTCCCTCTCTGCGTGAAAACCCACGATGTGGATGAGTTTGTCAACGCCGTGTGGCTGATGTCCGGCTCCTTTGGCGGCATCAACCTGGAGGACATTGCCGCCCCCCGGTGCTTTGAGATCGAGCGGAAGCTGAAAGAAAAGTGTGATATCCCCATCTTCCACGACGACCAGCACGGCACCGCCATCATCACCCTGGCGGGTCTGACCAACGCCCTCAAGGTAGTGGGAAAGAAAAAGGAGGACGTACAGGTCGTCACCTCCGGCGCAGGTGCCGCCGCCATCTCCATTGTGAAGCTGCTGCTGTCCGCAGGCTTCCGGAATGTGGTGATGTGCGACCGGAAGGGCGCGATTTACCAAGGCCGGGAGGGCCTGAACTGGATTAAGGAGGAGATGGCCCAGGTGACGAACTTGGGGAAGAGAGCCGGGACTCTGGCCGACGCCCTGGTGGGGGCGGACGTGTTTATCGGCGTCTCCGCTCCGGGCACCGTCACCACGGAAATGGTGAAGACCATGAACCGGGATGCCATCGTCTTCGCCTGCGCCAACCCCACGCCGGAGATCTTCCCCGACGACGCCAAGGCCGGCGGAGCGGCGGTGGTCTCCACCGGACGCAGCGACTTCCCCAACCAGATCAACAATGTCCTGGCTTTCCCCGGCGTGTTCCGGGGGACCTTCGACGTGCGGGCCGGCGACATCAACGAGGAGATGAAAATGGCCGCCGCCGGAGCCCTGGCGGGCCTGATCTCCGACGAGGAGCTGAATGCCGACTATATCATCCCCAAGGCCTTCGACAAGCGGGTGGGTCCCGCCGTGGCCAAGGCCGTGGCGGAGGCCGCCCGCAGGTCCGGCGTGGCCAGACTGTAAGGAAGGTGATTCCTGGGCTTGCCCTCACACGGGCCGCTGGCCGCCGGCAGACACCGCGCCGGAGCACACGCTCTGGGCGGAGCGGCTCCGAAGGTACCCCTCCGCCTCCCGGACGGTATTTGCCAGATATTCCATGGCCTCCACGGGATAGTTCCCCACGGCGGTCTCCCCAGTGACCATGACGGAGGCCGCGCCGTCCAGAACGGCGTTGAAGACGTCGCTGACCTCCGCCCGGGTGGGGACAGGGCTGTGCTCCATGGAGGCCAGCATCTGGGTCACTACCATGAAGGGCCGTCCCGCCTCCCGGCAGGTAGCGGCAATGCGCTTTTGCAGGGCCGGGAGCTTCCAGAGGGGGCCGCTGTTCCCCAGGTCCCCCCGGGCGATGACGATTTCGTTCGCGACGGGAATCAGCTCCGCCAGCTTCTCCACGCCGTCCAGGTTTTCAATCTTGGCGAACAGCCGGACGTCCCGCCCTCCGGCGGCGTCCAGAGCGCCCCGGACGGCCTCCAGGTCCTCTCGGCCCCGGACGAAGGGCTGCATGACGCCAGTGACGCCATAGTTCCCGGCAAGGCGGAGATTTTCCCGGTCGCTGTCCGTCATGGCGGGGAGGCGGATGTCCACACCGGGGAGAGCGGCGCTCTTCCGGCTCCGGAGAATGCCGCCCCGCTCCACCCGGGCCAGAGCCCCCTCCGGCAGGGGCTCCGTGACCCGGAGCAGCAGCCTGCCGTCGTCCAGCAGGACCTCCTGCCCGGGAAGCAGATGGGGCAGGACGGCGGGGGGCAGGGGAATGCCGCTTCCCAGGCGGACCAGGGCCCCGTCCGCCAATTCCAAAGGAAGCGGGAGGACGCCCACCCGGAGCTCCGGGCCCTGCATGTCGATGAGGAGCTGGGGCGTGACGCCGCAGCGCCGGGCGGCGGCGCGGAGGTGCTCCAGCTGCTCCGCCGCCCCGGGGAGGCCCACGTGGGAGAGGTTCAGCCGAATGCCGGTCATGCCGGCTTCAAAGAGCCGGGCCAGGGTCTCGGTATCGGAGCAGGCAGGGCCCAGGGTGCCGTAAATTTGGACCATCGGACGCGCCTCCCCTCAGCGGAAGAGGGCCGCCAGGCTCTCGGTGTAGGGGGGACGGCAGATGCCCTTCTCCGTGACGATGCCGGTGATGAGCCGGTGGTCCGTCACGTCGAAGGAGGGGTTGTAGCACGCGACACCCGGCAGGGCCATGGGCTTTTCATACCAGAGGGTCTTGATCTCCTCCGGGTCCCGGAGCTCAATGGGGATGTGGTCCCCGTCGGGGCAGTTCCGGTCAATGGTGCTGGTGGGACCCAGGACGTAGAGGGGAATCCCGTAGTGCTTCGCCAGAATGGCCACGCCGCTGGTGCCGATTTTGTTGGCCGTGTCCCCGTTGGCGGCCACCCGGTCGCAGCCCACGAAGCAGGCCTGGACCCAGCCGTTTTTCATCACCATGGAGGCCATGTTGTCGCAGATCAGGGTCACGTCCACCCCGGCCCGGTGGAGCTCGTAGCTGGTGAGACGGGCCCCCTGGAGCAGGGGGCGGGTCTCGTCGGCAAAGACCCGGATGCGCATCCCCCGCTCCGCCGCCAGCAGGAAGGGCCCCTGTGCGGTGCCGTAGCGGGATGTGGCCAGAGGCCCGGCGTTGCAGTGGGTGAGGACGCCGTCCCCCTCCTTGAGAAGGCTCAGGCCGTACTCGGAGATGGCCCGGCACTTGGCGATGTCGTCCTCATGGATGGATACCGCCTTCTGGTACAGGGCCTCCAGCAGGGCGGGACGGGGGTCCGCCAGATGGGCGGCGGCGGTTTTCTCCATCTCCCCCAGGGCCCAGCTGAGGTTCACCGCCGTGGGGCGGGAGGCGTTTAGCTGGGCGGAATGCGCCCGGAGCCGGACCTGGAAGGCGGCGGGGTCCGGCTCTTCAATGGAGCGGGCCAGGACATAGAGGCAGTAGGCGGCGCAGATGCCGATGGCGGGAGCGCCCCGGACCCGGAGCGACCGGATGGCCTCCGTCATCTCCTCCACGGTTTGGAGGCGGATCTCCCGCTCCTCGCCGGGAAGGAGGCTCTGGTCGATGATGTACAGAGCCTCCGCGGCCTTGTCAAAGCGGATGTTCTGCGCGTGGGTGATGGCTTTCAGGGAGGTGGGCATGGGGACGCTCCTTTCTTTTGCGCGGGGTGTGATGTCAGTCGGATTATAGCACAAAGCGCCTGCATTTGCAACGGCCCGCAGGAATGGGGGAGCGTCCCGCCGCCCATTTTATGGGAGGAATGCGGCGCAGGGGCGGACCTGTGTGCCCGTCTTTCAGAAGCACCGGGGGAGAAGGGAGGACGCATAGGTTCATCTTTATAGGATCGCATCTTCCAATTGGGCCCGCCCCAGTGGCGGAACAGCGCCCGGACACATGGTGTCCGGGCGCTGTTTTCGGAAGGGGGGAAGGACCTCAGCGGAAGTCGCCGCCCACTTCAATGACGCGGATAACTCCGTCGTCGCTGGCGTACATGTCGCATTCCTTCGCATAGGCGTGGGCGATATCCACCACGCTTTTGCCCTCGGAGGCGGAAATCCAGGTGCGGGTATCCTTGTTATAGGCCATGACAGTGACGGGGATGCTGTAGCTCCGGCCGTCCACCGTGACGGAGCTCTCTCCGCTCCAGGCGGAGTTGGGCACGTCCTTCAGGGCCGTCAGGGGCCTGAGGCTGGAGAAGCTGCCGGTGCCTGCGTCGTCCACCACGGCGGCCACGTAGACTCCGCCGCCGATGTCGTAGCTGCTGCGGAAGGGTCCGGCAACCTTGCCCTGGTCGTTGTAAATGGAGATATAGGAGGAATCCCGGTCGTCCAGACTGACGGAGGTGCGCCCGTAGACTGTGGCGCCTCCGCCCACGGCCCCCAGGGCGATGATATCCACCTGTCCGGCCCAGTTGGTGTGGGCATAGCTGATTTCGCCGTTGGGGATGGGCCCGGCTCCCAGGTCGTTCAGACTGAGAGTTTCAATGCCGTTGGCGGTGTACCGGAAGACGCTGACGGTCTCCGCCAGATTGCTGCTGCCGATCTGGCGCTTCTCCAAATCCAGCGCGCCGGAGACGCCGCCGCCCAGGCGGACCAGGCCGATGGTGTTTCTCCCGGTGGAAGTGACCCGGACCAGTCGGTTCTGCATGCGGGCCAGCTCCTCCTGGCGCAGCTGGGTGATCTTGTCGTTGATCTGCTCGCCCAGGTCCACGGAGCCCTTGATTTCAATGCCGCAGAGGAGCTCCACCGTGGCGCTGGTGCCGGAGATGGAGGTGGCGATTCCGATGGCGTTGGCCCCGGCTCCGGCGGTGTTGGGCTTTACCGCTCCGGCCACCTTGTTGTCCTCCGTCAGCAGCAGGGTGATCTGATCGCCGGGGCGGAACTTCGCCAGGGTGGACTGGGCCGTGGGCAGCACGTCAAAGTCGTGGCCCAGGACCCGGATACCGGTGGCCTCCGTGGGGCTGGGGGTGCAGGACTCGTAGTAGCCCGTCAGCCGGGTGTCGCAGACCCGGATGGTGTTGGTGGAGCTGGCATAGGTGGCCACGTCATAGGGCCGCATGTCCTTGGCGTTGGCCCGGCAGCCGTTTTTGTAGATCGTGTAGCCTCCCACGCCTCCGGTGAGGGAGTCGAAGCCCTTGACGGAGTTTTTCTCGTAGACGATGACGGCCTCGGTGGAGCTGTCGCCGCCGCCGATGAAGATGAACTCCACGTTTCCGGCGGTGCCCAGATAGAGGGTCAGAGACGTGCCGGGATTCACCCAGGAACGGGCCTCGCTCCAGGTGGTCTCTGCGCCGTTGCGGTAGACCTTGGTGCCGCCTGTAACCATGTATTTACTTCCGGAGCGGTCCGTGATCTGGTTGGCCTCCGCCTTGAGCACAGTGATGACCCGGCTGACGCCCAGAGCGTCGGGGAGGAAGGTGCGGACCTTCTGGCCCTCCAGCACCAGCGTGCCCTTCAGGCCGTTGAGGGAGCCGTTGGAGGCCTTGTCCCCGGCCATCTGGTAAATGGAGCCGTCGGAGAAGAGCATGGCGGTCTCCTTGCCGTCGGGCCCCCGGGCGTTGGAGGACACCAGGACCATGTCCGTCTTGGTGGTCAGCCCGGCGGCGGTGAGGAAGTTGCTGACGGTTTTATCCCCCTGGACGTCCGCCCGAAGGAGGTTGTTGAAGAGGACGGCGGCGTCGCTGCGGCTGAGGGGAGCGCTGCCCTTGGTGGTGTCCACCCCGTCGGTGAGGCCGATGGAGGCGGCGAAGGACAGGTAGCTGTCCGGCCACACGCCGCCGATGTTCTCGTCCTTATACCCCAGGACCCGGAGGAGGATGGTGGCCGCCTGCCCCAGGGTGACGGTGCGGTCCGGGTAGAACTTGCCGTCGGAGAAGCCGGAGATGGCGTTCTTTCCCTTGGAGGCCATGTTGATGTAAGCCGCCGCCCAGTGGGAGGGCTTCACGTCCGGGTAGACGGTGACGGTGCGGTAGAGGCCCAGCTCATCCTCGGCGTTCAGGGCGCAGACCACCATCTTGCAGAACTGGGCCCGGGTGAGCTGGCCGTTGGGCCGGAAGTTTCCGTCGGAAAAGCCGTCCATCACGCCCATGAGCCGCAGGGACTCCACCTGGGCGTAAGCGTCGCCGCCCAGGTCGTAGAAGCGGTTGGCGGGGGGCGCGGCCTGGGCGGGCAGGACCAGCAAGGACGCCGCCATGGCCGCCAGGAGCAGCAGGGACAACACGCGTTTTTTCATAGTCTTCCTCCTCATTATTCCGCTCGGAGCGCCTCGACGGGCTGGAGCTTGGACGCCTTGATGGCGGGGTAGCTGCCGAAGATCAGCCCCAGCAGCACGGAGAACCCCAGGGCCCCGGCCGTTACGCTGGCGGAGGGGTAAATGGTCATTTTAAACAGCAGGTTTCCCGCCACATAACAGCCCAGGGTGCCAAGCAAAATGCCGATGATGCCGCCGATGCCGCAGAGCATGGCCGCCTCGATCAAAAACTGGGTGACGATGGAGCTCCGCTGGGCGCCAATGGCCCGGCGGATGCCGATTTCCCTGGTCCGCTCCGTCACCGTCACCAGCATGATGTTCATGATGCCGATGCCGCCCACCAGCAGGGAAATGGCGGCGATGCCGCCCAGCACCAGGGAGATCATGCCCATCTGCTCGTTCATGCTCTGCTGCCAGCGGTCGTCGGGGCTGACGTAGGAGTCCCCTGTGGCGGGGTCTACCAGCCCCTTCAAAAAGCCCCGGACACGGGTGGCCACCTCCGTGGTGGAAACGCCGTCCTTGGCCTTGATGATAAAATTCTCAATCCGGTCGCCCCCCAGCAGCCGGCGGGCGGTATAGGGCAGGAGGATGATGTTGTCGATGGTGCTCCCCTGTGCGTCGCTTCCGGTGACGCGGGGGGCGTAGACTCCCACCACCTCGAAGTTCTGCCCGTTGAGCTGGAGAAACTTACCCACCGGGTCGGCGGCGTCGAAGTACACCTCCGCCGCCTGAGAGCCTAAGACGCAGACCTGGTTGTACCGCTCGACGTCCAGCTCGCCCAGGTCCCGGCCCTTGGTAATCGTCAGATTGTTGCAGGCGCTGTACTGGTTGGAGACATAGTAGACGTCCGGGGGCCGCTGGCCGGTCATGTTCCCCATCTCGTCCCAGCTCCACTCAAAGTTGGCGGAGTTTTTCGTGCCGTAGACCACGTTGACGCTGGCCCGGGCCTCCGGCGTGATGCCCACGATGTACTGGGGGATGGACTTGCAGTAGGCATAGAGGTCCGGGAAGTAGTCCTTGCCGGAGCTGATCATGTTGCCGTTTTCGTCCACTTCATACATGTAACTGTAGATGTCTACCGTGATTTTGTTGCTGCCCATGGCGGAGAACTGCTCCATGGTTTTCGCCGCGTAGCCGGTCATGACCGAGACGATGGTCATGACCGCCGCGATGCCGATGATGACGCCCAGCATGGTCAGCATGGAGCGGCCCTTTTTGCCGATGATGGACTTCCAGGCCATTTTCACTGCCTGACGGATGTTCAAAACCAGTCCACCTCCTGTTCCTTGTCCTCCACGATTTTCCCGTCGGTGAGGCGCACGCAGCGCCGGGCCGTGGCGGCGATTCCGTTGTCGTGGGTGATGAGGATGACGGTGGTGCCCTCCCGGTTGAGCTGCTGGAGAAACTCCAGCACCTCGTGGCCCGTCCGGGAGTCCAGGGCACCGGTGGGCTCGTCGGCCATGATGATGGGGGGCTTGGTGGCGATGGCTCGGGCGATGGCCACCCGCTGCTGCTGGCCGCCGGACATCTCCGTGGGCTTGTGCTTCACGCGGTTGGAAAGACCCACCCGGTCCAGGGCCTCCAGGGCCATGTCATAGCGGTCGTCCGCCCGGATGCCCTGGTAAATCAGGGGCAGCTCCACGTTCTCCAGCACCGTCAGGGTCTGAATCAGGTTGTACTGCTGGAAGATGAAGCCGATCTCCTTGTTGCGGATGCGGCTGAGCTCCGTGTCCGTCAGCTCCCGGACGTCGGTGCCGTCCAGAAGGTAGTTTCCCCGGGTGGGGATGTCCAGACAGCCCAGGACGTTCATCATGGTGGACTTGCCGGAGCCGGACTGGCCCACGATGGCCACAAACTCCCCCCGCTGTATGGTGAGGGAAACCCCATCCAGGGCCCGGACCTCGCTTTCAAGACCCTCGCCGTAGATCTTGAAGATGTCTTTCAATTCAATCAGATTTGCCATATCAGTAACCCCAGGGGTTGGCCGTTTGAATCTGGGTGAAGACCTCGGTGCCTTCCTCCACGCCGGACTTGATTTCCACGTTGTAGTTGTCGGAGATGCCGATTTCCACGGCCACGGGCCAGAAGCCCTCGGGAATCGTCTCGTCGGCCATGATGTTTTCCACCACGTTGTCCGGCCGGTCGCCCTTGACATAGACCACGGTCAGGGTTTCGCCCTCCTCGGTGGAGACGGTGCGGACGGACTGGAGGGGCAGCACCAGGCAGTTGTCGTTTTCGCTGGCGGTGAGCTTGTAGTTGATGTAGCTGTTGACCTGGAGGGTTTCTTCCGCGTTGTCCACCGAGATCACCATGGGATAGGTCGCCACGCCGTTGTTGATGGTGCTGGAGAGGCTGACGCTCTCTACCATGCCCATGGCCATGGTGCCCCACTGGTCCAGCTCCACCATGGTTCCCGTCTGGACGGCGCTGACGTTCCGTTCGTCCACTGTGGCGTTGACCAGCAGGGAGGAGGTGTCGGAAATTGTGACCACCGTGGTGTTGGCGGCGATTTCGTCCCCGGGCTTCATGGTCAGGCCGATGACCTTGCCCGCGATGGAGGCCACGGCGGAGCAGTTGGCCAAGTTCTTCTCGGCGGTTTCCAGGGTCTTCCGGGCCTCGTCCAGGCTCTGCTGGGCGGAGTAGATTTCCGCCTCGCTGTCCTCGCCGTCCACCCGGACCAGAACCTGCCCGGCTGTGACCTGGAGGAAGTCCACCAGGGAGCTGGAGAGGACGGTGCCGTTGACGGTGGATTTCAGGTCGCCGGTGCGGTAGTACTCCAGCTTCCCGGGCTCATAGGGGTAGATGGTCTCGCCCTCGGCGGTGGTCACGGTGGCGGAGGCCGCCATCTCGGCGGTGAGGGCCCCCTCGTTCTCCACCAGAATGTCGGCGGAGAAGAGTTTGGTGCCCTCCGGCGTGATGCGGCTGACCATGTGGACCGCCTCCACCGTGCCGGGGAGGGAGCTCATCAGGGCGGGGATGGACACGTCCATGCTCTGGCCCTGGGAAATCATGCCCTCGTAGGCGTAGCTGTAGTACTGGGTGAGCCGCAGGCGGGTGTCGTCCGCCAGCACCGCCAGCTTCTGCTCCTTGCTGATGGTGTCCCCGGGATTCAGGTCCACCACCTCCATCAGCTTGCCGGAGTAGCCCGCCGCCAGATTGAGGCCCGCCACGTCCTTCAACAGGGCGTTCAGCTGCTTCTCCCGGCCCAGCACGTCCTGCCGGGCCTTGTCCACGGCGGAGCGGGCGGCGTCGGAGTCGATGACGAAGAGGGGAGTCCCCGGCTCCACCGTGTCGCCCTCGCTGACGAAGACCTCCGACACGGTTCCCGTGGTGGCGATGGTGATGGTTTCGCTGTCCTTGGCCTTGGTCAGCCCGCTGCCCTCCACCGTGGAGGTGATGGAGTTGTACTGCACCACGTCCGTGAGAACTTCGGTCTCCTCCCCGCCTTTTTTGGCGGACAGGAACTTCCAGACCCCCAGGCCGACGGCGGTGAGGATCAGGAGGGTGAGGAACCACCGGACGATTTTTCGCCGCTTCTTCCGGGGCATCCCCTTCCACTTCTTCCAAAGGGAGGTCTTTTCCGCTTCCGGCGCGGGAGGCGGAGCCGCCTCGGGGGCCGCCTGAACGGTCCCGGTCTGCTGTTCGCGATCCATGACTTCTGACATAGGCTTTCTCCTTCATGGTTGGATGAATTTCCTGAAACGGCGGAAACCGCCGTCGTGATGACCCAGGGACAGGATAACAGGGCACGGCATCATAACTGTATCATTGATACTAGAACAGTTCGCCGGGGAAAACAACAACAAAACGGTTACAGATTTCTTAAGATTTTCGTAAGATCCGGGTTTGGGCCCTTTACAGGTTAGACGGGAGAGGGGCTGGAAAGGTTTCGGAAAATCCTGTACAAAAATATGGGGGCGGAGGAGAGAATTTTCGTCAAAGAGCCGTTCCAGGCAAAAACCGCCCCGAAGCGGGGCGGTTTTTGCGAAAGGTCAGGCGCCGGCCGCGTCCTTCTTCGCCATGGTCTTCTGGTAGAACAGCAAAACTGCCAGGGCGGCGAAGCCCACCACATCCGTGAGGTCGCCGGGAATCATCATGGCAAGGCCCGCGACAATCAAGGCCAGCCGCATCCACTTGGGTATGGGCCGGAAGAGGAAGCCGTTCAGCGCTGCGGCCACGCCGAAGATACCCAGCAGCGCGCTGACGACGATCTGCGCCACCTGGAATACGCTGGTCACGTCCACGAAGAGCATGGCCGGGCTGTAGGCGAAGATATAGGGGACGATAAAGGCGGCGATGGCCAGCTTTGTGGCGTTGATGCCGGTTTTCATGGGGTCGGATTTGGCAATGGCGCTGCCGGCGTAGGCCGCCAGGGCCACGGGGGGTGTGATGTCCGCCACGATGCCGAAGTAGAACACGAAGAAGTGGGCGGGAATCTTGTCGATGCCCAGCTGAATCAGGATGGGGGCGCAGGTGGAGGCCATGATGCAGTAGTTGGCCGTGGTGGGCACGCCCATGCCCAGGACAATGCAGCACAGCATGGTCAAAAACAGGGCGATGAACATGGCCAGGGCCTCGTTGGGGACCATCCGGCTGATGTTGATGACCCCGTTGATGAGCTTGGAGGCAAGGCCCGTCACGGTGATGCACCCGGCCACCATGCCCGCCATGGAGCAGGCCACGGCCACGGTGATGCAGCTGCGGCCGCCGGCCTCCAGGGAGTTGACGACCATGGCGGCGGTGTCCTTCACAAAGTGAACCGTGCCGCCCTCGTCATGCTGGGCCCGGCTGTCCGCGAAGATATGGGGCAGGCTCACCACAATGGCCAGCAGGATGGCGATGGAGGCGGAGAACTGGAGGGTCCGGGTGTTGGTGGAGACCATCCATACCAGGACCACCAGGGGAAGGAGCAGGTAGATGCTGCGGATTAAAATGCCGAACTTGGGCAGCTGGTCCCGGGGCACGCCCTTCAGGTTCAGGCGGCGGGCCTCCAGATGGACCGCCAGGAAGATGCCGGTGAAGTACAGCAGGGCGGGGAGGATGGCCTTTACCGCCACGTTGGCGTAGGTGGTGTCCATGTACTCCGCCATGAGGAAGGCTGCCGCGCCCATGATGGGGGGCATGATCTGCCCGCCGGTGGAGGCCGCCGCCTCCACGGCTCCGGCGAACTCGCCCTGATAGCCGGTGCGCTTCATCATGGGGATGGTGACGGAGCCGGTGGTGACGGTGTTTCCAACCGACGAGCCGGACACCATGCCGCAGAGGGCGGAGGAGATGACCGCCACCTTGGCGGGGCCGCCGGAGGTGCTGCCCGCCAGGGAGTTGGCCAGATCAATGAAGAAATTGGAGATGCCCGTCCGCTCCAGGAAGGCGCCGAAGATGATGAACACGGCGATGAACTTGGCGCAGACCTGAACGGGCGTTGCCATAACGCCGGAGGTGCCGTAAAAGAGGGTGTAAATCACCCGGGCCAGATTCTGGCCGCTGGCGAAGGTGTAAATCAGCAGCGTGCCCACCACGCATAAAATGGGCAGGCCCACGCAGCGGCGGCAGAGCTCCGCCAGAACCAGGATCGCCGCCACGCCGATGGCCAGATAGAACCATGCGTTTGGAATGGCGCTCTCGCTGGCGGGGTTGATCTTGGCCGCGCTGGTGATGACCATGACCAGGGAGTTGTAGTTGAGGCAGTAATAGAAGAAGGACCCGGCTCCCAGCAGCATCAGCACAATGTCGTACCAGGGCATGGAGTTGGGCTTCACATGGTCCTTCCGGGCGGGATAGGTCAGGTATCCCATAATGGTGATCAGCCCCAGGAAGGAGGTCAGCCGGATGGGCAGGTCCCAGGTGCAGCGCAGGGTCATCCAGATGCAGTACAGGGAGAACAGGGCCATGACCACGCCCACAACCAGCTTGGGCGTTCCCTCCCAGATGCGGGTGGCGGATTCCCGGTCATACTTCCGCATGACCTCGTCCATGTCCGCCGCCGTGCCGATTTCCACGTCGGGAAGGTGCTTCTTGTCTTTCTCGCTCATAGAATCGTACTCCTTTTAAAATAAACACAGGGGATATTGCGAAGGGGAACGGGTCCTTGCCGTATTGAAGGGGCGGCGGGAGAGCTGCCCTTTCAATGCGGCAAGGGCCGCTTGACGCGGCCCTTGCCGGGGATGGCTCGGGTTGGGGAATCAGTAAGTCCCGGCGGGGATGGTGTAGGCACTGTAGTAGGGGGAGGACTCCAGCAGGGCGCTGGTGTGCTCCTCGTCCAGGCTGACCAGATACACGGGGCCGCTGGTAGCCAGGTCCACGATGGCGGTGGTGGGCGCGCCGGCAACCACGAAGGCCGCGTCGATTTTCTTGTCCTTCAGGCTGTCCGCGCTGTCGCCGAAGCCCTGGTACACCGGGCTGATGCCGCTGTCGGGGTCGATGTCATAGGCGCCCAGCACGTCCACGGCGTTGAACCACACGCCGGAACCGCGGTCGCCGATGGAGACGGATTTCCCGGCCAGATCGGCCACGGACTTGATGTCGGGGTTGGTGGTGACGATCTGGACCTGCTCCATGTAGAGGGCGGCCACCACGGAGAAGTTCTCCACCTTGGTGTCGAAGAGGCGCTCGCCGTTGTAGGCGTAGCTCATGACGTCGGACTGAACGAAGCCCAGCTGGATGTCCCCGGCGGACAGGTCCTCGATGTTGGCCTTGGAGCCGCCGGAGGTCACGGCGGTGACGGAGACGCCGGTGTTGTTGGAGACATAGCTGGACAGGACGCCGCCGAAGGCGTAGTAGGTGCCGGACTCGCCGCCGGTGCCGAAGGTCAGGGACTTGGAATCGCCGGAGCCCGCGCCGTCCTTCACGGAAGCAACTTCCTTGCCCTTCTCGGCGAAGTACTTGGCCGCGCCGGGGTGATAGGGCACGGAGGTGACGGAGGAGGCGAAGTCCAGGTCCAGCTCGCCGCCCTTGGCGTGCTGCTCGGTGATGGTGGGAATGTTTTCAAAGATGGCGGAGGTCAGGGCGTAGATGTCCTCCTCGGGAATGTCGTCCCGGGCGATGACCACGGCGCCCACGGCCACGGTGTTGGTGTCCTCGGCCACGGCGGAGGCGCCGGAATCGCCGGAGCTTCCGGAGTCGGCGGGGGCGGAGGTGTCGGCGGGGGCGGAGTTTCCGCCGCCTACGCCGCCTATGCTGCCGTCGGTCTTATCGCCGCCGCAGGCGGAGAGGAGCATGGCCAGCATGAGGACGGCCATCAGCAGAGAGAATTTCTTTTTCATCGTTCTTCCTCTTTTCGGGATATTGGATTTTGCGAGGGTTGAAACCAACTCTTGCAAGTATGCACATATCATACCATAAAATGCCCGTTGTTACAAGGGCGCATTTTCATATAGTAAATAATTTTTGCAAGTTACCATGAATGTACTTGCATTTGAAGGCGCTTTTGTGAAACTTTGCAGATGGACTCCGAAGACGGGCAGGGAATTTGTACAAGAGAAAAGCGCCCCTAAAAAGGGATTTTGTGCAAAAAACCGGGCCGCCCCATACGGGCGGCCCGGGCCGGAGGCTTATACGATCTTTCGGAGGGCCGGAGGGGCCCCCTTTTCCTCTGCCAGACAGCGGATGATGTCCTGGCGGGTGACGATGCCGATGAAGCTGTTCAAATCGTCCACCACAGGAACGAAGTTGTGACGAACGATGGTGTCCAGCAGCTCGGCCACGGAGGCGGTGATGCGGACGGAGGGGTTTTCCCGGAGAATATCCCGGACGTGGAGCCGCTCCAGCTCCTTTAAGGAGCAGGGGCAGGGGGTTCCCTCGTCGGGCAGGAGCCGCCAGAGGAAGTCTCCCTCGCTGACGGTGCCTACATACTGGCCCTTGCGGTTGATGACGGGGACGGCGCTGCGCCCGTGGTGCCGGAGCTTTTCCAGACCCTGGCGCATGGTGTTGTCGTCGTACAGATAGGCGACGCGGTGCTTCGGCGTCAGAAGGTAAGCAATGTTCACAATGATGCCTCATTTCTGCTGGGCAGGCGGGACCGCCCGCCTGGGTCGTGGTGGGGTCAGGTGCATATCTATAATATACAGGAAGGGCCTGGATAAATGGTGAACAGTTTATGAAATCTGCCCAGAAATTCAGGCGGAGCCGGAAGCTCTTGAGGCGCAAGGGATTGACGGAAGGTTCCCGCGGAAGATCAGGGGAGGGTGCGTGGGGGGGGGGAAAATACGGAACAGGGCCAGCCGGAAAGCTGGCCCTGTTCCGTATTGTTTGGAAGATTGGATGAAAAGAAGTTTTGTCTCTTGCAAGTATTAAGATACAGGAGAGTTGTTAAGGAAACCAGCGTCAATTGTTACAAAAGTCTTAAATCTTATGTCAACCAAATTTGCGGAACGCGGCCGGGCAAATTGAGAGAGTGCTCCGGTTCGGGGAGCCTTCCTTATAAAACTTCTCCCCCGCCGCCCCGCAGGCCGGCGAAGAAGCGGGAAAGGACCTCCTGGCACTCCGCCTCCAGCACGCCGCCCACCAGGGCCGGGGGATGGGGGAAATTTTCCATAAAGAGGTTGGTCACTCCGCCGCAGGCGCCGAAGGCCCGGTCCCGGGCCCCGAACCAGACCCGGGCAATCCGGGCATTGAGAATGGCCCCGGCGCACATGGGGCAGGGCTCCAGGGTGACGTAGAGCTCGCAGTCCTCCAGCCGCCAGGAGTGCAGGGCCTCGTTGGCCTGGGCGATGGCCTCCATCTCGGCGTGGGAGGCGGCGGCGCGTGTTTCTTCCCGCCGGTTTCGCCCCCGGCCCACCACCACGCCCTCCCGCACGATGACGCAGCCAACGGGGACCTCCCCGGCGGCGGCGGCCTCCCGGGCCAGGGCCAGGGCCTGTCTCATGAATATTTCCTGCATGAAAAACCTCCTGTATGAAAGCTGGCATATTTGTCCAGAATTGCCATATCCTATAAACGTATTATACAGGAGGAATTGCGCTATGAAAACCACTTTTTTCAAAAAAGGCCGGCCGGACCCGGAGCTGGCGGTTCTGCGGGCGGAACTCCGGAGCGCCCAGGGGGATTTGTCCTTGGCCTACCGCCGCTTTGACCAGGCGGTGGACCCGGAGCTGGTGGAGTCCTGCATCTATCAGATCAAGGCGGAGAAGGCCCGATGCAACTACCTCATCCGGGCCATCAAGGAGCGGAGCCCGGAGAGCATCCCCGCCCTGGCCCGGCTGGAGGGCGACGCGGTATGGACCTGAATCAGAAGATCATTGCCGCCCTGCTGGCGGGGTTCTTCCTCATTGCCCTGCTGCGGGTGTTCAGCGCCCCGCTGAAGCTGGCGGTGAAACTGCTGGCGAATACGCTCCTGGGCTTCCTGGCCCTCTGGGCGGTGAACGCCACTGCCGCCGTGACGGGCATTGCCCTGGGGGTCAACGTCTGGAACGCCCTGGTGATCGGAGTCCTGGGGCTTCCGGGCTTTGTGCTGCTGCTGCTGGTCCAGTGGGTGCTGTAGGGGGGTACATAGGAGCCGGTCCCTTGGGGCCGGTTCTTTTTTACCTCCGGAATTTAAAATAGAACTTTAGTATTTGAGAGTATAAAAGAGAAAACATGAGAAATCAATAGAATATACGGCGCAAATTGAAAACTGGGTTGACATGGGAGGAAAGCTATGGTATAAATGACCTTGCTCCGCAAGGAGTTCTTACTTTGTTCAACCAAATGGAAACTATATTGATGGAGGAACGACCATGTCCACTTTTATGGCAAACAAGGCCAACATTGAGCGCAAGTGGTACATCCTGGATGCCGCCGGGAAGCCCCTGGGCAAGACCGCCGTCCGGGCCGCCGACCTGCTGCGCGGCAAAAACAAAACCACCTTCACGCCCCACGCCGACTGCGGAGATAATGTCATCATCATCAACGCGGGAAAAGCGGTTCTCACCGGCAAAAAGGGCGAGCAGAAGATTTACCGCACCCACTCCGGCTGGGTGGGCGGCCTCAAGGAGACCCCCTACCGCATCCTGATGCAGGAGAAGCCCGAGGTGGCCATGCGGGTGGCCGTCCGCGGCATGATGCCCAAGAACATTGTGGCCAAGGATTCCCTGAAGCGTCTGCACATCTATGCCGGCGCGGAGCACAAGCAGCAGGCCCAGAAGCCCATCGCCCTGGATGCTGAATAAGGAGGAGGAAGCGTATGTATCAGTCTAAGAAGCCCTATCTGTACGGCACCGGCCGCCGGAAGTCCTCCGTCGCCCGCGTCCACCTGTTTCCCGGCGGAACCGGGAGCATCACCATCAACGGCCGGGACATTGACGATTATTTCGGCCTGGAGACCCTGAAAATGGTGGTCCGCCAGCCCCTGGAGGCTACCGGCAACACCGGAAAGATGGACATTGTGGCCACGGTCTCCGGCGGCGGTGTCACCGGACAGGCCGGCGCCCTGCGCCACGGCATCGCCCGGGCGCTGTTGCTGGCCAGTGAGGACAACCGCCCCATCCTGAAAAAGGCCGGGTTCCTGACCCGCGATCCTCGCATGAAGGAGCGCAAGAAGTACGGCCTCAAGGCGGCCCGTCGCGCTCCGCAGTTCAGCAAGCGTTAAATTTT
>CAJTZL010000031.1 GCA_910583695.1 uncultured Oscillibacter sp.
ATAAGCTGTTTTTTTACCCCCGGCCTAGCCGGGGGTTGCCTTTGGTACTACCAAGACGAAAAGAGCCGCCTGCGCTGTGCGCGGGCGGCTTTTTGGGCATACTAGAGGCTGCTTCGACAACCACGGAAGGAAGGGTCTCCTTGAAAAAACGCCTGATTCCCCTGCTCCTCTGGGCCCTGCTGGGCCTGGGGGCCTGGTTTTGCCGTTCCGCCCTGACGGCGGACAGGATCGCCGCCTGGACGCCGGGACAGTCCTGGCTGGCGGCCCTGCTCCTGCTGGCGCTGTATGCCCTCAAGGGCCTGACGGCGGCTTTGCCCATGACAGCCCTGGCCGGGGCGGCGGGGCTGCTCCTCCCCTTTCCCCTGGCCCTGGGGACGAACCTCTGCGGCACGGCGGCGGCTCAGGCGGGCCCCTATCTCCTGGGGCGGAGGCGGCAGGGGGCCTTGGAGGAGCTGGCCGCCCGGCATCCCCGGCTGCGGCGGCTGAAAAGGGCGCCCGCGGCGGGGCGGGAGGTGTTCCTTCTGCGTCTGGCGGGAGTGCTGCCCACGGAGCTGGTGAGCCTCTGGCTGGGGGCGGCGGGAACGGCCCGGGGGGCCTACTTTGCCGGGGGACTGCTGGGGAGCTTTCCCCGGGTGCTGGGGGCCACGGCCCTGGGGGCGGCGCTGTGGGACCTGGGAGGGCTGCGCTTCTGGGCCTCCTGCGTCTTCGGCTGGGCTCTGACGGGGGCGGCGCTGGCCCTGTGGGGCCGGAGGTGGGCAAGGGAGGGATAGGGCCCGCCGGAAGGGGACGGCGGCTGGGAAAAGGACTGGGGGACCTTTTACAAGGGCCTCCGGCAGCTCCTCGGGAGGACGCCGCCGGTTCTCCGGAATCAACCAAGGGGCGTGGGGCGCCGGAGGCGGCAGAAGCACGCGGTCCGAGCCGCAAGAGAAAGCGCCCCGCCGCCCGGGCGGCAGGGCACTTTCTCTTGCGGTTTGGCAGGCTTGCCCCTTGCACTCCATGGAGAGCTGCGGGAAGTCCCTCCATGCCGTGCCTCCGTGGACTTTTGAGGGAGCGCTTACCTCCGCTCCTTTTTCAGCCGCCGGATATCCTCCCCGAAGAAGGGCAGGATCTGATACTCACCCTCAATCCGGGAGACGGTCTGGGGGGTGTAGCGGCGGGCCAGCTCGTCCAGCTTCAGGTTCGTGCTGAGAATGGTGGCCCGGCGGTCCACAATGCGTCCGTTGACGATGCCGTACAGGGCGCTTTGCACAAAGGGGGTGGTCAGCTCCGTCCCCAGGTCGTCCAGAATCAGCAGGTCGCAGTCTGTCACCCGGTCCACGTCGGCCTCCACGGCCTCTCCCGGCTCCCGGCCGAACTTCCGGGCCTCAAAGCGGTCGAAGATGTGGGCGGCGGTGTCGTAGACCACGGAGAAGCCCTCGGCGCTGACCTCCCGGGCGATGGCGGCGGAGAGGAAGGTCTTCCCCAGTCCCGGGTCCCCGGTGAGGAGGAGGTTCCCGCTCCTGGGGCCGAAGGCGGCGGCGTAGCGCTTGCAGGTTCGGTAAATCCAGTCCATATTCTCCCGGGGGGAGACCCCCAGGGCGGGATCCTCCGCCTGGTCGTACCACTCCAGGGAGAAGGTCTCGAAGCTCTGGCTGCCCAGGTCCAGCATCCGGGAGAGCTCCTTCTGCTGTTCCCGGGCGCAGTAGGCCTTCAGGCAGCGGCACATGCGTCCCTCCCGCCAGCCGGCATCCTGGCAGAGGGGACAGGCGGGCTTGTCCTCCAGGCAGTCCGCCGGGAGGCCCAGGCCCTCCAGCAGCAGCCTCCGCTCCTCCTGGAGGCCCAGATTCTGCTTTTTCAGGGCCTCCACCGCCGCCCTGGGGTCCGTTCCCCTCCGCAGGGCGGTGGAGAGAATGCGGCTCATGGTGGACCGGAGCTGGCTGTCGATCTCCCGGAGGCGGGGCTGGCGCTGGAAGACGCCCTCCCGGCGGTCCCGGGCCCGGTCCTCCCGGTCCTGCTTGTCCGCCTCAAACCGCTGGAGGGCCCGGCGGACGATCTTTCCGTCATAGGCCATGGCTCATCCTTCCTTTCTCCGCTGTTGGATGTATTTGCGCATCCAGGCGTTGCCCGTTCCGCGTCCGCCGGAGGCGCCGGGCTCCGCCGCCGGGGCGGGGCACCGGTCCCCGGCCTCGATTTCGTCCAGGGCGTGGAGCCCCGCCTCGTGCCAGCGGCGGAGGATGCCGTTGCAGTAGTTCCACTTGAACTCGTGGCACTTGAGGACAGTCTTCTCATAGGCCAGGGCGGCGGCCTCCGGGGAAAAGCCCCACTCCAGCCATTGGAGGAGGTACTTCTCCTCCTCCCGCACGGGGGGCCGGTCCCCCAGGCGGAGGGCCCGCATGTAGGCGGGGACGGCCTCCCGCTTCCGGGCGTAGTCCCGAAGATATTCAGCGGCGGCGGCCTGGGTGTCCACGCCCCGGCGGGCCCAGGCGTAGCCCTCCCGCTCGATCTGGCGGAGGGTGGGCCTCCGTCCCGGGCCGAAGCGGGCGGCGGTCCGCTCCGCGCAGTGGCACACCAGGAGGTAGATCACGTCGGAGGGCAGTCCCAGGTAGTCGTAGAGCCCCAGCAGGGCGGAGAGGTCCGCCGTAGTGAGGCGCTTGCCCAGCTTCCGCTCCACCTCGGCGGTGAGGCGGCGGAAGTCGCCGCTCTCCTCCAGCTTCCCGGCCACCTCGCTTTGCTGGTAGGAAGGGGGCTCGTCGGCGGGCTCGGGAGGGGGGGCCTGGGGGGCGATGAGCCCCAGGTCCCGGAGGGAGGCCTCCGCGGCCTCAATGCGGCCCTTGTCCCAGCGGAGCTCCCCCGCCAGGGACCGGGGCGGCGCGTCGCCCCGGCGGCGGAGCAGGGCTAAGTAGAGGAGGGCGGCGTCCCCGTCCCCCCGGTCCAGGAGGCGCTTGACCGCCTGGGCGGTGAGGGTAACGGGGTCGTCGGGGGCGTGGACGAGGACGCTGGGCATGGGAGGGCCTCCTTTCTTTCGTGAGACTTGCTTTTCAGCAAGGGATATGGTATTTTATAAAACAGGCGCCGCACAAAAACGGCAGGCGGGAGGTCACGTTTCCCCGAAAGGGGGGTGACTGCATGCGGATTACTTTACATATTAGAATCTTTACGATTACGATTGCAGTGAAACGCAGAAACCGCCACTCGGCAAAGTGACGGTTTCTAAGGCTGTGCTTTAGTTACTAACATTCACTGAGGACCACCGCTTGCCGCGGCGCCTGACTATATTATAGCCCAGGGCTCCCCCCCTGTCAAGTCCCGGGCCGTTTCAAAAGCCCGCCGTTTTTTACGGCGGGCCTTTCGGTTTCCCTTGACAGGCCCGGCCCCATCGCCTATGATAGGCTCTGTCAAAACACAACGAGAAGGAGCCTTTCATGGAACTGCAAGCCATCTACCAGACCCTGGGGATCAGCCCCGCTGTTTACCGCTATGGGGAGGCGGCGCTGGAGCGCCTCCGGGACCGCTTCGCGGACATTGACCGCACCGCCGAGTACAACCAGGCCAAGGTCCTCCACGCCATGCAGCAAAACCGGGTCAACGCCACCCACTTTGCCGCCACCACCGGCTACGGCTACGACGACGAGGGCCGGGACAACCTGGAGCGGGTTTATGCCGCGGTCTTCCACACGGAGGCCGCCCTGGTCCGGCCCCAGATCACCTGCGGCACCCACGCCCTCACCGTGGCCCTGTCCGCCAACCTCCTGCCGGGGGACGAGCTCCTCTCCCCCGTGGGGGCCCCCTACGACACGCTGGAGGAGGTCATCGGCATCCGGCCCTCCAAGTGCTCCTTGAAGGAATACGGCGTCACCTATGCTCAGGCGGACCTGCTGCCGGACGGCGGCTTCGACTACGGAGCCATCCGCTCCCGCATCAACGAGCGCACCAGGCTCGTCACGATCCAGCGCTCCAAGGGCTACGCCACCCGACCCAGCTTCTCCGTGAAGCAGATTGGGGAGCTCATCGCCTTCTGCAAATCTGTGAAGCCCGGCGTGAAGGTTATGGTGGACAACTGCTACGGCGAGTTCGTGGAGACCCGGGAGCCCTCGGACCTGGGGGCCGACATGGTGGTGGGGAGTCTCATCAAAAACCCCGGTGGGGGGCTGGCCCCCATCGGCGGGTACATCTGCGGCACAAAAGAGTGCGTGGAGCGCTGCGCCTACCGCCTCTCCGCCCCGGGCCTGGGCCAGGAGGTGGGGGCCAACCTGGGGCTGATGCCAGCTTTTTACCAGGGGCTGTTCCTGGCCCCCACGGTGACGGCGGGGGCCCTGAAGGGCGCCGTCTTCGCCGCGAACCTTTATGAGGGCCTGGGATTTTCCTGCGTACCCAATGCCTCGGAGGAGCGCCGCGACATCATCCAGGCCGTCACCCTGGGGAGCCGGGAGGCCATGCTGGCCTTCTGCCGCGGCATCCAGGCCGCCGCGCCGGTGGACAGCTACGTTACCCCGGAGCCCTGGGCCATGCCGGGGTACGACAGCGAGGTGGTTATGGCCGCCGGGGCCTTTGTCCAGGGCAGCTCCATCGAGCTCTCCGCCGACGGGCCCATCCGCCCCCCCTACGCCGTGTATTTTCAGGGGGGGCTCACGTGGCAGCACGCGAAGCTGGGCATTCTGATGAGCCTCCAGAAGCTGACGGAGGCGGGGCTTGCCCGGCTGCCGGAGTGAGGCAGAAAGGAGAAACGGGAGTATGAGACTGCAAAGCGCCATTTTTGATATGGATGGGACGCTGGTGGATTCCATGGGCATGTGGCGGACCCTGGGCAGCGTCCTGGCAGAAAACCACGGGGCCGTCCCGCCGCCGGGGCTGGACCGGCAGGTGGCCTCCCTGGGCCTCTGGGAGGGCACCGCCTACTGCAAGGAGCTCTTCGGCCTCTCCGAGCCGGTGGAGGAGCTGGTGCAGGAAATCTGGGGCCGGATTGAGCACTTCTACCGCCACGAGGTCCGCCCCAAGCCGGGAGTGATTCGGTTCCTCTCCATTTTGAAGATGGAGGGGGTTTGGATGTACGTGGCCACAGCCACGGACCGCCCCCTGGCGGAGGCCGCCCTCAAGACCGCGGGTCTGGAGGGCTTCTTCCGGGGAATCATCACCAGCCGGGAGGCGGGACAGGAAAAGCGGGAGGGGCCGGAGATCTACGAGCGGGCCCTTCGCCGCCTCCGGTCCACGAAGAAGGACACAGTGGTTTTTGAAGACGCCCTCCACGCCCTGCGGACCGCCAGGGCGGCGGGCTTCCGGACGGCGGCGGTGTACGACGAGTCGGAGCCGGAGCAGGAGGAAATGCGCCGTCTGGCGGAGTACTACATCCGGAGCTATGAGGAGCTGACGGAGGTCTGACGGCGGATTATTCCGGGGCGGGAAAAGTTTTGCCGCCCCCCTTGCAAAAGGGCGGACGCCGTGGTATGATGGCTTCAATCGAATAAACAGGGGAGCTTGTGCGACAGGCTGAGAGGAAGGTAGACCTTCGACCCTAGAACCTGATGCGGATAATGCCGCCGGAGGAAGTTGTCAAGCCGTGCACTTTTTCAGGGGGCGTCCCATCAGGACGCCCCCCTGTTTTTTTGCCGCCCGGCCGCGGGAAGGAAGGCGGCCGGGGAATGTCCCCGCCCATCCGGGAGGGCGCGCCGCCGGAGGCGCGCCTCCCTCCGTGCGAAAAGGAGTGTGCACCATGTTTGAAGCCCTGTTTGAGAACGTCCGGCGGAAATCCCCGCTGGTTCTCAGCGTCACCAATTATGTCACCGCCAACGACTGCGCCAATCTGCTGCTGGCCTGCGGAGCCTCTCCGGTTATGACGGACGATCCGGAGGATGCCGCGGAGCTGGCCGCCGCCTGCGGCGGACTGCACCTTAACATCGGCACGCTGAACCGGCGGACCATCCCGGCCATGTTCGCCGCCGGGAAACGGGCCCGGGAGCTGGGCCGCCCCGTGGTGCTGGACCCGGTGGGAGCCGGGGCCACCCGGCTGCGGACGGAGACGGCCTCCGGCCTGCTGCGGGAGGTGCCGGCCGACATTCTCCGGGGCAACATCTCGGAGATCAAGGCCCTGGCCTCCGGCGGGGGCGGAGCCCGCGGCGTGGACGCGGACGCCGCGGACCAGGTGACGGAGGACCGTCTGAGCGAGGCGGCGGCCTTTGTCAAGGACTTTGCCCGGCGGACCGGGGCGGTGATTGCCGTCACCGGGGCCGTCGACCTCGTGGCGGACGGGGAGCGGGTCTTCTGCATCCGAAACGGGCACCCCATGTTGTCCGCCGTCACCGGCGCCGGCTGCCAGCTCTCCGCCCTGACGGCGGCCTTTGCCGCCGCCAACCCGGACCGGCTCCTGGAGGCGGCGGCCGCCGCCGTGTGCGCCATGGGACTGTGCGGGGAAATCGCCGCGGGACGGCTGACCAAGGAGGAGGGAAACGCCTCCTGCCGGACCCGCCTGATCGACGCCATGTACCGCCTGACCCCGGCGGACCTGGAGAGGGGGGCGCGGTATGAGGTGCGATAGGCGGCATATGCGGCTCTACGCCGTGACGGACCGGGCCTGGCTGGGGTCCCGGACGCTCTGCGAGCAGGTGGAGGCGGCGCTGAAGGGCGGCGTGACCTGCGTGCAGCTGCGGGAAAAGGAGCTGGAGGAGGAGGCGTTTTTGCAGGAGGCCCGGGAGCTCTGCGCCCTGTGCCGCCGGTATGGGGTTCCCTTCCTGGTCAACGACCGGGTGGACATCGCCCTGGCCTCCGGGGCGGACGGGGTCCACGTGGGCCAGGAGGACATGGACCCGGCCCAGGTCCGCCTCCGGGCGGGAAAGGATATGATTCTGGGCGTGTCCGTCCACACGGTGGAGGAGGCCCGGGAGGCCGTCCGGAAGGGTGCGGACTACCTGGGGGTGGGGGCGGTGTTCCCCACCGGCACCAAGGCGGACGCAGAGCGGGTGCCGGAGCAGATGCTGCGGGACATCTGCGCCGCGGTGGACGTGCCGGTAGTGGCCATCGGCGGGCTGAACCGGGACAGCATCCCCCGGCTGTCCGGAAGCGGGGTGGACGGCGCGGCACTGGTGTCCGCCATTTTCTCGGCGGAGGATATCGAAGGGGCCTGCCGGGAGCTGCGGGCACTGTCGGAGCGGCTGGCGGAGCCCCTTCCCGGAGGGCCGGGCCAAGGGAACGGAAAGGAGAGCGTCCGATGAAAACTGCACTGTCCATTGCCGGAACGGACCCCAGCGGGGGCGCCGGAATCCAGGCGGATTTGAAGACCATGACCATGAACGGCGTGTTTGCCATGAGCGCCGTCACGGCGCTGGTGGCCCAGAACACCACCGGCGTGTGGGAGATTGCGGAGGTGGAGCCCCGGTTTCTGGGGCGGCAGATCGACGCGGTGTTTGCGGACATCCCGCCGGACGCGGTGAAGGTGGGCATGGCGGCCACACGGGAGCTGATTGAGACCATCGCGGAGCGGCTGGGGTTTTACCGGGCCGGGAATGTGGTGGTGGACCCGGTGATGGTGGCTACCAGCGGCGGGCGGCTGCTCTCCCCGGAGGCGGTGGAGACCCTGAAGACCCGCCTGCTGCCCCTGGCGGACGTGGCGACCCCCAATATCCCGGAGGCGGAGCTGCTCTCCGGCATGACCATCTGCGGTCCGGAGGATATGGAGGCCGCCGCCCGGCGCATCGGAGGGGACTGCGGCTGCGCCGTCCTGCTCAAGGGGGGACACAGCGTCAGCGACGCCAACGACTACCTGTATGCCCAGGGGAAAGGGCGGTGGTTCCAGGGGACCTGGGTGGACAATCCCAACACCCATGGAACCGGGTGCACATTGTCCAGCGCTATTGCCGCCAACCTGGCCAAGGGCTTCGACCTGCCTGTGTCCATCCGGCGGTCGAAGGACTACCTCTCCGGCGCGCTGGGGGCCATGCTGGACCTGGGGCACGGCCGGGGGCCCATGGCGCATAACTTCTTCTTGTCCGGCGGATTTGCCCGGGAGGCGGAGGGAACGGGGCCGGAGCGTGATATGCGGAAAGGGAAAAAATAAGGAAAAAAACATAGCAAACCCCCTGTAACCATGCGGTTACAGGGGGTTTGATGGCGGAGAAGGAGGGATTCGAACCCTCGAGACCCTTTAGGGGCCTACATGATTTCCAAGGACAATTTGCATACAAATTTGCGATATATTTTCACATTTCGCCACTTTTCTTTTATAAATAAATCCCCAGGCATGAGGAAACTTCCGTTTCTTCACACCTGGGGATTTTACTGTTTATATTGTAGCAAATAGCCTCGGGCAGCATTTGAGCGTCACGGTGAGCCGATTGCATTCAGGCATAGACTGGCCAAATAAAATAGTGCCATCAATTCCAGCTTCAATAGGCCGAAGCCGCCCAGCAAGCCTGTAATCAGTCTCCGCCAGTTTGTCGACGCCCGTATGCCGAGAAATTGAACCAGCCAATCCAAGAACATGAAAGCGCAGAAGGCGAAACACAAGAGGGGGGAAATAGGCGCCCTGGCCATGCATATGGCCGCTATATAGCCGATCAGCACTCCGGTACAACGCGCGCATACAGGAAATTGGTATTTATTATGAAAGAAAAAACTGCGGTCCGAACGTTGATGGCATCCTATTTTTGCCCCGATGTGCATGAGCTTTTCCCATAGATCATTCATCGGTTATGGACCCTGATGGAAATTTCCCTCTATTCGCTGCTTCTCTTTTTTTGCTTTTATCTGCTTTAATAGTTTCTGCTCCTCTGCAAGGAGTTCGTCTCGCTGCTTTTTTATAGCTTGGAGTTTTGGAGACGCCATGGAATCGAACAGCTTGCTTTCTTTATCGACGGCTGTCAGAATTAGAACCAGACCGAGCAAGGCAATCAAAGCGAAGTACAGAGAACCCGTTCCAAAGGCCAGTACAATTCCCGCCAAAATCATCACGCCCCCGATTGGTGTGCATCTGCAAATTCGAGCATATTGAGGCTGCTCCATTTTTAGTTTCTGGTTTTCTTCTTTAAATGCCTCTGACACTTTCAGGAATTCTTGATGTACTTGTGCCTGGTATGCTTCTAAATTTTCCGGCGCGTCTTGAAGGATATTGTTATATTGGGCTAATTTTTCCGCCCGTTCCTTTTGCTTATTCAGCGCATCGTCTGCTTGAAATTTTGCGCCGCAGTTTTGGCAGAGCCAAAAATCATGAGATTTGGTTTCGCCCATATTAGACAGGCCGCATATCAGTCCAAGGGGGCCAAACAACATATAGCCGCAGCAGGAATCCCCTGCGGAAAATCCTTTTCGCTCTGTTGACGTGGAAAACTGAATGTTTTCGGAACCACACTTAGGGCATTTCAGCAATCGCCCGCTTTGTTTCTGAGTTCCTTCCTGTGAATCTTGGCAGTCATTTGCGGGCGTTGGAACCTGCCAGCCGCAATTGTGGCAGAACTTCGCCCCCTCCGGCAAAGTGGAGCCGCATTTTTCACAGACCATGGTGAATCTCCCTTCCCAAACAAATGAACTTTTTTCAATCAAACGAGCGCCAGCCGATTCCGAATTCCCCCAATTCCATAATATCAAATTTATAGTCCCCAGATAATGAGTATATACTTCCGTTTTCTCCAACGCCCGTATACCCAAGATGGATTTCATTAAATCTCAATCTGAGAACTGTATAGCTGTCCTCATTATAGCATTGGCTTATTTCATCAAATCTAAAGTAAAGTAACAACTCTGCGGCATCTTCAATGTATCGGTGATGGTGGACAGTATACGGGTGCCCATTGATGGAGGTTTCAGTTAAAACGACGCTCCGGCCATCTCTATTTGTGTATTCCGCGTTTCCGAACCAATATTCCTGCTGCCGCGGAGGAAGATTCGGAGTCCCATCGACATCCCATTGTCCTTTTTCGTTTGGACCTGATTTGAATTGGCTTTCAACCCCTACATAATAATCCCGAACATCCAGACCAGGGCAGTCAACCAGGCGTTGGCTGCCATTTGCTTCAGTAATATAATAGCTGCCTGGATAAAGGGTTCCAAACACAACAATATGATCGCCGGTTACTGCCCGAATGTCTGTATCCGCAGAGCAGCTAACTAATTGAGAGCCATCGGAGCCAACGTCAATAATCAACTCTGTGGAAATCCCTGTTCGCTCTATTAATTCAACGGTTCCATCAAACCCGTAGGACACACCTGAATAATCATAGATATTGCGCAAGATATCTTCGTAGTTCGCACAAACAAAAAAAGATGAAAGCACTTCATATGGATCTGGTGGAAAATTTGCAAGGCACGATATCCTGTAAAAGAACCGATCCTCGTCCATATCCGGCTGATTACAATACATGCTTTCTTGCAGGTATTCTTTTTCCAGTTCTTCACGGGCTCGATAAATATCTTCCATGTCTTCATAGTACTCGTCCGGATAATCAGTAGGCGCGTCCGTCGGCATATCGGAGGGTACTTCTTCTGAATATTCACCAGAATCCTCGGAGTCCTTTTGCACGTCGTCCTCAATAGAGCCGCTTGTACTGCTGCCGCAAGCGGATAGCGCGAGCAAGATTCCTGTAAGTACCATCAGGAGGTAAAGCCTATTTCTCAAACTGCGCATGTTAGTTAAATTCTCCCTTCCGTACAGAAGTTTTCTGCGGAATACACCGTGTCTTGATTATACCCTATAAGTTATTTTTAGTCAACGCTTATAGTTTTAAATTTATACGCTTAAAAGATCATTTTAGTAAGAACTTCAAGAGGATAAACTATAAACAAAACCTTTGGGGGGGACAGTTCGATGGATTGGATGGCAATTGGCTCCAGAATTCGCACCCAGCGGGAGTATTTGGGCTACACGCGGGAGCAGTTCGCGGAGCTTTTGGATGTCACCCCGAAGTTTTGCTCCGACATCGAGCTTGGTGCAAAGGGAATGTCCGTGCCGACGCTGTGCAAAATTTCCCGGATTCTCCGGCTGAAAACGGACTATATCCTGTTTGGAAGACAGGAGGCCGCGTTCAGCGAGCCGTTGACTCTGCTCCTGGAGAGCTGTACGGATTCCGAACGGGTCTACGCGGAGCAGCTTTTAAAAACCTTCCTGATTGCCATGACCACAAAAAAAGACCCGCCGTAACCGGCGGACCCTGAGAGTTCTATAAAACGCAGCGGCGGAGAAAGAAGCAATGTTCTTTCTCCGCCGTTTGACATTCACCGCGCGGTCAGCCGCTCCAGCAGGGAGTGGTCACCGTCCAGCAGATACAACAGATGCCGAGCAGGGCCGGAAGGGTCGTTCTTCCCGGCCTCCCATGCCTCCACCGTCCGGGTAGAAACTCCCAGGGCCGTAGCAAGCGCCCGCTGGGACAGGTTCAGGTCCTTACGGGTCCGGGCCACGTCGGCGGCCTTGTATTCCGGGACGGGAATCTCCCGGACGGACACCCGGCAGCGGGAGCGGTCGCCTTGCTTATAGGCTACAGCCTCCTGCAAGCCCTCCAGGATACCCTCGTATACATTGAATTCTTCCATAGAGAAACCTCCTCGCTCAGCGTTTCAAAAGATCGACCAATTTCTTAAATTCGGTGATTTCCACCTTGTTTAGATTTTCCTTTGCGGACTTTGGATAGGCGTAGAGCATATAAATCGTTTCGTCCACCATGATATCCACGTAAATGACACGGACACTTCCGCTTTTTCCTCGTCCCGGAAGGGCAAACCGGACCTTCCGCACACCGCCGGAGCCTTCGATCACCGCCCCGGCTTTCGGATCCAGAAGGAGCATTTCTTCCAGCTCCGCATAGGCATCCTCACCAAGCCCCAGCGCCTTCCATGCCTTTTCGAACGATGGAAGACGGATAAAAGTCCGTTCCATTGTAATCTCTCCCCTCGCTGCTATTATATACGATTCAGCCGTAGTTTGCAAGTGCGGCTATGAAAAAACGAAATGGATTCAACGGACCAGTTTTGCCTTACGGTAAAACGTGCTGGGTGTCAGCCCCAGGCGGCGCATGGCCTCCACCGCCGTCATGTTTCCATCCCGCCATTGGCGGACAACCTTCTCCAGCTCCGGCACTTCCATGGGTTTCCGGCCCGTGTAGCAACCCTGGGCCTTGGCAATGGCAATGCCCTCCCGCTGGCGCTGTAAGATATATTCCCGCTCCAGCTCTGCCACCGCGCCAAAGATGGTCAGCATAAATTTTCCAGTGGGCGTAGTGGTGTCAATGGCCTCTTTTTGTGAAATGAACTCCACACGCTTTTCTGTCAGCCGTTCCACCAGCTCCAGCAGATCACGGGTGTTCCGAGCAAAGCGGCTGATGGATTCCACGATCACCGTGTCGCCTTGTCGGACGTAGGTCAGCAGTTTTCGCAGCTCCGGCCTGTCGGCGTTCTTGCCGCTGGCCTTGTCGATGTACAACTGTTCAACGCCAAGGGACTGCATCAGGACCTCCTGCCGCAGGGTGTTCTGCTCCTGGGTACTGACGCGGACATAACCGATTTTCATTGTGTTTCCCTCCATTCCCAATAGGGCCGGTTTCCGAAATGGCATATGCCAGAAACCGGAAACCAACCCTATTGGGACGCTTTTTCAATATGCCATTAGGGTATACCCTAATGGCATGCTGAATCTCGATTTTACCTATTTCCCTTCATAAAGAAATTCCGCCACGTCGTCCAACGTAAACCCACGATTGAGCAGATCATCCACGTACCCGGAATCATAGCCGTACCACCGGGCAAGGGCCTCCAGCTGACGCCGGTACTCCCGCTCGAGGGCACCCGGCGAATGGCTCCGCCGGACGGACGGTTCATACAGAAGCGGCGTCCAATTCCCAAAATCCATTTCAAAAGTGCTGCGGTGAATCATCCCGTCCGGCGAGATTTTCAGAATGTCCCCGCAATCCACCTGGATTTTCTTGGGTCTTCCAAGGCGCTGGGTTTGCAGGGCACGTCGAAGGATTTCCTCCGTTGAGGCGTAGAGATACACCCCAAGCCTCGGGAACTGATAGAGGCAGAGCGGATTGTCCCCCTTTACCAGATACCAGTTGTTCGCTTCATCCAGCAGTGTAAACGCAAAAGAGCCCTCGACCTGTTCCGCCATGTATTTCAGGCCGGAAAAGTCGAGGGCTTTCTGCTGCTCGATCAGCTGGACGGCGATATAGCTGTCCGTCTCGATTTTTGTAGGCGGGAGATTTAGCGACCGGCGGAGCTTCCGGTCGTTATGCAGCACACCATTATGGGCCAGGGCGAAGCGCCGCCCTCCCGCAGTTCCGAGAAAGGGATGGTTATTGTAATTCTTTTTCTGGCTCCCTTGGGTCGTCATACGGGTGTGGCCCAGAACGACTGGAACATGGTCCGGGATACGAAGCCGCAGCGCGTGGGCGGGAACCGGGCGCTTGTAAACGCGGAGGCTGCTACCTGCGCAGTAAGCCACCCCGGCAGCATCCGTACCCCTGGCCTCGCACTCCGCCGCCAGGATGGACAAGAGCCGCGTCTTTTGGCGGCCTGTGAAACTCCCGTGATAGTCAATCATTCCAAATAGACAGCACATCAGTCGTCTTCCTCCTCTTGTACCGGCTCGTTGACGTAAAGCCGCCGCTCTTTCAGGTACTGAATCAGCTCCGGCTCCTGGATGCCGGAGACAAAGGTCGTCCAAGCCAGGGGCTTTAGCAGTTCATCAGACAAAGAAACCGCCACATCGCAGAGCTTGCTGATAAGCTGCAATGTGGCGATCAGGGTGTTGTATTTGAGGGTACCGCGAAAGATGCGAAATTCGATGGTATCCCGGTTCTGGAGATTGACGGCGGAATAGCGCCCGCCTCCGCCGCCCTTCTTGGCGTGGTCCAGGATTTCCATGGGATGGTCCTTGTAGCCGTAACGGGCCGCCCACTGTTCCAGCTGCCGGGATGTCCGTCGGCTGAATTTCAGCAGCTCGTCCCAATGCTTTTCAAAGAAGTAGAGAATACGGGCAATACAGGCGTCCTGCTGGGCCTCCGTCTTGCCGAAAGCATCCCGGTTCACATGGATATGGAGGCCGCAGGTATAGGCTTTATGGGACAGGTAGCCCAGCTCTACGGCCTTGCGCAGAAGCTCCGCCCAGGGCATGGATTCCTGGTGGTAGGCCAGGGTCATAGGGTGGGTGACGATCTCGAAGCCGTCTTCCAGGGAACCGTCGTGCTTGCAGTAGGCTCGTTCCTCCCCGGAGTTTGCAATTTGCAGAAGTTCCTCCGCGTTGACGTTGCTCTCGCCGCCACTGTCGATCTCCAGCTCTACGCCGAAGTAGCGGGGACCGTCGCCGTAGAAAACCGGTTCCGGCTTGTAGTAGTAGTTCTGGATAGTATGGCTCCGCTCCAGGCGTTCGTGACAGGCGCGGCAGAGAGGTTCTTCCTCGCCCGGGTCGTCGCTGGAATAGTGAACGTCGTCCATGTGAAACAGAGCGCCGCAGCGGGTGCAGTTGAAGTAATAGCTCTCATAGCAACGCTGGCAGAGGTGGATTGCGTCGGTTCCGGCGTCGTCGTCCTGCCAGATACGGGTGCCGCATTCGTGACAGATCAAGGTCTCTTCTTCCAGGCAGCGGGCGCAAAGCTCCTGGCCGTCAAATTCACGGCGGTCCTCCAGGGGATGGGATTCTCCGCAAACGGAGCATAGAAAGGTTTCGGTCATGGTTCGTGGTCCTCCTTTGTTAAGTAGTCGATAGCCGCGCAGACAATGGCGGCGGCGGTAGTGGCGAGGATGCCGAGGAGCGTTTTCAGAAGCTCCCCGTTCTGATTTGTGGTCACCCCGCCGCGCAGACCTTGCGAAGCATCTGATTCATCAGGTCGGCGAGAATGACGCGGATGGCATTGAGCAGTAATTGCAACATGTTCGACTTCCTACCTTTCTGAAAAATAGTAAAATCCCGGAAACCGCTCGGGAGTAAATCTGTCGGCGGTTTCCGGGGTTCTACGAAAATGATATGTGGGTGAAAGGGAAGGAAAGTGAAAATAGGGGCAACAAAGGGACAACTTAACCTTGTTAGGAGGATGCAGCCATGAATGACGACAGGTACTCTGAGCGGCAGGAACACCACCTTGAGCAACTAGAGCGGTATACGGTTCTGACACCACGGGATGTGATGGATATTTTGGGCATCGGCAAAAATACAGTCTATGCCCTGCTGAACTCCGAGAGGCTCCGGGGCTTTCGCGTAGGACGAAGCTGGAGAATTGCCGTCGAAGCGCTGGAGGAATTCATGTTGAATACAGATCGAAGCCTGGGAAGTAGGTAGTCCTACTTCCCAGGCTCATTTTGTCCATCATCGGCGCAATAATGCCTAACCAGTGCACGGCACATTTCTAAATCAATATCCTCTGGAAAACCATCTATTTTTGCGATAGATGCGGTCTCGTTTATTGCGGATACCCAAAGCTCCAAAATATCCTCAGCCAACTCTTTATAGCGAATAAGGGGAACCGGAACTTCTTTTTTCCACGCTCTATATAATACACCCCTCCAAATCAATGGCTCTGGCCCGTCGTAACTTCGGTTCTCCTGATTTATAGAACAGATTGATTCCATATGGCATTTCGATAGGCTAAATACATTGGCAAGGCCCTTTGAGGAAAAAACTAATTTACTAATTTCTGCACAGTCAATTTTACTCGTGTTATCTTTTTTTACCTTTTTATCTTTCTTGCCCCTGTTATCCCGATAATTCTTAGTGAAGGAAAGCCAAGGGATTAGCAGACTAATGATAGCTTTATTATCATAGAAGTATCGACTATTGCAAAAATTAAATATATAGGATGCTAATAAATACGGCAAAAGTTTCCGAATTTCATTATCCTGCAAATCTAACAGGTATCTGATATAGTCAAGATTCACTCTTCCAAACACCATTTTTTCCCAGGGAGCATTGCTATTATGGCCTTCCTTTAGCCGGTTGAGGTTTTCCACTAATTCGTTTACTATCTGCCAATATACCTTGTCAAATTTTTCGATCTCTGTGTTTGTAAGTCCACAATCCGTTATTAGTTCATTATACTTCTTTTTTATCCTTGTAATTTTTTCGTCAATGTATTCCACACTAACTTTACTAAAGGTAATTTCAAAGCTGCTAATTTGATTATCACAGGTTATTTTGCTTTGCTCGGTTTCTTTATCAGGAAATTCTTGCGTAGCTATTTCAAAAAGTTCCTCTATTTGATCCCGAAATTTTTTTACACACTCTTCCCAAAAGCAATCAATATCAGTAACTAATGTAGGTCCTTGACAATTATTCGGGTCTTTCCTTTCGACCGCTTCGTTATAATCTTTTGCCGAAGACCTAATTTTCTTTTTTATATATTTATCAATTGCATCAAGACTAGCTTTTTCCTGGCGTTTTAAGTCTGAGTTCATAATACCTCCTAAAACTATCTGTCTATCCGTTTGGGACGTTGAAATGCTTTTAACAAAATTTTTTTCACAGAGGATAGGATGGAAAATTGCCTCATGCTAACATATGTGCCATAGGAATTCCTAGATCAAACCAAGATGAAAGGAGTACTTCGTTTATGGAATGGGATGGCATGTATTACTCTGATTACGAGGATGAGAAATCATCTGATGAAGAAGAGGAGTCTCTTTGTGCCGCAATGGAAAAAATAAGAGATAGCGCCTTTGACGATCTCGAGGAAACAGCTGATGAGCAAACCCATCAGCCTTCCCAAGAAATACATGGGCGCAACAAACGAGCACAGCAATTCTCCAGCTTGGCGGAGCAAGTAACTGCCTCCGGTGAACTCCTGATCTCCGAAAGTGGGCAGTCATTTGCTTACCAGAAGGACCGTGGCTTCTTCAAGCCAATTCCAAAGCTCGACACCTATCTTGCCGGTTTTTTCGGGGAGGACATTACCAACGGTCTCCTCTCCAAAGACCTCCAGGAGGTCGAGCGTCGGCTTTCATGGGTGAAGGCAATCCGCTGTTCCGCAGATAGCTGGAACGCTAACAGCCGGCTGGTTAATCTGGCAAACGGCGTGTTCAATATGGAGACCGGCGAACTTCTGCACCATGACGCCGCCTACCGCTTCACATACCAGGTTCACGCAAATTACATCGAAGAAGCGGACCAGATTTCATGCCCTGCCTTTGAGGCATTTTGTAAATCCTCACTGGAGGGCGATTCCACGAAACGGAAGTTGCTGCTGGAGTTCATCGGCTATATCTGCACAGACTCAAACGACGGGAAATGCGCCCTGTTTCTCAAGGGCCAGCCCAACAGCGGCAAGAGCGTGATCGGGGCCTTCATTTCCCGGCTATTTGACCAGGAGCTGGTTTCAAACATTCCCCTGCATCAGCTGGGAGACCGGTTTTTCCGGGCGGAGCTAGCGGGGAAAAAGCTCAATGTAGCCGGTGAAATCTCTGGTAACGTACTGCGAGATATTTCTATCTTCAAGTCCATCACTGGAAACGACCGCATCGCCGGAGAGTTCAAATGTAAGAACCCCTTTTATTTCACTCCCCGCTGCAAGCTGCTGTTTTCCGGCAATACACTTCCGCTTACTACGGAAACGGATACTACTGCCGCTTTTGTGAACCGGATTCGCGTCCTGCTGTTCAACATCAGCGTACCCTCGGAGCAACAAGATAAGCAGTTGCTTGAAAAGCTGCTGGAAGAACGGGATTCCATTGTGACGCTTGCCCTGCAATCTGCCAGGGAACTGGTTGAGCGGAATTATGCCTTCACAGAGCCGAAGGATTCCCGGCAGTTTCTGGAGGCATTTCGGGTTCGAGGCAACATCTTGAATGCGTTCCTGGAGGAATGCTGCATCCTTGACCCCAGCGCCCGCTGTTTCAATGTAGAACTGTATGCAGCCTTTCAGGCGTTCTGCGAAAGGAACGGGCTGGACTGCTTGAAAAAAGTGAAGTTCTATGACCTGCTTTCTGGCATCCCCCACGTCGCCGCGAAACGGCTACGGGGCGGAGACGAGAACAGGCAGGGGCATATTGGGGTCACGCTAAAAGAGCACCCTCATTATGGAACTTTGGAACCATAGACGGCAATCTGTTGGGCTGCAATCGATCCGGCTGTTCTACCCTGCCAAAGTGATTGGTTCCTGTTCGGAACACACATATCATTTCCGTGAAGAAAGGAAGTACCTATGAAGACCGCAAAACCTGAGAGCGCTCCCCTCTTTCTAACGCCGGAGCAAGCCGCTAAAATCAGCGGTTTAGGCGTAAACCGAATCCGCCAGTTGATGGACGCCAAGGAGGTGGCATATCTTCCCGTCGGGAAACGCAGGTTGACCAGAATTCAGGATTTGCTCGATTACTACGAGCGGGCCAAGGTATATGCAAACCAAGTTTAACCCCAGCGCGGAAGAAAGTCAACATGCAGAGGAGAAAGCGGGCCACCCGCTTTCTCCTCCCAAAAAACACTCGAAAGGATGAATTGAAATGGCAATTCAGGAACGGCGCGTCAAGAACAAGCGCGACGCCTCCGGCGAACTGACCGGGAAACCGGGAACTGTCTATGATGTCAACATCAAGTACAAATCGGATGGGGCCGCAAAGACTTATTCGCGCAGGGGCTTTCCCACCAGAAAGGACGCCATGCGGCACGAAGCGGAAATGAAGGCCAAGCTGTCCAACTCGGCCTACACTCCGCCTAGCGCGGCGCAGCGCAAGCAAACCGTGCGGGAGTACATGACGGAATGGCTGGAGCGCCACGGCGCAGCCAACTTGCGGCCCAGCACCAGGTCCAGCTATCAGACCTTCACGAAGAATCATATTTTCCCCCATATCGGGGACGTGCTTTTGAACCAGCTTTCCCCGGCGATGCTGGACGACCTGTACCGCCAGTTGTCGGAGGAAGGATTATCCGCCTCCTCCGTGCGCTATGCCCACCGGATTTTGGGCGTTTCGCTGGAACACGCCCGGAAATACCATTACATTGAGACAAACCCCGCCAGGGACACCATTACCCGGTTCGGAAAACAGGGGAAAACCCCTGACCCCTACACCGTGGAGCAAATGCGGACGCTGCTGGACCATGTGCGCGGGATGTGGTGGGAACTGGTCATTCTTCTGGGCGGCCTGTATGGACTTCGGCTGAGTGAAATTCTGGGGCTTCGCTGGCGCAATGTGGATTTAGAAAGCGGGAGCCTTTCCGTTGTGGAGCAGCTGCCCTATCAAATGCCGCCAGGGACAACAGAGCTGACGGAAATGGCTCCCGTTAAGTCCGGCGTGAGGACCCTTCCAATTACGGACAGCATACGCCCGTACTTCCAGAGCCAGCTTGCTTTACAGGAGGAACAGCGGCATCAGGCGTCCGCAGCGGGAGAGCCTTACTATGAAAACGATCTTGTGATCCCGAAGCCCAACGGCGCTCCCAGGCGGCGGGAATGCGTATCTTCCGATTTCAGGGACCTGCTCCGGCGTTTGGACATGCCGCATATCCGGTTCCATGACCTCCGGCACAGCGCGGCCACGAACATGCACCAGCTTACCGGAGACTTTTTCACCGTCAGCCAAATCCTGGGGCACAGCTTGAAGGGCGCTGGTATTCAACTGGGTATCTCTAACAACCTGGACACCGTGACCGCCCAATATGTGGACGTGCGCCTGGAGCGGAAATTGCTTGTGCTGGATGTTTACCATCAGGCCGTGTTGGAACCGACGGCATAATGGCCTCGCGAAAGGTCCCCCTACCGTAGGTAGGGGGAACTTTCGCGAGGAGGCGGCACCTTATTTTTTGCAAAACGCCGCACTGTTTGCCGTAGCTTTTTATTCGCTCATTTCTGATGCCGGGCAGCATTTGGGCGTCACAGAGAATAAAAATACGCATAAATAGGTGATTTGTCGAAAACTTATTCACAATTTTGCATATCTGGTTTTGGAAAAACTGAAAAAGAAAAACCTTAGAACCGTTGCGGTTCTAAGGTTTCTTTGGCGGAGAAGGAGGGATTCGAACCCTCGAGACCCTTTAGGGGCCTACATGATTTCCAATCATGCGCCCTCGACCAACTAGGCGACTTCTCCATCGTTGTCGATTGCTTCACCGATGCAGTTGTAGTGTTCTCAACGAAGAACAGTAGTTATTATACCAGAGCTTTTCCCAAAGTCAAGCCCTTTTTCAAATTTTCTCCGAAGGGCCCGGGAGGGGGCGGCACGCCCCCTCCCCCTGTGCTATCCCCGGGCCTCCCGGATGGCCCGGAGGGCCGTCACCAGGGCCGGCTCCCCTGCCGGGGAGAGGATATCCGGCGTGGTGCCCGCCTCCTCGCTGCTGCTCCCGTCCGGGTTCAGACCATACATCATGGTATACTGGATTAAAATGCCGCTGTTGGGCAGGCGCATCATCACCGGGTCCAGGGCCCCGATGCCGTCCCCGCCGGTCCGGCTTCCCACCAGCGCGGCAAACCCCGTAGCCTGACAGAACACCGCGAAGGACTCGCTGGCGGAGTAGACCATCGGCCCCACCAGCAGCCATACCCGGCCGTGGAAGGCCGCCCGCTCCGCCGCCGGTTCCACCCGGAGGGTGCTTTCCACGAAATGAGTGGCGGCCTCCAGGCCCTGCCGCTCCAGCCTGGGCAGCTCCGGCAGCTCCGCGATGGGATGCAGGTCCGAGGGGGCGAATACATTGTCGATGTAAGGCCGGTTGTTCCCGCTGTCCGCCAGCAGGGCGTAGTTTGTGCAGGACAGGGGCCCGTCCGCCAGGGGGGCCGCCAGCAGGTTCTGCCAGTAGCCCTCGTTTCCGCCGCTGTTGTCCGTCAGGTCGATGATGAGGTCCGTACAGTCCCCGGCGGCATCGTAGAAGTCCCGGATAGCCCGGGCTTCTTTTTGGTAGTCCGGGTCATAGTCCGTCAGGAAGCTGTCCACCTTCAAATAGGCGACTCCCGCTTCCGGCAGCAGGAGGGTGTGCAGGTTCTCCCCCGTCCCGCCGCCGCTCCAGGAGCCTTCGTCCTCCTTCCCCAGGCGGTCCAGATAGGTCTTCAGGGTCTTGTAGGATTCCTCCGAGGCCTCAATCAGCTCCTTCCACCGCTCCCGGCCCGCGGTGTCCTCCTCCCGGCACCAGTCCAGCATCCCCTGGTAGTTCTCCGGCTCGATGATCCAGAGGTGCCCATAGGGCCCCAGGCGGTAGAGAGAGCTGTAAAGGGCGGAGTAGAAGGCCTCGTCGCTGTCGTTTTCGAGAATCATCGTCCGGTAATCCGCGAAGATGCCCTCCGCCGGGTCCTCCGGGTTTTCCCGGTCGTGGACGCCCAGGCAGAGGTAGCTGTCCTTCAGGGTTTTCACAAAGTAGTCGTAGTCCTCCAGTCGCTGCTCCTGGGTCAGTCCCAGGGCGTTTTTCAGGGCCGGGTCCCATTTGCCCTCCGGCTCCGCCGGGGCGGCGCAGGCGCTCAGCAAAAGGCACAGGGTCAGGGTCAGGGAAATCCATGCGCGTTTCATAAGATCGTCTCCTTTTTTCGTTGGGCGGCGTCCCGCTGCGTCTCTTGCGGGACAGCGCCGGGATCCTCCTCAGCGTAACAGGAAAATCTTACGAACAGCCTGACAAAACTCTTAAGAATTTCTTACAATTTCCGGCCCGGTCTCCGGCGGGGTTTTTGGAGAGACGACGAAAATGGACCGGCCGTCGAAAACTTCTTTAATAAAAATTGGCATCCGCCGGAAAGCATGGTATACTATGCCCTACCTATCATTGACGGAACGGAGTGGGCAAATGAATCGCACGGCAGTCGTACAAATTCCGGAGGACCAGCTGGACCGGGTGGCTACCAGCTTCATCAAAGAGGCCAGCGGCTTCGCCAGTCAGATCACCATTACCCGGGGCGGGCACTGCATCAATGCCAAGAGCTTTCTTGGCTTCCTCTCCCTGATGCGGGAGCAGGGAGAGGTGGCGCTGACCGCCGAGGGCCCCGACGCCGGGGAGGCGCTGGAGGCCCTGGCCGGCATTCTGGAAGCGAAGTAAGGACGCAAGCGGGAAAGCGGGGGACTGCCGGAAGGGCAGTCCCCCGCTTTTCGCTTCACAGGCTCAGGCCGCCCGCTCCAGCACGCGGCAGAGCATGGAGGCCGCCTCTCCCCGAGTGGCGGTCCGCTCCCCGGCGTAGACGCCGGAGGCCAGCCCCAGGGCTTCGGCCATGGCGGCGTAGCCCAGGTTCTCCTCCGGGATAGAGGATTTGTCGGAATAGCCGCAGGTATAGATTCCCCTCAGCCGGGCGGCGGGGCCGTAGCCCGCGGCGTCCAGCAGCATCCGCACCACGTCCGCCCGGCTCAGGACGGCGTTATCGTCCCGCTCCTCCGGACGGAGGAGCCCAAAGCGGTAGGCGTTGTAGTAGGCGTTCTCCCGGCTGTCCTTGTCCGCGGTCTCCGGCTCCAGAGCCGTGCCCTGGAGGCTGTAGACCAGGGCCGTCAGCTCCCACTGGGTGATGTTCTTGGCGGGGCGGAATTTACCCCCGGCGTAGCCCGCGCCGTACTGGGCCAGCTTCTCGATGTCCGCCCTGGCGGAGCTCTTGGCCAGGTCGTCGTAGGAAAGGGGCTCCCGGGCGGTTCTCTGCTCCGCCCGGACCGGCGCGCCGGTCTTGGCGTCCACGCCGGAGTAAGTCTCCTCCCGCTCCAGGCCGTAGGTCAGGCGGAGGGCATAGTAGTATTCCAGGCCCCGCTCCAGCAGCTTCGCCTGAGCCGGGTCGGCCTTGCTGAGCTTCTGGGGGACGTTCCGGTAGGCCGGGGCGGCCGCATAGGTCCCCGCCCAGGCGGAGAGGGCGGTTTCCATGGAGATCAGGCCGTTGGCGTCGTCAAAGGCCGCGTCCTCGTCCCAGTGGCCGGAAAGGCCGTAAACGGACCCGTCCGCCCCGTCGATGGAGACCCAATAGGAATCCTCCGGAAAGGGCAGGCCGTTGACCGTCCGGGCAAAGCGGAAGCGGAAATAGGGAGCCTCGCCCTCTCCTCGGGCAACGGGGACGGCGTAGGCGTCGTCCTCATAGAGGGCCAGGGCCCGGTCCGGACAGAGGGCCTTCAGAAAGGCCTCCGCCTGTTTCTGAGCCGCCTCCTCCGTGAGCGCCCGCTCCCGCCCCCAGGGGGCGGAGGACTGGACGCTCTCCACCGCGCCGGTCCTGGCGTCGGCCGTGATGTTCCGGGTCAGGCGCTCCCCGGCGTCGGTCCGGGCGTAACGCAGGGTGCAGAGGACCCGGGCCGCCGCGCCCTCCTCCCCGGACTCCACGCCATAGGACGCGCCGGTCAGGGCGTAGCCCCGGAGGCCGTAGGCGCTCTCCGCCCGGAGGGCCTTGTCCAGCTCCTCCTTGGGCAGCACGCCCTCCATCTGCTGCACGCCCTCCTGCTCCGCCTTGGTGAGGCCCGCCTCATCGGCGGCGGCCTCCGCCTTGGCGGAGGGGGCGGCGTTGGCCCCTCCGGCGGCGGAGCGGTAGCCCAGGCGCAGCTGCTCCTCCAGCTCCGTCAGGTCCAGGAGCTCCCCGGTCCCGGCGTCCGCCAGGAAGGTGTGGGCCCCCGCCTCCGGCACGTAGCGGAGGACGGCCTTGGCCCCGCCGTCCTCCCGGACGTACTCCAGCCGGAGCTTCAGGGTCCCGGCCAGGGCCTCTTCCGCCTCGCCGGCGGAGACGGAGAGCTCCGGCGCGGGCACGCCGCCGACAGCGGAGGTCTCCGGCACGTCCCGGCTGAAATGCTCCACCAGCCCGTCTTCCACCCGGATGGAATAGCGGAGGGGAGAGGGCAGGCCGTTGAGGACCAGGGTTCCGGACCAGGAGCGGTCGGAGCCCCCCAGGGAGGACACGTCCTCCGGGCCCTTCAGCTCCACGGCCTCTCCCTTCCGCAGGACCCGGGCCAGGAAGGCCTCCGCAGCGGCCCGGTCCTCCGCGCCGCCGTTTTCCGGGAAGGAGGGGAAGCCCCCTCCACTGGAAGCGGGGGCGGAGGCCCGGGATTCCCAGCGGGAGAGGCTGAGAACGGTGCCGTCCTCCAGGGCGGAGACGGAGAGGGAGCGCCGGTCTCCCTCCCAGCTCAGGTCCCAGACGGGGACCAGCTCCTCGGACAGGCCGCCCCGGAAGGTCTCATAGGCCTCCGTGTCCAGGGCCAGGGCCTCCTTCACCAGGGAAGTGACCCTGGCAAGGCGGGCGTCCTGGGAGGCGTCCTCCTCTGCGGCGGCGGCGGGCAGGGTCAGCGCCGCCAGCAGGGCGGCGGCCAGGGTCAGGGAAAGCAGGCGTTTCATGGTCATCCCTCCAAATTATGTTGTGTCCCTTTAGACGGCGGGGGCGGGGAAAAAGTTCCCGCCCTCCGGAAGGGCGGGGGAAGGGCGTTCCGGCCGCCTCCGGTTTCCGCGCGCTCCGGCGGGTTATTTCAGCTCGTCCAGCGTCAGGGAGAAGCTGTCCATAAAGGTCTCCAGGAAGCAGTCCACCTCCGGCAGGCCGTATCCCTCCAGAGCCCTTCGGGTCTGGGCGGCGGCCTCCCGGAACTCGGCGTTCCCCGCCTTCAGCTCCTCCACGCACTTGATGTAGGCCGAGAGCTTGTCCGCCGCCTTCACCAGCCGCGCCACTTCCGGGTCCACCTCCGTGAGCACCGGGGCGTAGGCCTCCCGCAGCTCCTCCGGGAGCATGGCCAGGAGCTTTCGCTCCGCCACGGCCTCCACGTCCTGGTAGGCGGCCTGGATGGCGGGGTTGCCGTACTTGATGGGGGTGGGCATGTCCCCGGTGAGGATTTCGCTGGCGTCGTGGTAGAGCGCCGCCGCCGCCACAAGCCCGGGGTCCACGGTCCCGCCGAATTTCTCCCTCCGGATCACCGCCAGGGCGTGGGCTAGGACGGCGGCCTGATGGCTGTGCTCCTGGACGTTCTCCGGAGCGGTGTTCCGCATCAGGGCCCAGCGCTGGATGAAGCGCATCCGGGAGATGTAGGCGAAAAAGTGGCTCTTCATGTCCTCATTCCTCCAATTCTCCGAACAGGGTTTCCCCGTCGGTCCGGGTGATCTTCACGGGGCGGATTTGGTTGTGGAGCTCCGTCCCGGGCGCCCGCACCTCCGCGTAGTTGGGGGCATGGCCCAGGAACAGGCCCTCCTCCCCGGCGGGCTGCTCAAAGAGGACCTCTTCCGTCCGCCCCACGCATTCCTCCAGATAGGCCCGGCGCATGGCGGCGGCGGCTTCCGCCGCTATGCGGGCCCGCTCCGCCCGGAGGACCTTGGGCAGCTGCTCCATCTCCGCCGCCGGGGTGCCGGGGCGCTCGGAATAGGGGAAAATGTGCATCCGGGCAAAGCCGCAGGTTTGAATAAAGTCCAGGGTCTCCCGGAACTCCTCCTCCGTCTCCCCAGGGAAGCCGGTGATGAGGTCCGTGGTGACGGCGGGATGGCGGAAGGTCTTTTTCAGCAGCTCCACGGACTGGAGATACCGCTTCGTATCGTACTTCCGGCGCATCCGCTTCAATGTGGCGTCGCAGCCGCTCTGGAGGGAGAGGTGGAACTGGGGGCACAGGTCCGGCAGGATGGCCGCCCGCTGGCAGAACTCCTCCGTGATGGTCCGGGGCTCCAGGCTCCCCAGCCGGAGGCGCATCCCCGGCACGGCGGCGCTGACGGCCTCCAGCAGGTCGATGAGGGTAGTCCCCTGGTGGAGGTCCCGGCCCCAGGAGGAAATTTCGATGCCGGTGATTACAATCTCCTGGTAGCCCTGGTTTCTCAGCTCCACGGCCTGGACCGCCGCCTCCCCCATGGGCAGGGAGCGCACCGGGCCCCGGGCGTAGGGAATGATGCAGTAGGAGCAGAAGTTGGCGCAGCCGTCCTCCACCTTTAAAAGGGCCCGGGTCCGGCCCTCCATTCCCCCGGCGGGGAGCCATTCAAACTGCCTCCGCTCAAAGGGGGGGTCCACCGCCTCCAGGGGGGCCCCCTTGGAAGCGCCCCGCTCCCGGACGGCCCGCTCCAAAAGCCCCAGGAAGCCCATGCGGTCCCCGGTGCCGGTCAATACGTCGGCCCCCAGGGCCCGGGCCTCGGCGGCGTGGGTCTGGGACCAGCAGCCGCAGACGGCCACCACTGCCTCCGGGTGCTCCCGGCGGACCCGGTGGACGGCCTGCCGGGATTTCTGGTCCCCGGCGGCGGTGACGGAGCAGGTATTGATAACGTAGGCGTCTGCCTCCCGGCCGAAGGGAACCGTCTCGTGGCCCCGGGCCCGGAGCTCCTGCTCCATGGCCTGGGTCTCGTACTGGTTCACCTTGCAGCCCAGGGTGTAGATGGCGACTTTCATAGCGGATCAGATTCTCCTTGCGCTTTGTGAGATTTGCCTTTATAATGGCTTGGTTGCCTTATTATACTGGAATCCCCTCGTTTGAGCAAGCCCCCCTGAAAGGAGTTTTTTGCCATATGATCTATCTGGACCACGCCGCCACAGCTCCCATCCCCCGGGCCGTGGCGGACGCCATGTACGAAGTCCTGACGGAGCAGTACGGGAACCCCAGCTCCCAGTACCCCTTCGGCGGGTCGATGAAAAAGCGGACGGAGGACTGGCGGCGGGCCGTGGCGGCCCTGCTGGATTGTCCGGCGGAGGGGCTGTATTTCACCTCCTGCGGCACCGAGGGGGACAACTGGGCCCTCCGGGCCGCCGCGTGGCAGAACCGGCATGTGGGAAAACACATCGTCACCACGGCGGTGGAGCACAGCGCCGTCCTGGAGTGCTGCAAATGGCTGGAGCGGGAGGGATATGAGGTCACGTACCTCTCCCCGGAGCCGGACGGAAGCCTTTCTGCCGCCCGGGTGCTGGAGGCCGTTCGGCCCGACACGGCGGCGGTCTCCGTCATGCTGGTGAACAACGAGCTGGGAACCGTGCACCCGGTGGCGGACATCGCCCGGGGCCTTGCCGCCAGGAACTCGAAAGCCCTCCTCCACACCGACGCGGTCCAGGGCCTGGGGGCCTTCTCCGCCCGGGCGCTGGGAGCGGACTTTGTAACGGTCTCCGCCCACAAGATCGGCGGGCCCAAGGGGATCGGCGCATTGTACATCGGCCCCCGGGTGCGGAATCCCCGGCCCCTTCTGGCGGGCGGGGGCCAGGAGCGGGGCCTCCGGGCCGGCACCGAAGCCACGGCTCAGATGGCGGGCTTCGCCCGGGCGGCGGAGCTGCGCCTGGAGCGCCGGGAGCAGAACCGGGCCCATCTGGAGGCCCTGCACGCCGCGGCCCTGGAGAAGCTGCTGGCCATTCCGGACATGATTTCCATAGGGGCGGGGACGGCCCCCCATATCCTGGCCGTGTCTCTTGCGGGCTGGCCCAGCCAGAACATCGTCAACGACCTGGGGAGCCAGGGAATCTGCATCTCCGCCGGGTCCGCCTGCCATCAGGGGAAGCCCAGCCACGTGGTGGCGGCCCTGAAGCTCCCCAAGCGGGCGGCCGCCGGGGTCATCCGCCTCAGCTTCGGCCCGGAGACCACCGAGGCGGAGATCGACGCCTGCGCCCAGGCCCTCCGGCGGCACCGCGACACCCGAATGCCCATGCTGTAAAGCATATGATTTTCATGAAACAAAGGTGACTTATGTTCAACTTCCTCCGCCGGGAACCCGGCTTTTACAAGCGGCTCTTCAAGCTCTCCCTGCCCATGATTCTGCAAAACCTCATCACCTTCTCCCTGGGCCTCATCGACACCTTCATGGTCTCCCGCCTGGGAAACGCGGAGATGGCGGCGGTGACTACCGCCAACGTCCCGGTGTTCCTCCTCACCAGCATTGTCTTCGGCTTCCAGAGCGGGCTGGGCATCCTGGTGAGTCAGTACTGGGGCAAGGGCGATGAGAAAAGCGTCAGCCGCGCCATGGGCGTGGCTTCCCTGCTGGGAACAGCCGTCACGCTGCCCCTGGCCCTGGCCTTCTGGGCCTTCCCGGTGCCCGTGATGGACCTCCTGTCCAACAAGCACGAGCTTTCCCTGCTGGGCGCGCCCTACCTCCAGGTCATCGGTTTTGCCTATGTGTTCAACATGCTCTCCTCCATCTACGTCAGCGCCCGGCGCAGCGTGGAGGACCCGGCCTTCGGCATGAAGCTCTTCGGCTTTTCCACCATCCTGAACACGGGTTTGAACTACCTGCTGATTTTCGGCAATTTCGGCTTCCCCGCCCTGGGGGTGGCTGGGGCCGCCATCGCGACGCTGCTGGCCCGGATCAGCGAGTTTGCCATCTGCGCCGTCTGCGCCCTGCGGAGCAGGCTCATCCCCCTGCACCTGGGGTTGTTCTTCCGCCCGGGCCTGGACATGATGCGCCGCTTTGTCAAGTACGCCTCCCCGGTGGTGCTGAACGAAACCGTCTGGGGCCTGGGGAACTCCCTCTTGACCGTTATCCTGGGCTACACGGACAACTCCGTGGAGATGCTGGCGGCCAACGCCGTCATGGGCAATTTGAACCGCCTGTTCCTGGTGGTCTGCTTCGGCCTGGGAGCCGCCACGGCGGTGATAGTGGGCAAGGCCATCGGCGAGGGCCAGGGCCGGGAGAAGGTTATGGACCTGAGCCGGACCCTTTTGTGGTTTGCCGTGCTGGTGGGAACGGTTCTGGCGGTATTCTCCCTCGCTCTGGTGCCTCTGCTGTTCATCCCCGTCATCTTCCCCATGTTCAAGCTCTTCGGCCTCTCTGCCGAAATCGCCACGGCCCTGGCGGTGATGGGCTTCGCCTCCATCCCCCTGCACGCCTGCGCCATCTCCGCCGTCACCGGGGTCCTCCGGGCCGGGGGCGACGTCATGTGGTCCACAGTCTTGGACATCGCCCCCCAGTGGGTGGTGTGCCTCCCGGCGACGGTCCTGGTGGCCCTGGTGTGGAAGTTGGGCTGCTGGCCCATCGCCTTTGCCATCCAGCTGGAGAGCGTGGTGAAGTTCCCCCTCTGCCTCTGGCGGGTGCAGGGCGGAAAGTGGATCAACGACGTGACGGGAGGCGGAAGGGCATGAGCCTCTTTTGCTGTCCCCTCTGCGCCGCTCCCCTGGAGCGGGAGGCGGGGGTCTGCCGCTGTCCCAAAGGGCACAGCTTCGACCTCGCCCGGGAGGGCTACGTCCACCTGCTGCCCCCCAATCGGAAGCACTCCGCCCTCCCCGGCGACGACCGGGACATGGTGCTGGCCCGGCGGGAGTTCCTGTCCGCAGGGTATTATCAATCGCTATTAAATACAATTTGTAGTCAAATTCTGTCCCTTTCCGGCGAAGCGCCCGCCCTTCTGGACGCGGGCTGCGGCGAGGGGTACTACACCGCCGGAGTCTTTCAGGCCCTCCGCTCCGCCGGGAGACGCCCCCGCGTGGCGGGGACGGATATCTCCAAATTTGCCCTCCGGACGGCGGCCCGGCGGGAGCGGGAGGCGGAGTTCGCCGTGGCCTCCTCCTATCGCCTGCCCTTGGCGGAGGGCAGCGTGGACGGGCTTTTGAATTGCTTTTCGCCCCTGGCGCTGGAGGAGTTCCGGCGGGTTTTGAAGCCCGGCGGATGGTTCCTCTATGTGGTCCCCGGGGCGGAGCACCTCTGGGAGATGAAAGAGGTGCTCTATGACAGGCCCTACCCCAACGAGGAGAAGGAGACCCCCTACGAGGGCTTTTCCTACCGGGAGATCGTCCCGGTGGAAGGGACCGTTTTGCTGGAGCGCCGGGAGGACATCCGGAACCTCTTCCGCATGACCCCCTATTTCTGGAGGACCCCCAGGGCGGGGGCGGAGCGCCTGGCGGCCCTGGACCGGCTGTCGCTGCGGACCTCCTTCCGGGTGCACGTGTTTGAAAAACGCTGAGGAGGCGGTGTTATGTTCCTTGGAAGGCGCATTCCCCGGGAGGAGACCCGGAGGCGGCGGCTCCTTGTCCACATCCCCGCCCGCTATGTGGTCCGCCCCTCCCGGGCGGAGCGGGTCCTTCCCTGGATTCTGATTCCCTGCGGGACCTTTTTGCTGGGGGTCTGCCTGACGGAGGCGGGGCAGGTGTACGACCCATTCTATCCCTATGTGGTCCTGGCCTTTGCCGGGCTGACTGCGCTGGGCGTGCTCTGGGCCCTGGAGGTCCGGAAGGTCCGGCTGGAGGTGGACGGCGAACGGCTGACCTATCGGAGACGGCGGCGGCCGGAGGAGGAATTTTTCTTTTCCGACGTGGCCTTTGTCCAGGCCCGGCGGGGCCGGGAGACGGTGGTTTTGTGGGACGAGCGCCGTCAGGTGCTCTGCCGCCTGAAGGTGACGATGGACGGGCTGGACACGCTGCTGGCGGACCTGCGGAGCCGGGAGGCGGTCTTTTTGCAGCGCCCGCCCCAGGGCCGGGACCTTCCCCCGCCGCCCCTGGGTCCGGGGCCCCGGCGGGAGGCGCTGGAGCTGGACCTGCCCGCCCGGGTGCCGGAGGGCTGCTGCCTCCGCCATTCTGGCGCGCTTATTTGGATACTTGCCCTCAGCGGCCTGCTGCTGGCCGCCCTGGATCTGGCCTGTCTGCTGGACGGGGCGTGGCCGGAGGCCCTGTGCTTCCTGCCCTTCCCCCTGGGGACCCTGGCGGCCCTGGTTCTGGTGCGGCGGGAGCGGATCGAGTTTCTGGGGAGCCGCTTTCTCTGGCGGCCCCTCTGGGGCCCGGTGCGGGAGATTCCGCTCTCCCATGTGGCGGCGGCCCGCCTCCGGACGCATTCCACCGGAATCGGCCCCATCTCCACGGTTCAGCTGCTGGACCGGGAGGGGGAGGTCCTTCTGCGCCCCGGCGCGGGCATGGTGGGGACGCGGCTTCTGCTGGCGGACCTCATCGACCGGGGGATTCCCTTTACCTACTGAGTTGTTTGAAAGGAGCACTGCCATGAAACCAAATCCCACCCGTTCCGCCCTGATTCTGATCGACATGGAAAACGGCTTTGTGGACCACCGGGGCGGCCACTGCATCAAAGGGGCCCAGACCACCGTTCCCGCCTGCGCCCGAGCCCTGGATCTGGCCCGGAACAAGGGCATCCCCATCTTTTTCGTCAAGCGCATCTACCGCGCCGACGGCAGCGACGTGGAGCTCACCCGCTACGCCGCCTGGAAGGCCGGGGGCCACGCCTGCCGCCCCGCCTCCACCGGGCCCAACAGCGCCCAGGCCCCGGAGGCCCTCCGGCCCCAACCGGGGGATTACAGCATCATCAAGCCTCGGTGGAGCGCCTTTTTCCAGACGGAGCTGGACCTGATTCTCCGCCGCCTGGACGTGCGGACCGTCATCCTGGCGGGCACCACCACCCCCAACTGCGTCCGCACCACCTGCTACGATGCCATCGCCCTGGAGTACAACACCGTGGTGCTGACGGACTGCTGCTCCTCCCAGACGGAGGAGATCCAGCGGGTGAACCTGGAGGACATGGAGCGGGCCGGGGCCATCCTCATGGACAGCGCCGCCTTCGCCTCCTACGGGCCCGGGACGGTGCCGGACCTCTCCGCCGCCATCCGGGAGGAGATGCTGGCGTCCGGCGCCTTCCCGGAGCCCTTCGAGACGGAGGGAGACGCCGTGGGCTGGGCGGACCGCTGGTGAGCTCCGCGTGCAAATGTGAACGTTTGCGTAAATTCCGCCAACCCGTCCGTCAAAGCGTAAAAAAAGCCGGAGAACCTTTGGCGAATACAGAAAATTTTCGAAAACGCGGAGAAAAAGCGTTGATTTTTCACCGGGAAAATGCTAATTTCTTTATAGTGAAAACGGCGGCGGAAGCGCCGTGTTTCCACCGGCTTTCCCCGTTCCCCCAGAGGCCCCTCCGGGCCTCAAGAACGATCAATTCAAGGAGGTCCATTCCCATGTTTGATTCCAAAAATGTTTTCCTGGGCATCGCGCCCATCGGCTGGTGCAACGACGATATGCCGGAGCTGGGCGGCGAGAACACCTTCCAGCAGATCGTCAGCGAGATGGCGCTGGCCGGGTTCACCGGCTGCGAGATCGGCAACAAGTACCCCACCGACCCCGCCGAGCTGAAAAAGGCCCTGGACCTGCGGGGCATGCGCATTGCCAGCCGCTGGTATTCCTCCTTCCTTCTGACCCGACCCTTTGAGGAGGAGGAGAAGGACTTCCGGGCCAACCTGGATTTCCTGGCCGCCGTGGGCGCCAACCGGATCAACGTCAGCGAGCAGAGCTATTCTATCCAGGGCCAGATGGACACCCCGGTTCTCACCGGCGGGCACAAGCACGTGATGAACGACGAGGAATGGGCCCTCTTCTGCGACGGGCTGAACAAGCTGGGCAAGATCGCCGCGGACCGGGGCTTCAAGCTCTGCTTCCATCACCACATGGGCACCGTGGTCCAGACCAGTGAGGAGACGGACCGCATGATGGCCAACACGGACCCCCGGTACGTGTTCCTCTGCTATGACACCGGCCACTTCACCTTCGCCGGCGAGGACCCCCTGACCATGCTGAAAAAGTATGTGGACCGGGTGGGCCACGTGCACCTGAAGGACATGCGGCTGCCGGTTGTGGAGGAGGCCCGGAAGAACAACTGGAGCTTCCTCCAGTCCGTGCGCAACGGCGCGTTCACGGTGCCCGGCGACGGCAACGTGGACTTTGACCCCGTCTTCAAGACGCTGGCGGACGCGGGCTACCAGGGCTGGCTGCTGGTGGAGGCGGAGCAGGACCCCGCCAAGGCGAATCCCCTGGAGTACGCCATGAAGGGGCGGAAGTACATTCGGGAGCATACGGGACTCTAAGGCTCAAAGAGGGGACTTCGTCCCCCCATTGGATTCCCCCCGCCAGTCTGCGGACT